>NZ_JAIBNX010000278.1 GCF_026130045.1 Micromonospora sp. CPCC 205371
CCCCTGAGCTGCATCAATGTCCGCCATGCCTCAATGTTACTAATGCACCCACCGATCAAGGGCAAACGCACGTGCTTTGATCTCTTTTCCACGTGCGTTTGCCCTTGATCGACGCGATTCTCCTTGATCCGCGTCCACTGTGTAGTCTTCGGTGACCCGCCCACTGCGGCATCGGGCGTAGCCGGCCGCGCTGGTGCCCGGCTGGTCGTCCAAAGGCGCCTCCGTCAGCCCGGCGAGCTCAACGGGTAGTCGTAGCGGATGAAACCATTGAAGCTCGCAACCCTGTCGTACAGCGTCCGCGCGGCGTGGTTGTCATGCTTGGTGGTCCAGTACAGGCGGGCCGCTCCCCGTTTGTTGGATTCCGCGGCCACCCACTCGATGAGTGCCCGCGCCGCGCCCTGGCCCCGAGCCGCCTCGTCCACGAAGAGGTCTTGCAGATAGCAGGAGTCCGCCGACCAGCAGGTGGCGTGGAAAAGATAGTGCGCGATACCGACGAGCCTGCCGTCCAGCCACGCCCCGATGCCGTGCACGTCGTCGGCGCGGAGCAGCCGGTGCCACATGCCGTCGTACCCGTCGTCGCTGACCGGGGTCTGGTAGAAGGCCTTGTAGCCGCGCGCCAGCGCTTCCCACGCGGCGCGGTCGGTAGGACGCAGCGAGCCGATGTTGATCACGGTCAGCTATCGTCGCACGCGGCTATTTGAGCGGTCACGGTCGGTACGTGAATCGGATAGGTTCTCGGGCGTGGACCAGCTTGTACCCATCGTGATCGGCCTGGGCCTCGCCCTGCTCATCACGTTCGTGGTCGTGGCGACCGTGCTCGGCATCCGCCACGAACGGCGGCGCCGCTCGGCCTTGCAGGATTGGGCACGCCGCAACGGATGGCGGTACGTCGAGTCGCCGCGGGTCGAGTGGATGTCACGGCTGCCCGGCACGAGCCAGCGGCGCGTCACGCTGGCCCTGACCGGTGTCCTGAACGGACGCGAAGTCACCGTTGCCGACTACTCGTACACACGCACCAGCACGTCGACCACCGCCGGCGGCGATAGTGGATCCCGGACGAGCACGTCGTCGACGACCCACCACCTCGTGGTCGTGGTGGTAAGCCTGCCCGAGCCCGGTCCCACCCTCGCGGTGGAACGCCGCGGCGGGCTGTCGAAGCTCGGCCGGGCCATCTTTGGCGACAAACCCACCGCGCTCGGTGACGAACAGTTCGACAGCAAGTTCCGGCTCACCGGCCCCGACCCGGACACGATCCGGCGGTACGTCGGCCCGGCCCTCGCAGCCGAGCACATCGCCGGCCGGGTACCGCCATGGAGCCTCTACGGCACACAGTTGCTCACGTACTACGAGTCCCGGCTGGACGACGCGGAGCAGATCCTCGCGTTCGCGGAGCCGCTGGTGCGAGTCACCTACCTCTTCGGCCGCTAGGGCCCCAGCTCACCGGATCTCGAAGTAGGCGAGCCCTTCGACGGGCTCGTCGCGCACCTCCACCGCGGTGACAGTCGCACGCGACGGGCCGCGACGGGTCCAGCTCACCAGGCGCTCGACACCGTCCACATCGCCCTCGAAGACGGCCTCGACGCGTCCGTCCGGGAGGTTGCGCACCCAACCGGCGACGCCCTGCTGTCCGGCGACGCGGCGGCAGGTGTCTCGAAAGAACACGCCCTGCACCTCACCGGAGACCAGGACGCGCTTGCGGATCACCGGCTCACCCTAACGCCGGTTCACGGTGCCGGGGGCGGGATGCGCTCGACCATGTCGGCGATGCCGGATACAACAGCACCATGGTGATTTCGTCCAGCGGCTCAAGCAGCAGCCCGGACAGGGAATGTGGCTGTGCGGCGGCGGCCGCTCGGCCGGTACCCTGCTGTCGATGATCGACGAGCTTATGATCAAGCGCTATCCGGTAATCGCCGCATCCGTCACCACCTATGTCCGGGCGTCGGATGGCTGACGATCGCGCGGCGTACCGAGGGATCGAGGATCGGGCGATCGCCCTCTACACCGAGGGGCGCTACGAGGACGGCATTGGATTGCTCCGAGCCGCGATGCCCCGATTGCCATCGCGGCGCGCCGACCTGGCGCACCTGGCAGCGTGCCTGCTCGGTGCGGCTGGTCGGCCCGCCGAGGCGCTCACCGAGCTGCGGTCCGCCTTCGACGCCGGTGGCTGGTGGCACCGCCGCATCCTGATCGACGACGATGACCTCGCGTCCCTGCGCGACCTACCCGGCTTCGCCGACCTCGTCGAACGGTCCCACGCCCGCGCCCTCGCCTCCGACGCCGCGTCCCGGCCGCCGCTGATCCGGCGGTCCCGCGGCCCCGCCCCCCGCGGCCGGCACCGCCCGCGGCGTCCTGGTCGCGCTGCACGGTGCCGGCGAAGACGCGGACGACGCCGTCGCCGGCTGGGAAGCCGCCGTCACGGCGGGCTTCGTCCTGCTCGCGCCGGACTCCTCACAGCGCAGCACGCCGACGTACCGGTCATGGCCCGATACCGCCGCCGGCCTGCGCGACATCGCCACCGCGCTCGCCGCGCTGCCGGCCGGCGACCAGCGCCTTCCGCTGGTCGCCGGCGGGTTCTCCGCCCGCGGGCGGCAGGCCATCCTGTGGGCGTTGGCCGGGGGTCCGGGCCCGCCGGCGCGCTCCGGCGCGGGCGCGCCGGCCATCGGGCCTGCGCACCTCGACCCCACGAACGTGACGGCCGCCGTCGCGCGCGGCGTCACCGGCACGGTCATGCTCGGTGAGCACGATGATGATGTACGCGACGACGCGCTCCCGGCGATCGATGGTTTACGCCGAGCGGGCCTCCGATGCGCCCTCGATCTGATCCCCGGATTGCCCCACGCGTTCCCCACCGATTTCCCCGACCGCCTCAATGCCGCACTGAGGTGACGATCAGTCTCCGAGGCGGGCCTCGGGGAGGCGGGACAGGATCTCCGCCACGGTCTGCTCCGGAGTCTGTGAGGAGTTGTCCAGCCACAGACCCAGCCTCGGAGTGCCGCCGCGCAGCGCGCTGTCGAGGGCGCTCACCGTCCAGTCGCCGTACCCCTTCTTGCCGCGCCCTGCCTCGCGCTCCGCGACCACGTCGGGCCGCGGCGCGAGCACCACGAGGTACCGCGGTCGCGTGCTGATCATGTCGACGTACCGGGGCAGCTCCGGGCCGAGCACGATGTCCTGGAGCACCGCGGTGAAGCCCGCCTCGGCGTAACCGTCGGCGACCTGGGTCGCGAGCCGGTACCGCAGTTCGAGCTGAGCCACGGCCCGCGCACCCGAGTCCGGCGAGATCTCCTCGCGGCCAGAGACGATCATGCGCCGGAACACGTCACCGCGTACGTGCGCCGCCCGCGGCAGCCGCTCGGCCAGCCCTTGCGCGACCGTCGACTTCCCCGCTGCCATCACACCCGTGACGACGATGACCTCACTCACCCAAACCTCCCGAAACCCCGAGCCGCGAGACTAGCGCCCAGGCCAGGGTGGGCGCGATGATGATTGACCCCGCAGTCAGAAAGTTGAGTCCCCGTGGTCGTGCCATCCCGCCGCCCCACGCTGGCGGGCCAGTTGCTCGCCTCCCAACTGGCGATCATCGTGGTCGTGCTGGTGGCGGTCGCCGCGCTGTCGCTGGCGCAGTCGGCGGCGACGTTCAACCGGGTCGAGGGGCGCCGGGTGGCAGCCCTGGCTGAACAGCTCGCCGACAACCCGCTGGTCCGCGCCCAGCTCGACGCCCCGGCGCCGGGCGAGACCCTCGCCCCGCTGGTGCAGTCCACGCGGACCGAGTCAGGCATCACCTCGGTCACCATCGCGAACGCCCGCGGCGTCGTCGTCAGCTCGACCAATCCGATCCTGGTCGGCACGAGGCTGCCGCTCGGCGACCCGGGCGTGGCCGAGGCGCGCGGCTGGTCGGGCGAGCTGCGCGTCGACGGCGAACGCGAGCTGGTCGCCCAGGTGCCGGTACTCGGCGCCGAGAAGGGCAAGATCGGCAAGCATCTGGGCACCGTCATGGTCGGCGAGGCGTCGCCCACGGTGTGGCAGCGGGCGCGCAACGCCTCCAGCAACCTGATCCTGTACCTCGGCGTCGCGAGCGCGATGGGCCTCGTCGGCTCGTGGCTGCTGGCCCGGCGGATCAAGCGGCAGACCCTTGGGCTGGAGCCGCGCGAAATTGCCGGCCTTGCCGAGCACCGCGAAGCGATGCTCTACGGCATCGCCGAGGGTGTCATCGCGCTCGACCCGCATCAGCGGATCACGCTGGTCAACGCGGTCGGGCGTACGCTGCTGGACCTACCCGAGGAGTGCGTCGGGCGGAGCCTGGCCGAACTGGGCATCGAGGGGCGGCTGCGCGACGTGCTGACGGGAGTCGAGGGTGACGGCACCGACGAGGTCGTGTTGCGCCGCGGGCGTGTCCTGGTCATGAACCGGATGAGCGTGACGAAGGATGGCCGCCGCCTCGGATCGGTCACCACGCTGCGTGACCGCACCGAGCTCGCCCAGCTCGAGCAGGAGCTCGGGTCATTCCGGAGCACTACCGAAGTGCTCCGAGCACAGGCGCACGAGTTCGCCAACCAATTGCACACCATCTCCGGCCTCATTCAGCTTGGCGATTACGACGAGGTGGTCCGGTACGTCGACGCGCTGGCACGGCACCGCGAGTCGCTCGATCTGACGCTGACCAGCCGGGTGCACGATACGGCCGTCGCAGCGCTCCTGATGGCCAAGTCGGCGCAGGCGGCGGAGAGCCGCGTCCAGCTGCGCGTCTCCGAACGCACGTCGCTCGACCGGCTCGACCCGCGCGACTCGGCCGACGTGGCCACCGTCGTCGGCAACCTGGTCGACAACGCGGTGGACGCCGCCACCGCTGGCCAAGCCGGGCACGACGCCTGGGTGGAGGTCGAGCTGCGCCAGGATGCGTCCACTGTGGAGATAATCGTGCGCGACTCGGGACCGGGCGTGGCTCCGGAGCTGGCGCAGGAGGTGTTCTCGCACGGGTTCACCACGAAAGCGGCCCAGGAGGGCGAACGCGGGATCGGCCTGGCGCTGACGCGCCTCGTCTGCAAGCGGCACGGCGGCGAGGTCGCGGTCACCAACACGGCCGCGGGGGCCATGTTCACCGCGCGGCTCACGGTGGGCCATCCGGTCGCGGTCGCGGAGGCGAGCAGATGAAGCATCCGACGATCGACGTACTGGTCGTCGACGACGACTTCATGGTCTCGCGCATCCACCGCGGCTTCGTGGAGCGCGTGCCGGGCTTCCGGGTCGTCGGCACCGCCCACACTGGACAGGACGCGCTTGACGCCGCCGCCGAGCTGCGCCCCGACCTGGTGCTGCTCGACCTGTACCTGCCGGACATCTTCGGCCTCGACGTGGTGACCCGGCTGCGCACCGCCGGCCTCGACTGCGACGTGCTGGTCATCTCGGCGGCCCGGGAGTCCGACGCGGTGCGCGGGGCGGTGCGGCACGGCGTGGTGAACTATCTGCTCAAGCCGTTCGGCTTCGACGACCTGCGGCGCCGGCTGGAGCAGTACGCGGCCCAACGCAGCGGCATCTACGCGGCCGAGGTGCACAGCCAGGCCGACGTCGACCGGGTGCTGGCCCGGGCCACCTCCGCGCGGGCGACCGCCGCCGCGTTACCCAAGGGGCTCAGTGCGGTCACCGCCGGACTCGTCGAGAGCGCCCTGCGGGCCACGGACGAGACAATGTCGGCCGCCGAGTGCGCGCAAAAGGTCGGGATCTCTCGGGTCAGTGCCCGCCGATACCTCGAGCACCTGCACGACACCGGCAAGGCCGACGTCACACTCCGCTACGCGGTGCCGGGGCGCCCCGAGCGCCGGTACCGCTGGGTTGGTTAAACAGCGGGCTCGGGTCGGTGCACTCCGCGCGGACGGTACCCGAGCGCACCGCTCTCCCCCAGCACGTCGGCGAGCAGCCAGACGATGGCGAGCCACATCTCGGTACCCATGAGGCTGGACTCGTGCTCGGACCCGGCCGTCGGAGCCGGACTGAACGCGAACCCGGCGCCCGGTCGCCAGCGCGACAGCGCGGCGTCGAGCCGCTCCCGCGCCCACGCGTGCGCGTCGCTACGGCGGTGCCGGGTCTGCTGCCCGCACAGCCACAGTGGATGGATCACGTCGAGCACGTCGCACGCGGTGCCCCGGCCGTCGCCGAAGAACCCGGCGTCCCGGCTGTGCGCGAGCACCGTGTCGATCGTCGCCTCTGGGCGCGGCACCGGCAGCCCGAACTGCGCGAACGTGCCGCGTGTCAGCCGGTAGTACCCGTTGACGGGCTGGCGGAACCGCTCGGCCGCCGTGGGCGAGCCCCACAGCCCGGTCCACCGGTCCTGGCGGGTCAGCAGCCACCCGAAGAGTGCTTCCAGCGGCGCCGGCGGGCCAAGGCGCCGGTTCCACAGCAGGGCGGTGCCGAAGGCGTCGACCCACGCGCCGGCCGCCCAGGCCTCCGTCCGCCAGGGCAGGCCGTCCAATCGCGACACCAGGCCGTCGTGGTCCAGGCTGATCGGGTACTCGAAAGGCGCACCGAGCAGATCTTGCGCGTACCCGACGCACAGGATGTGGTAATCCTCCCTGCTCTGTTGCTTGAGCCAATCGACCAGATTGCTCGCAGGCACCTGCGGGGGCGGCGCGCCGAGCAATAGGTCGGAGATCTCCACCGCGTCGCACGTTGCGCGCACGTCCAGTGCACCGCCCGGTTGGTTGACGAACCGGCCGTGCTCTGGCTGCCAGTACCGGTCGAGCAGCACCGGCGCCTCCTCGCGCGCGCGGTCCGCGAAGCGCGCGAGCCGCGCGGTGAGACCATCCGCCCGCGTGCCCGCCTTGTCGCGCCGATCCCGGACACGCCGGGCCGGGTTGCCAGCCATGATCGACCACGGCGGCACGTCCTTCGTGACGACCGCGCCGGCGCCGATCACGCTGTGCTCGCCGATGGTGACGCCGTCGACGACGATCGCGCTGGAGCCGATCCACACGTCGTCGCCCACCGTGATGCCCTTGGCGATGGTCGGCTGCTCGTACACCGGCCGGTCCGGAGCCATCGAATGGTTGAAGCCGAGCAGCGACGCGTGCGAGCCGACACGGACGCCGTCGCCGAGCCGCACCCGGCCGCGAACCACCGCGAACGGGTTCAGCGTCGAGTTGTCGCCGATCTCCACGTCGTCGGTCAGGTACACATGCGCGGCGATGTACGAGTCCCGGCCGATCCGCAGCGTCGTCTCATAGATCGCGGCCAGCGGCGACAGGTACGTGCGCTCGCCGATCTCCCGCACACCCCGCTCGCGAAGTGTCTTTTGCCACTCCACCTGCGCGGAACGATCCTCGTCCGTGGCCTGTGACCAGTACAGCCACGGCAGGAAGTCATACATGATCCCATCCTGCCGGTCCGCCCCAAGTGGCGCAGGGCCGGACACATGCCATGATCCGATCATAATGACAACCACGCCACGGTGGCTCCGGCGTGGGCTTCTCGCCCTCGCCGTGGCCGCGCTCCTCGCCCAGATGGCAGCCGCGATGCTCACGACCGCCGTCGAGCAGACCTCGACCATCGACGAGCCCGTGTACGCGGGCGCGGCGCTGGTGCAGATCCAGGAGCACAGCCTGCGGTACAACCCGGAGCACCCGCCGCTCGGCAAGCTGATCATCGGGGCGGGATTGTCGTACGGCGAGGCTAAGGTCGATCCGGCATTCGTTGGCGACCAGACCGCCCTCGGCAGGTGGCTGCAGTACGAGTCCGGGTACGACCCGGCGCGGCTCATGCTGCTGGCGCGGCTCCCGGTCATCATCATGACGCTGCTGTTCGGGCTGGCGGTGTTCGGGTTTGCGCGGGACGTCGCCGGCTGGCTCGGTGGGCTGGTCGCGCTGGCGCTGTACGCGTTCTCGCCGGACGTGATCGCGCACGGGTCGCTGGCGACGCTCGACGCCATCGTCAGCGGCTTCCTCGTCGCGGCCCTGTGGATGGTGTGGCGAGCGCGGCGGCGACCGCTGTTGTACCTTCCGCTGGCGGGCTTGGCGCTGGGGGCGGCGCTGGCGACGAAGATGTCAGCACTGGCCGCGGTGCCGGTGGTGCTCGGCCTGGCCGTCCTGTCGGTCTGGCACGCGACCCGGCCCTCCCCCGGCGCGGCTCCCGCCACGGCCGGCGCGGCATCCGCCGTCGGCGGCGGCGCGGCTTCGGCGCCCGCCGGTGGTGTGGCCAGGGCGGGGCGGTGGCGGGCGCTTGCGGTCGGCGGGGCGGCTGCGGTCGGAGTCGGCCTGATCGCCGTGGGCGTGGTCTGGGCCAGCTACCTGGCCGTCGACCCGGACCTGGTCTGGGTGTCGCCGCCCGACCTGCCCGCCGTGCATGGCCTCCGTGCGCTGCTCGTCGACGCGGTCCCGTTCCCGCAGCCGTACCGCGACGGCCTGCGCGTCCAGTTCGGATTCGAGGACGGCAAGTTCGGCGGGTACCTCTTCGGGCGCAGCTACAGCGACTCCGTCTGGTACTACCTGCCCGCCGCCCTCCTGGTGAAGACGCCGCTCGGGATGCTCGCCCTCTGGTTGGCAGGCACCGTGGCGATGCTGGCAGTGCGGCGACTGCGGCCGGCCGCCCCGTACGTGCTGCTGCCGGCGGGGGTACTGCTAGGCGCCGCGATGATGGGCGACCGCGACTTCGGCACCCGATACGTCCTCTTCATGCCGATGCTGCTCGCGGTCGCCGCGGCGGCCATGGTGGTCGTGCCCTGGCGCCCGGTGTTCCTGCGAGGCGCGACGGCGGCGCTAGTCCTCTTCGTGGCGATCAGCTCGGTGCGCACGTTCCCGTACTACCTGCCGTACTCCAACGAGGCGTTCGGCGGGCCGGCAAAGACTCACCTGCGGCTGAACGACTCCAACGTCGACTGGGGCCAGGACCTGGGACGCCTAGCGGAGCGACTGCGTACGCGATATCCGGGCGAGCAGGTCTGGCTCGTCTACAAAGGCAGCGGCCAGCCCGACTTCTACGAGATCAAGTTCCGCGACCCGCTACGCACGCCGCCGGAGGAGGTGCGTGGCCTGCTCGTCGTCTCGAACAGCACCCTGGCCAAGGCCATCAACGGCCCGCTGGCGCACCTGGTCGCCACCAGCACCAAGATCGACGACGTAGGCCACTCCATCACGATCTTCCGCCGCTAACCGGCCGCACGCTTTCCACCGCCCACGCCGTTCGCGCACCACCCTCGGCACGACCCGCACCCCTTCGCGCACTCGCGCCCTTCGCGCCCTTCGCGCCCTTCGCGCCACCCGCGCCACCCCCGCCACCCGCGCCGCTCGGGCCGCTCGCGCCGCTCGCGCCGCTCGGGCCGTTCCGGCGCCCTCTCCCCGCCGATCAAGGGCGAATGCACGTGGTTGGATCTCTTTTCCGCGTGCATTC
>NZ_JAIBNX010000279.1 GCF_026130045.1 Micromonospora sp. CPCC 205371
GCGTAGAGGGTCGGGGTGCGGCCGCGCGCCCCCCCGCCGCAGCGCCGATCAAGGAAGAACGCGTCGATCAAGGGCAAATGCCCGCGGAAAAGAGATCGAACCACGTGCATTCGCCCTTGATCGACGAAAAGGGGGGCGCGACCGGCAGGGCACCGCGCGAGGAGCGGGGCGCGCGGGTTACGAGCGGCGGGGCGGCGGGGCGTAAGAGGGCTGCGGACCTCCGACCTATTGTCGGTATGGCGGGATCGTCGGGAATCTCCCATGGTGGTATAGAGCGCGAAGACGCGCCCACCCGGCCACAGACATCCGACCCCTTGCTGGTCATCCCAGTTCAACAGCCGCGTAACAACTTTGGTTAGGTATCTTGACAGGACAGACATCGGATGTCTAGCGTCCGGCAACATCACCGCGTTCTCGCGGGAGGAGCTGCTTGGTGAGCCACATCATCGCCCTGGAAACCGACGACGTCAGGTTTCCCACGTCTCAGTCATTGGATGGCTCGGACGCGATGAACCCTGATCCGGACTATTCGGCCGCGTACGTGCGGCTGCGGACCGACGCCGACGACGCGTGGACCGGGCACGGCTTCGTCTTCACCATCGGCCGCGGCAACGACGTGCAGGTCGCCGCCATCCATAGCCTCGCCCCCTATGTCGTCGGGCGCGACGTCGAGGCGCTCCTCGACGACCTCGGCGGGTTCTGGCGCGAGCTGGTGCACGACTCCCAGTTGCGCTGGCTCGGGCCGGAGAAGGGGGTGATGCACATGGCCATCGGCGCGGTCGTCAACGCGCTGTGGGACCTGAAGGCCAAGCGGGCCGGCCTGCCGCTGTGGCAGCTGCTGGCCAGGATGACGCCGGCCGAGATCGTCGGCCTGGTCGACTTCCGGTATCTGACCGACGCCCTCACGCCGGACGAGGCGTTGAAGATGCTGGAGGACGCGCGCGGCGGCCGCGAGGGGCGCGAGGCCGAGCTGCTGCGCACCGGATACCCGGCGTACACGACCACGCCGGGCTGGCTCGGGTACGACGACGAGAAGCTCGCGCGGCTGTGCCGGGAGGCGGTCGACAGCGGGTTCGGCCAGATCAAGCTCAAGGTCGGCGGTGACCGCGACGACGACATCCGCCGGCTGCGGATCGCCCGCGGGGTCGTCGGGCCGGACGTGCGGATCGCGGTGGACGCCAACCAGCGCTGGGACGTGGCCGAGGCGATCGACTGGATCGGCGCGCTCGCCCCGTACGACGTGGCCTGGGTCGAGGAGCCCACCAGCCCGGACGACGTGCTGGCGCACGCCGCCATCGCCCGCGCCATCGCACCCATCCCGGTCGCTACCGGCGAGCACATGGCCAATCGGGTACTGGCCAAGCAGTTCCTGCAAGCGGGCGCGCTGGGCGTACTGCAGATCGACGCCACGCGGGTCTCGGGGGTCAACGAGAACGTCGCGATGCTCCTGCTGGCGGCGAAGTTCGGGGTGCGGGTGTGCCCGCACGCCGGCGGTGTCGGCCTGTGCGAGCTGGTCCAGCACCTGTCGATGTTCGACTATGTGGCCGTCTCCGGCACCCTCCACGATCGCATGATCGAGTACGTGGATCACCTGCACGAGCACTTCGTCGACCCGGTGGTGATCCGGGACGGCAACTACGTGACCCCGGTTTCGCCGGGTGCGGGCGCGGAGATGCTGCAAGCGTCGATCGAGCGCCACCGGTTCGCCGAAGGGAGGGCGGCGGGGTGAACGACGCGAACGGCTACCTGCTCGAGGTCGAAGGCGTGCGGAAGGCGTTTCCGGGCGTCCTGGCCCTCGACGACATGCACATCAACCTGCGCTACGGCGAGGTGCTGGCCCTCGTGGGCGAGAACGGCGCCGGCAAGTCGACGCTGATGAAGCTGCTGTCGGGCATCTACGTGCCGGACGCGGGCTCGTTCCGGCTGCAGGGCCAGCCGTTTACGCCGGAGAACCCCAAGCACGCCCTGGAGTCCGGCATCAGCATCATCCATCAGGAGTTCAACCTGATGCCGCATCTCACGGTCGCGCAGAACATCTATATCGGCCGCGAGCCCCGACGCGGCCTGGTGCTGTCCGACCGCGAGCTCAACCGCCGCGCGGCTGAGTTGGTGGACAGGCTGGGGCTGCCACTCGACATCCGGGCCACGGTCAGCGACCTGACGGTCGCCAACCAGCAGATGGTCGAGATCGCCAAGGCGCTGTCCTACGACGCCCGCGTACTCATCATGGATGAACCTACGGCGGCGCTGAACGACGCCGAGGTGCGCACGCTGCACGGGCTGATCCGCCGCTTCATCCGCGAGGACACCGGCGTCATCTACATCTCCCACCGGATGGACGAGTTGAAGGCGATCGCCGGCCGCATCACCGTCATCCGCGACGGCCGGTACGTCGGCACCCTCGACACCGCGAAGACCGGTATGCGCGAGGTCATCACCCTGATGGTCGGGCGCACGCTGACCAGCGACGCGCGCCCGGTCGACGTGCGGGACGGTCGGGAGACCGTCCTCGACGTCGATGGACTGTCCACAAAGGAGCTGCTGCGTGACGTCAGCTTCACGCTCGGCAAGGGGGAGATCCTCGGGTTCGCGGGGCTCATGGGAGCGGGGCGCACCGAGGTCGCCCGGGCGCTGGTCGGCGCCGACAAGGCGAGTGGTGGGACCATCCGCGTACACGGCCGGCAGGTCCGCATCCACACGCCGGCGGAGGCCGCCGAGCTGGGCATCGGGTACCTGTCGGAGGATCGCAAGCAGCTCGGACTGCTACTCGAGCACGACGTGAGCGAAAACATCACGCTGCCGTCGCTGCGTGAGCGGTTCAGCCGGTGGGGCCTTGTCGACAGGCTCATGGCGAGGCGTGCCGCCAAGGAGGTGGCGGACCGGCTGACCATCAAGACGCCATCGATACGGCAGACCACGAAGTTTCTTTCCGGTGGCAACCAGCAGAAGGTCGTCATCGCGAAGTGGCTGGTCAAGGACTGCGACATCCTCATCTTCGACGAGCCGACGCGCGGCATCGACGTGGGCGCGAAGGAGGAGATCTATGCCCTGCTCAACAGCCTGGCCCAGCAGGGCAAGGCGATCATCATGATCAGCTCCGAGCTGCCCGAGGTGCTCCGCATGTCTCACCGGATCGTCGTGATGACGGAGGGGCGGGTCAGCGGCATCCTCTCCGCCGACGAGGCCACCCAGGAGAGCGTCATGCACCTGGCCACCCTGCGGCCCAACGAGAACCCCGAGGACGCCGCGGAGCTCGGATTGCTCGACCTGCACTCGACCGAACCGAAGGCGGTATGAGATGACGTCCCTGCTCTCCCGCGCGGAAGGCGCCACCGACCGGGCCACCTGGATCGCCGCCGCCAGGAACCGCCTTCAGCAGCTGCTGGCGTTCGCGAGCCTGATCGTGATCTTCACGTTCTTCTCCTTCGCGAACTCGGCCTTTCCGACGTACTCCAACGTCATCAACATCCTGTTCAGCACCGTCGTGATCGGCACGCTCGCGCTCGGTACGACGTTCGTCATCATCACCGGCGGCATCGACCTCTCGATCGGCACCGGCATGGCGCTGTGCGCCGTCATGTCCGGCGTCTTCATCGTCGACGCCGGCCTGCCCGTGATCATCGGCGTGCCGCTGGCGATCCTGTTCGGCGGCCTGATCGGCCTGGTCAACGGCCTCAATGTCGCGGTACTCAAGCTGCCGCCCTTCATCGCCACCCTGGCGATGATGCTGGTGGCGCAGGGGCTTGCACTGGTGATCTCCAACAGCACGCCGATCTACTTCACCGACAACCCGGGCTACATCAAGATCTCCACCGGAGAGCTGATCCCCGCGCTGAACATCCCCAACGCCGTCCTGGTGCTGGTCGCCGCCGCGGTGATCGCCGGCTTCCTGCTGAGCAAGACGCTGCTCGGCCGGTACACGTACTCCATCGGCAGCAACGAGGCCGCGACCGCCCTTTCCGGCATCGACGTGCGGCGCTGGAAGATCGTCATCTACACGCTGGCCGGCCTGTTCACCGGCCTCGCCGGTGTGATGATCTCGGCGCGTCTCGGCTCCGCCCAGCCGGCCACCGGCATGGGCTACGAACTCCAGGCCATCGCCGCCGTCGTCATCGGCGGCACCTCGCTGGCCGGCGGCAAGGGCTCGATCATCGGCACCGTGATCGGCGCCCTCATCATCTCGGTCCTCAACAACGGCCTGCAGATCATGTCCATCCCGCAGGAGTGGCAGAACGTCATCCTCGGCCTGGTCATCCTCGTGGCCGTCTACGCCGACATGGTGCGCAAGAAGGAAGCCTGACGTGACCACCCACGGACACAAGGGAGCACCCACCATGAAAAGAAATCGAATTCTCGCAGCCATTGCCGTCGCCACCATCGCCGTCGTCGCCTCCGGATGTGGGGACGACGGTGACAGCGGCACGGGCAGCGGCGGCGACCAGAAGTACATCGCGATCGTCTCCAAGGGCTTCCAGCACCAGTTCTGGCAGGCGGTCAAGAAGGGCGCCGAGGAGGAGGCGGCCAAGCAGAACGTGCGCATCACGTTCGAAGGGCCCGCCACCGAGGCCGACATCGAGGCGCAGACGACGATGCTCACGAACGCGCTGGCCAAGAAGCCGGACGCGATCGGCTTCGCCGCGCTGGACAGCAAGGCCGCCGCGCCGCTGATGGAGCAGGCGAAGGCCGCCAACATCCCGGTGATCGCGTTCGACTCCGGTGTGGACAGTGATGTACCGCTCACCACCGCGGCGACCGACAACAAGGCGGCCGCCGGCGAGGCCGCCAAGCACCTGTCCGAGCTGATCGGCGGCTCAGGCAAGGTCGCCCTGGTCGTGCACGACCAGACCAGCGTCACCGGCCGGGACCGGCGCGACGGCTTCCTGGACTGGATGAAGGCAAACGCGCCCGGCATCCAGGTGCTGCCGCCCCAGTACGGCGGTGGTGACCAGGCCAAGTCGGCCGACATCACCAAGTCGATCCTGCGCGCCAACCCCGACATCAAGGGGATCTACGGCGCCAACGAGGGTTCGGCCATCGGTGTGATCAAGGGAATCGAGGAGTCCGGCAAGTCCGGCGTCGTGGTCGTCGGCTTCGACTCCGGTCAGGCCCAGATCGACGCCATCAAGAACGGCACCGAGGCGGGCGCCATCACGCAGAACCCGGTCGGCATGGGAGCCGCTCTGGTCAAGGCGGCCGTCGACGCGATCAACGGCCAGACCCTGCCGAAGACCATCGACACCGGCTTCTTCTGGTACGACAAGACCAACATCGACTCGCCGGAGATCCAGGCGGTCCTCTACAAGTAGGCCCGCAGACCGCGCCCGCCGCCCAACCAGTGGACAGGAGTGGGGCGGCGGGCGCGGGGGATCGGGTCAGCGCCGTGCGCGGCGCAGCAACCGTACGGCCACCGTGGCGAACAGCAGGATGGCGAAGGCGGTTGCCACGACCGCCGGGCCGGCCTGGTCCAGCCACCGTGCGATGTCCGCCTGTGCCCGCGTGGCGGTGTCGATGATCGGGTCGGTCGTGTCGCCGTCGCGGAAGACCCGCAGCTCGTACCAGCCGTACCAGGCCACGTAGCCGCCGGCGATCAGCAGCAGGGCGCCGGCGGCGCGGTTGATGAACGGCGCGGCTCGGCGTATCCCGCGAATCAGCGATGTGCGGGCGAACGCCACCGCCAGGGCGACCGTGCCGACGACCAGCGTCATGCCCGCCGCGTACGCCAGAAACAAACCAACGCCGGCGAGGACCGAGTCGGTGCGGAACCCCGCGACCACGACGGCCAGGAATGGTCCTATTGTGCAGCCCAGCGAAGCGATGGCGTATGACGCGCCGAACAGCGTCATGGCGCCGAACTGGTGGCTCACCTGTGGCCCGGCACCGACCTTGAGACCGAGCGCGGGAAGCTGGCGACCGGCAAGCAGCCAGCCGCCGGCGACCACCAGGCTCAGCCCGATCGCGATGCTCACCCAGGGGAGGTGCCGTGCGACGAGGTCGGCGGCGGGCGCGGCCAGCAGTCCGAACGCGCCGAAGACGGCGACGAATCCGGCTGTCATCGCGGCGGTCAGCGTCAGGGCACGGCCAGCGGCGCGGACCCGGCCGCTCTCGGTGGTGTCGTCGACGATCAGGAAGGACAGGTACGCGGGCAGCAGCGCGAACCCGCACGGATTGACCGCGGCGAGCAGTCCCGCCGCGAGCGCGAGAGCGTACGGGGCGTCGAGCACCGCGGGTCCCTTAGCCGGCCAGCGCCGTCACCCGGTCGCGCAGGGCGTCCGGGCTCAGCGGTCCCTTGTGGACGATCGCTCCGCCGCGGTCGAGGATCACGTAGTACTCCTGCGTGGTCACCTCGAAACGCCGCCAGACCTCGCCGGCGTCGTCGGCGAGGTTGACGAAGCCGTCGATGCCCCGGTCGGCGACGAACTCGCGCATCGCCGCGTCGCCGCTGTCGAGCCCGGCGACCCCGACGACGTTGACCTTGCCGGTGAAGTCGCGGTGGATGCCCGCCACGTCGTCTGCGGCCGCCCGGCAGCGCGGGCACCACGCCGCCCAAAACCACAGCACCGTGGGCTTGCCAGCCAGCGTCGCCGCGTCGAACCGGCCACCGTCCACAGTGGTGGACGTGAAGCGCAACGCCTCTGGCACGTCGGCCGGCGTGCCGCTCGTGGGGTCCACGGGGCTCGGCGAGGCCGGCGGCGTGCTGACGGTCGCTGGCGCCTGCCCGCCCGACGGGGACGCTGACGGGGAGTCGCCGCCGCAGCCAGCCAGGACCAGCACGATAGCGACGGCGCCGGCACGGAAGCCAACCCGGGACATGGAAACCCCCACAGACGCTGGGACAGGGCGCAACCAGCTAACCACGACCACATGGGTGAATCCCTTACCAAGTCGTTACGGCTACCGAGTGCCTCAGTGCTGGCGGCTGCGGCGGCGTAGCAGCAGTATCGCGATCTCCGCGGCCGCCAGGGAGCCCGCCTGCACGGCGGTAGCGGCGTGGCTTTGGCTGGCGGGGTCGGGCAGGGCGAGCTCGGTGACCAGCAGGCTGACGGTGTAGCCGATCCCGCCGAGCACGGCGACCGGCAGCACGTCGGCCCAGCCGACCCCGTCGGGAAGGGCGCCGGCTCGCGTCCGTACGGCCAGCCAGGTGCCGCCGAGTATGCCGAGGGTCTTGCCGATCAGCAGGCCGGCGACGATGCCGTGTGCGACGGGGTCGGTGACCGCCTGCGGGATCGAGGTGAGCGGGATGCCGGCCGCCGCGAGGGCGAACAGCGGCACCACGATGCCGGCCGACAGCGGGTGCAGGCGCCGCTCCAGCATTTCGCCGCGCGCTTGGGCCTCGCCGGCCGCCGGCCGTACGGGCGTGAGCAGGCCCAGGGCGATGCCGGCCACGGTGGCGTGTACGCCGCTGGCGTGCAGGCATACCCAGACGGCGAGCGCGAGCGGTACCAGCAGCCAGCCGGGGGCGCGGCGGCGCTGCGCCCACCAGTACCCGGCGCACAGCAGCGCGGCGCCGGCCAGCCAGGCCAGGCTCAGATGTTGGGTGAACAGGATCGCGATCAGCGTGATGGCGCCCAGGTCGTCGATGACGGCCATGGACAGGAGCAGGATTCGTACCCCGGATGGCAGCGCGGAACCGGCCAAGGCGAGCACGCCGAGAGCGAAGGCGATGTCGGTGGCGACCGGGATTGCCCACGCCCCGCCGCCGGCGGCTGCCCCGCGCGAGGCGGCCAGCGCGACCACGGCGGGCAGGACCATGCCGCCGGCCGCGGCCGCGATGGGCAGGGCGGCGGCCCGCCACCCGGCCAGTTCGCCGACCGTCAGCTCACGCTTGACCTCCAGGCCAGCGACGAAGAAGAAGATCGCCAGCAGGCCGTCGGCGACCCAACCGGCCAGCGGCAGGTCCAGGTGCAGCCACGCTGGTCCGAACGCCACATCGGTCTGCCATACCGCCTCGTACGAGCCGCCGGCCAGGTTGGCCCACAGCAAGGCGGCGGCGGTAGCGGCCAGAAGTAGCTTGCCACCGGTGGTCTCCTGGCGAAGGTACTCGGTCAGGGTGTCCAGAGAGCCCGTGAGGCGGCGGGCGGTGCGGAGACGGAGACGCGGAAGCGGCACACGTGGCATGACGGTTGGCCCTTTCCAGGCTCAGGCGAGGGCGAAGTACCGCAGCCATATGTACGGCATGGCGAGGGCGACGGTGACGACGGTGACGACGAGGCCGTACTTGGTGAATTGCCAGAAGGTGATGGGTTTGCCGGCGCGTTCGGCGATGCCGAGCACGACGACGTTGGCGGAGGCGCCGACGGCCGTGGCGTTGCCGCCTAGGTCGGCGCCTAGGGCCAGGGCCCACCATAGGACCTGTGACTGGCTGGTGTTGCCGTTGCTGTTGACCATCTCGGCGACGACGGGGCTCATGGTGGCGACGTAGGGGATGTTGTCCACGACGGCGGACAGGGCGGCGGAGCCCCACAGCAGCATCATGGAGGCGAGGAACAGGCGGCCTTCGGTGGCGTCGATGGCGGCGCGGGAGATCTCCTCGATGACGCCGGTGTTGACCAGGCCGCCGACCATGACGAACAGGCCGGCGAAGAACACCAGGGTCGGCCACTCGACGTCCTTGGCGACCGCTCCCGCGTCGAGGCGGGACAGCGCGAGCAGTACGAGCCCGCCGACGATCGCCACGACCGACGGCTCCAGGTGCAGCGCGGTGTGCAGCACGAACGCGGCGGTGACCACGGCCAGTACCAGCATGCTGACCACTAGCAGGCGGACGTCGCGGATCGCGTCGCGCTCTCGAAGGTCCGCTATGTGCGCGGCCCGTACCGGGTCGTAGCGGAACGCGGACCGGAACAGGATGCGGCACAGGCCTATGAACACCAGCATCAGCAGCGCGATGAACGGGGCCAGGTGGATGAGGAAGTCGTTGTAGGACAGGCCGGCGCGGCTGGCGATGATGATGTTCGGTGGGTCGCCTACGAGGGTTGCGGTGCCGCCGATGTTCGAGGCGAGCACCTCGGCGATCAGGAACGGCGCCACGGGCACGCCGAGACGTTCGCAGACCAGGAACGTGACCGGTGCGATGAGCAGGACCGTGGTCACGTTGTCGAGGAACGCGGACGCGACCGCCGTGACGAGCACGAGCAGCACCATGACGCGGAACGGGCGGCCCTTGGCGCGTTTGGTGGCCCAGATGGCCAGGTACTCGAAGGCGCCGGTGCGTTTGAGGACCGAGACGATGAGCATCATTCCGACGAGTAGGAAGATGACGTTCCAGTCGATGCCGGCTTCTTCGGAGAAGAAGGCGTGTTCGGCGTCGGTGGCGCCCGCGGTCACGAGCGGTATCCCGTGCCGCAGGGCGAGCTGCACGGTGCCGTAC
>NZ_JAIBNX010000028.1:0-25490 GCF_026130045.1 Micromonospora sp. CPCC 205371
GCTGACGGTGACGGTGGCGCCGCCCGCGCCGCCGGTGGTGCCGCCCGCCTGCGTCGCCCAGCCGACGATCCCGAACGACGGCGGCGGTGGGCTGGTGACGGGCGGGCTCGACGGTGGCGTGGTGGGTGAAGTGGTCGTCGGCGTCGGTCCCGGTCCGTCGGTGACGAGCACGTCGTCGAAGCGGGCGCTGGCGTTGAAGGTCGCGACGCCGATCTGGCCGCTGGAGAATTGAGTGTCCGTGGCGGTCAACGGGGTGCCGCCGTTGACGGTGCCGCGCAGGGTGCTGCCGGATACCTCGAGGCTGAGCGTGTACCAGGTGTTGAGGGTGAAGGTGACGCTGGCGGTGGCGAACGTGGTGGAGGAGCCGTTGACGAGCTTCTTCAGCTCGACGGTGTTGTTGCTGCGCAGCGCCAGGTAGTAGTAGCTGGTGGCGGATTGGGCGCGGGCCAGGACGGCGACGAAGCGGTTACTACCGTTGACGGCGGTCGGTTTCACCCGGGTGGTGACGGTGTAGTTGGTCCAGCTCGTCGAGCCGGCGCGGGCGCGGGCGTCGGAGCTGGTGCCACCCTGCTGATAGGTGGGGGTGCCGTCGTTGACGACGGACCACGAGCCGCCGGACGTCGTCCAGCCGTTGGCGTTACTGTCGTTGAAGTCGTCGCTGAAGACCGTCGCTGCTGCCGCCGTCGTGGATAGGCCGATCATTGCGGTCAGCGCGGCGGCCAGCGAGCCGGCGGTGGCCGCCAGGAGCGCTCTGCGCTTGGTGTGCTTCCCCATCTCTGCTGTCCCTCCCAGTGCCCAGTCCTGTCGGGAGATCGAAATATCCCCAGGCTTCTATATCTACTGAGCGTAGGGAAAGCGCTTTCCAGACTCAAGCCTTGGCGTTTGCAGGTTTGTTGCAGCGCGGCGCCGTCACTGGGCCGGGTTGCGCAGCACGGTGTCGAGCCGGCCGTCCCGGTCACTGTCGATGTAAGTGACGTCCGGCACCCCGTCACCGTCGAGGTCGAGCTGTACCACATCGGCGATGCCGTCGCCATCGAGGTCGGTGACCACCTCCACCGAGCCGTCCCGGTGTCGGCTCACAATCGAGCGAGCTGCCGTGTCGGCCCGGGGTAGCGGCCCAGGCTCGGGCGACGGCTCCGGGCTGGCCTGGTTGGCGTACGCCCCGGCCGGGCTGGCCGGCTCCACGCCGTCGCCGGCCGGGTCGATCTCCTCTTCCGAGGGGTATACGTCGCCGCGCAGGACTGGATCATGGTAGCTGCTCATCGGCGTACGGTTCCCCGCTGGAGTCGTTGGTAACCGTCGGCGCGGGAAGGGGCCCGTGGTGTCGACGCGGAGCTTGACGCGTCATGGATTCCATGGGCTAGGGTTCATGATGTGTCAACCCTGGCCGACCACCACGTCGCCCCGGCGGCGATCGAGGTGCGTGGCGCGCGCGTCCACAACCTGAGGGACATCGACGTGTCGGTGCCGCTGGGCAAGCTCGTGGCGATCGCGGGGGTGTCCGGGTCGGGTAAGTCGTCGCTGGCGCTCGGTGTCCTTTATGCGGAGGGGTCGCGCAGGTACCTTGAGGCGCTGTCTACCTATACGCGCCGCCGCCTGACCCAGGCGGCACGAGCGGCTGTGGACAGCGTGGAGCATGTTCCCGCCGCGCTCGCGCTGCGCCAGCGGCCGGCCGTTCCGGGGGTGCGCAGTACGTTTGGAACCTCGACGGAGCTGCTCAACAGCCTGCGCCTGATCTATTCCCGTCTCGGTTCGCACCAGTGTCCCAACGGGCACCGGTTGCAGCCGACGATGGATGTCGCTCTCGATCGGCCGCTGACCTGCCCCGCCTGCCAGGTGGTGTTCGGCCCGCCCGGCGCGGAGTCGTTCGCCTTCAACAGCGAGGGCGGCTGTCCGCGCTGTGCCGGCACGGGCACCGTCCGGGAGGTCGACGATTCGACGCTCGTTCCTGACCCGTCACTGAGCATCGACGAGGGCGCCGTGACGCCGTGGAAGATGTTCGGCTTGACGGTCGTGCCGCAGGTCGTCGCCGAGCTTGGGGTGCGGGTGGATGTGCCGTTTTCGGAGTTGACGAAGAAGGAACGCCAGGTCGTCTTCGACGGTCCGCCGGTCAAGCGCGTGATCCTGTACCCGTCGAAGAACGGGAAGTTGTTCAAGCTCAACGCCAGCTACCGCAACGCCCGCCAAGCGGTGCAGGAGGCGTTGAACAACGCCAGCACGCAGAAGGGCCTGGACCGGGTAGAGCGTTTTCTCAGCGTGCAGGTCTGCCCGGACTGTGGCGGCAGCCGGTTGAGTGCGCAGGCCCGCTCGACACTCGTCGACGGCATCGACCTCGCCCGTGCCACATCCATGACCCTCGACGAGATCGTCGCCTGGGTTCCCACGATCGCCTCGACGGTTCCGGCGCCCATGGTGCCGATGGCCGAGAACATCGTGTCGCAGATGCTGGAGACCGCCCAACGCCTTGTCCAACTCGGGCTGGGCTATCTCGCGCTCGACCGGGCCAGCTCCACGCTGTCCACCGGGGAACGGCAGCGCGTGCAGCTGTCACGTGCCGTTCGCAACCGCACGACGGGCGTGCTGTATGTGCTGGACGAGCCGTCGATCGGCTTGCATCCGTCGAATGTGGATGGTCTTCTCGGCGTTGTTCGCAGCCTGCTTCGCGACGGGAACTCGGTCGTCATCGTCGATCACGATGTGCAGGTGCTTCGGGAGGCAGACTGGCTCGTCGAGATCGGACCCGGGTCCGGGCGCGAAGGAGGCACGCTGCTCGGCGCCGGCACGGTCGCCGACCTGACAGAGAACCCCGCGTCGAGAATCGCCGGCTTCCTCACCAGTCAGGAGAAGGTGGCCGCGGAGCGGCCCGCCGGCGGCGGTGTCTTCTCGCGGGGCCGGATCCACCTGGACACAGGCCCGTTGCACACCGTGCACGCGCTCCAGCTCGACGTTCCCATCGGCCGATTGACCGCTGTGACCGGCGTGTCGGGGTCGGGTAAGACGACTCTGGTACTGGAAAGCCTGGTGCCGGCCTTGCGCGCTCAGATCACCGGTGAAGCTGGGCCGGCGCACGTGCGCGCCGCCGACGCGCCCGGCATCACCCGCGTCAACCTCATCGACGCGTCACCGATCGGCATCAACGTCCGCTCCACCGTCGCCACCTACAGCGGCGTTCTCGACGAGCTTCGCCGGGCGTACGCCGCCACCGCCGACGCCAAGCGGCTGGGATACAAGGCCGGTGACTTCTCCTACAACACCGGCAAGCTCCGCTGCCCCACCTGCGAAGGGACCGGACAGATCTCCCTCGACGTGCAGTTCCTGCCCGACGTCGACATCGTGTGCACCGCATGCGGCGGCAGCCGGTACGCGCCTGAGGCCGATCAGGTGCGTCGTGGTGAGGGGGAGCAGGCACTCACGCTTCCCGAGTTGCTCGCCCTCACCGTCGAGCAGGCGCAAGAACCGACGGCCGACCTCAAGAAGGTCCGCACCGGCCTGCGTACTCTCGCCGATCTGGGCCTGGGCTACCTCACCCTCGGCGAAGCGACCCCCGCGCTGTCAGGCGGGGAGGCGCAACGGCTCAAGCTCGCCGCCGAGCTGGGCCGAGACCAGCGTGATGCGATCTTCATCTTCGACGAACCGACCGTTGGGCTGCACCCTCTGGATGTCCGCGTTCTTCTCGGGGTCTTGCAGCGGCTGATCGACAACGGGGCCACCGTACTCGTCATCGAGCATGACCTCGACGTCATCGCCAACGCCGACTACATCGTCGACCTCGGCCCCGCAGGCGGAGCAGCCGGCGGCCGCATCGTCGCCACCGGCACGCCCCGACAGGTCATCCGCAACCACCGCAGCGTCACCGGCAGGTACCTCGCACCCGTCCTGAAGGAACCCCGAACACGCTGAAGCGGAGTCAGTGCGGCTCACGAACGACCGCGACACCTCCGGCGGGGACGGTGACTGAGCCGCATACCGGTTTGCCTGTCAGAAGCTCGATGCCGTCGGCGGAGATCTCGGCGCCGGCTCCGGCGTGGTCGATCAGGAACAGGTAGTCGGCGTCGGCGCCGCGGCGCTCGGGGCCGTCGCGTTCAGCCCCGACGGCAGCATCCTCGCGGTGGCCGGCGACCAGGCGAAGATCCAGCTATGGCACGTGGCCGGCCTCCAATCGGGTACGCTCCTGCGTCGTGTCGACGGTCACCGCTGGGCGCTCGTTCCAGCAAGGCGAGGTAACGCGCGCCGAGTTGTTGAAGTTGACCAGCCAGTTCAAGATCGGCCGTGGTTTCTTCGCGCCCGATATGAGCGGCTGGCACTACGACGTCCGACTGGTCGAAGGGGACCTGAACGTCCCTGGCCGGCTGGATCTGTTCGGGGAGAGGCTTGCCGCCCTGGTCGTCACCGGAAACCTTGAGGTGCAAGGCTCCTATGGTGACGGCGACGATCCGTGGTCGGCCGTGTTCGTGCTCGGCGACATGCGGGCAGCCAACGTCGTCACCGCCGGTTCGCTCAATGTGGCCGGATCGCTGACCGTCGCCGGTGGCATCGTGGGTGACTACAACGACTACAGCGCCACCATCGGTGGGCAGACGACAGCGCGCTACTTGCACACCGAACACCACTGGTTTGACTTCGGCGCAGATGTGAAGGTCGAGTACGTGCTGGGGCCGCCGCGCGGTTCCTGGCCCAAGACCACGCGACTCCAGGAGCTGCCGGCCGCCAGCTACCCGGATGTGCTCATGCCCGAGGTTTTCTCTCCCGATCCAGCCGAACTCACGGACGACGAGCGGGCCGAAGGCTGGTTCGACCTAGACCACCGCGAAGTAACGAGACGCGCGTCGGTCGGTGAACCAGTTCTGCTGCTTCCTTCACTGGTAGGACGGCTGCTCGATGCTGGGGTCGGCAGGGACGACGTCCAGGAGCGGATCAGCGATGAGTTGGCTGACCAGTAGCGTCCCGCCACCGATCCCGGCCCAATGCGGATCGACGTCCCAGGCCACACACCAGGCATGATCGGCGGGCCAGACGAACGCCGGTTGGGCCGCGTCGAGCCGGCTCTGCCCCGGCCAAGCCTCGGCGCTGTCCCACGTGCCGATCTCAGTCAGAGGCCCTCGAAACAGCCAGTACGCCCGGTGCGGGACCTCCACCTTCCGCGCCGGCAAGACCGAGGGGAGGGCGACGGACGTCGGCGCCAGCCCTGGCCGGGCATCGGGCCGCTCGATCTGGTCCTGCGCGTTGTCGACGGCCGCGTGACCGGCACCGTCGTCGGTGGCTGACTCGGCGTGGCCGAAGCCCTCCCAGACACAGAAGTAGCAGTTGTCCGGGGTGGTGGTACGCGCCTCAAGTAGCTCGAAGAGTCTGGGCAGCTGGTCTGTGCGCCAGTCCTCGACCTCCACGTCGTTCTCGCTTTGGCCCGGGCGGACCGGATCAGGCAAGAACCGAAGCCGCGCGTAGGCGTCGAAGCCGGCCGGGCCGAAGCACACCAGTTGCTGCCATGGCAGGGTGCTCCGGACGATCCAGTCGGCGGCAGCCAAGTCCGAACAGTAGATGAGCGTCACGCTCAAGTTCTATCGCCAAACGACTATGGCGGCCCACCCGTCGAGGTTCAAACCGCGGCCACGTGGTGTTGTTGCTGCGCGCTCACACACCTGAGCCGCCCGGCCCGTCCGTGGCGAGAGACCGTCCCCGGCACAGGGGCAGTGCGTCGCCACGGACGGGCCGTCACCCGATCAGGACACGCGGGCCGGCGGCAGGTCGAAGACGCCGTCGGGCGTGCGCAGCAGCGCGTACGACGCGCCGGCGAACCCGGCCGCCGCGACCAGCAGCCCGATTCCCTGCGCCAGCGCACCAGGCAGGAACGGGTGGGTGATGCCGCCGGCCATGATGGCGATGCCGGCCCACGCGGGTGCGTACCGGCTGCGCCACAGCGCGCCGCCGAGCAGGCCGAGGCCGATGACCACGGCGGTGATGAAGAGCAGCCCGGCGACGCCGATCAGCGGTTCGCCCTCCATGGCGTCGCTGAACGCGGCCATCGCGGCCGGGTCGAGGTCGTGGCGAACGGTGGCCGCCGCGGGTGTGATCACGCCACCGAGCAGCGCCACGCCGGCCAGGAAGCCGAGCAGCGAGACCAGCGCGCCGGCGGTGGCGAGGCGGGGCGCGCCGCGGCGGGCGACCCAGGCGACCGCGTACGTGGCCGGGACGAGCCCGACCACGAACACCACGTCGAGCCACATCAGCACGCCGGCGAGGCGCTCGTGCGCGGTGAACGCGGCGAGCGTCTCGTCGTAGCTCGCACCACCCTCGACCGGGGTGATCAGGTAGTAGATGCCCTTGGCGAGCATGGGCAGCGGCGCGATGACCGCGAGCAGCACCCGCCAGAAGCCGCGCACGTCGGCCAGCTGGGCGACGTCCGCCGAAGAGGTACGGGACATTTGAGGTTCTCCCATCGGGATTTTGACGACGGGCCTCACGATCTCTGCCGGACGGCACCAGCTGGCAGGTGGCAAACTCACCGGCCATCCGGGAGCTTCTCCCGGGCCGCGTAGTGGCCAGCCACTACATGCGGGATCCGCCGCAGCCGCATGATGAGTGGCATGACGACCACCCGCCGCACCACGACCGCCGCCGGGCTGCTGCTCGGGCTGGCGGTCGCCGAGGTCGCGGTCACCGTCGTGGCCGGGTGGCTGTCGGAGCTGACCTTCGGCGCGCTGATGGAAGGCTTCGCGGTCAGCAACGCCACCCTCGGCCTCGCGCTCGCCGTCGCAGGCTGGCCGATCGCCCGCCACCGCCCCGCCAACCCGATCGGCTGGCTGCTGCTGGCCGGCGGGCTCTGCTACGCGACCAGCGCCGCTGGGGCGGCCCTGCTCGCCGCCGGCACCGAGCCGGGCGAGACCGCCGCGCTCTGGCGGCTGCTGGCCACGATCACCAACCTCGCCTGGACCTGGACCGTCACCGTCGTGCTGCCGGTGGTGCTGCTGACCTTCCCGGACGGGCGGCTTCTCGGTCGGGCGTGGCGGGCCGCCGTCGGGTTGGCCACCGCCGCCGGGCTGCTCTTCGCGGCCATGGCGGTGGTACCGGTGCACACGCTCAGCAGCGACGAGTTCGGCGTGACCGGCTACCTGAGCGCCGGCACCGAGCAGCTGGCCTGGGTCGGCGCGGTCACCACACTCGCCGGCACCGTCGTGTACGCCGCGGCGCTCGCCTCGCTCGTCATCCGGTACCGGCGCGGTGACGAGCGGGTACGCCGCCAGCTGCTGTGGCTGCTGCTTGGCGCTTTGGTGATGGTGGCCTCGTTCGCCGTCTCCGACATCCTGGGCGTCGACAGCTGGCTGTCCATCTACTCGATCGCCCTCGTGCCGTTCGCCATCGTGATCGCGATCATGCGCCACCAGCTGCTGGACATCCGCCTCGTCGTCTCCCGGTCGGTGCTCTACCTGGCGCTGACCGCCGGCGTGGTCGCGGCGTACGCCGGGCTCGTCACGATCCTCGACTCGGCGCTGCGCCGGCAGGTGGGGGTGGGCAGCTCGGTCCTCGCGACGCTTGTGATCGCGGGCGCGTTCCATCCGGTGCGGCTGTGGCTGCAGCACCGAGTCGACCGGGTCTTCTACGGCGCCCGCCGCGACCCCGTGCGCGCCATCGCCGAGGTCGGCGCCCAGCTCGGCGACCCGGGCGGCAGCGGCCTCGCCGGCGCGCTGCGCGCGCTCTGCGTCGTCATGCGCCTGCCCTCCGCCGAGATCACCGCCGGCGACCAGCGGATCGCCGCCCACGGGGTGCCGCCGGCACTACGGCAGTCGATCCCGCTGGTGCAGGGCGGGGCGGCGGTCGGCGAGCTCACCGTGGGCCTGCGCACCGGCGAGACCCGGCTCGACCCGGCCGACGATCGGGTGCTGCACCTGCTCTCCGCCTCCCTCGCCGTTGCCCTCCGCGCGACGCTGCTGGCCCGCGACCTCGGCCAGGCGCGGGAGGCGCTGGTCACCGCCCGGGAGGAGGAACGCCGCCGGCTGCGCCGCGACCTGCACGACGGACTAGGGCCGGCACTGACCGGGGTGGTGCTCAACGCCGACGCCGCCCGGCGGCTCGTGCCGGCCGACCCCGACCGCGCGGTGGCGCTCCTGGCCGACCTGCGGGCCCAAACCACCGCGGCGATCGACGACATCCGCCGCCTGGTCAACGAGCTGCGCCCGCCGGCCCTCGACGGGCTCGGCCTGGCCGGCGCGCTGCGCGAGCACGCCGCCACCCTCGCCGGCCGGCCGGACGACCGTCCACTACGGATAGACGTGGAGGCGGCCGAGCCGCTCGGCCCGCTGCCCGCGGCGGTCGAGGTGGCCGCGTACCGGATCGCGACCGAGGCGCTCACCAACGTCGTACGGCACTCGCGGGCCAGCCGCGCCACGGTGACGCTGCGGGCCGACCCGGCCGCGTTCACGCTGACGGTGGACGACAACGGCGCGGACGGCACCGCCGCCTGGCGTCCCGGCGTCGGCCTGACCTCGATGACGGAGCGCGCCGCCGAGCCCGGCGGCCACTGCGTCGCCGGGCCGGGCGCGGACGGCGGGCGGGTCCGCGTGACGATCCCACTGGGCGGAGGTGGCCGATGAGTGTGCGGGTGGTGGTCGCCGACGACCACGCGGTGGTCAGGGAAGGGTTGCGCGCGCTGCTCGGCGCCGTCGACGGGTACACCATCGTGGGCACGGCCGCGACCGGCCGCGAAGCCGTCCGCGCCGCCGTCACCCTGCGCCCCGACGTCCTGGTCCTGGACATCAACATGCCAGACGGCTCGGGCATCGAGGCCGCCCGCAGGGTCACCCGCGAGGCGCCAGGCGTGGCGGTGCTGATGCTGACCATGTTCGACGACGACGACTCGGTCTTCGCGGCGATGCGGGCCGGCGCGCTCGGCTACGTGCTCAAGGGCGCCGACCCGGAGGACATCATCCGGGCGATCTCCGGCGTCGCGGCCGGCAACGCGGTCTTCGGCCCGGGCATCGCGCAGCGAGCGATCGCCTACCTGTCCGGGCCGCGGCCGCCCGACACCCCGTTCGAGTCGCTCACGCCGCGGGAGCGGGAGGTGCTCGACCTGATCGCCGCCGGCCTCGGCAACACAGCCATCGCCGCCCGCCTCGGCGTCTCCCCGAACACGGTCGCCAACCACATCTCCAGCGTCTTCGCCAAGCTCCAGGTCGCCAGCCGCGCCGAAGCGATCGTCAAAGCCCGCGACGCCGGCCTCGGCCAGTGACGCATCGGAATCCACCGCTACGCCGACTGACTACGACCCATGATCGCGAGGAGGTACGACCATGACCGATACGGCTGCCACTCAAGTCAGCCCGGAACTGACCCGTTGGCGGACCGATGCCGTCGAACTCACCTACACCGACTCCGGCGGTGACGGCGAGCCCATGTTGCTGCTCCACGGCGGCGGGCTCGCCGACTGGTTCACGCCGCTGGCGGCCAACCCGACGCTGAAGGGCAACCGCGTGATCCGCTTGGTGCGCGCCGGGTACACCGACGCACCGGTGCCGGACGGGCTCACCGTGGACGACCACAGTGAGCACGCCGCCGCGCTGCTACGCCACCTCGGCGCCGCGCCCGCCCACGTGGTCGCGCACTCATCAGGCTGCACCGTCGCGCTCCAGCTCACCATCGCGCACCCCGACCTGGTCCGCACGCTCAGCCTCTGTGAACCACCACTGGTAGCCGCTCTGGCCGATCCCGACGACCACGAGCTGCTCCGCGCCCAGTTCGGCCCGGCCATCGGCTCGGTCATCGCGGCCCTCTCCCGCGATGACCTGCCTGCCGCGTTCCACACGTTCATGACCCTCGTGTGCGGAGCAAGCTACCGCCGCGTCATGACCGACGCCCTTGGAGCCGACGTCGTCGAGGATGCGGTGAACCGCTGCCGGTACCTATTCACCCAGGAGTCACCCGCCATCAACGCATGGACCCTCGACCCGGCGGCCCTGGCACAGCTGCGCCCACCCGTGCTCCTGATCCAGGGCGGTGCCAGTCCTCCACCAGTCCACCGCCTCGTCGCCCACCTCGCCGGCCTGATCCCCAACGCCACGACCGCCACCATTCCCGACGCCAACCACCTACTGCCACTAACGGAACCCACCGAACTCGGCCGGATCGTCGATCACTTCTGCCGATCATCGACAACCCGCTGACCGAGGTGGCAGGAAGAGGATCACTGGCGGCGCGGGCAAAGCGCCTGTGCCGGTGTTTGGGCGGGTGGCGGTGGCAAGGTCAAGGCGGATAGAGTCCGGCGGGTGCGAGGGCCGAGACTACGACCCGGCGACCGCGTCCGTGTCGTGTCGCCGGCCAGTTTTCCCAGCCCGGAGTGGGCCGAGCAGGTCATGGAGACGCTCGCCGGCTGGGGGCTGCGGCCCGAGCTCGGCAAGCACGCCCTCGACCGGCGCGGCTTCATGGCCGGCTCCGACGCCGATCGGCTCGCCGACCTCAACGACGCCCTGCGCGATCCAGGCGTGCGGGCGATCGTCGCGGCCACGGGCGGCGCGGGTGCGTACCGGATCGTAGACGGCCTGGATCTGGCCGCTGTGCGCGCCGACCCGAAGCCCGTCGTGGGGTTCAGCGACATCACAAATCTGCACATCGCCCTCTGGGCGGCGACCGGCTTGGCCGGCGTGCACGGCTGCGTGGGTACGGGCGGGCGCACCGACGAGTCGTGCCGGCGGCTGCTGTTCGAGACCGAGCCGATCACCGTGCACGCCGAGCCCTCCCCGGTGACCGTCCCGGGCCGGGCAACGGGGGTACTCGTGGGTGGATCCGCCGTCGCGGTGAGCAACTTCCTCGGTGCTGGCCTGCCCCGTCTCGATGGCGCGATCCTCTGCCTCGAAGGTCCGCAGAACCCGCACTTCGACCGCATGCTCTGGGGCATGCTCCGGGCCGGGCTGCTCGACGGGATACGCGGGTTCGCGATCGGCGATCTCGCCGGGCTTGATCCGAGCGTCGCCGAGCCGGGCCCCGACCAGGCAACGACCGTCATCCGCGAGAGGCTGGGCGGCCTGGGCGTGCCGATTCTCGGCGGGCTGCCCTTCGGGCATCGCGAGGATCAGGTTTGCCTTCCGCTGGGCGTTGAGGCGACGCTTGACGCGCACGCGGGCTCGCTGACCGCCGATTCGGCGGTGTGCTGATGAACGCCGCGCAACTCAACGAAGCCCTGCGCGACAACACGGTCCGGGCGATCGCGCTCGACGGCGATCACCGCATGCTCGACGGCCTCGACCTCGATGCCGTACGCGCCGACCCCAAGCCGATCGTCGGCACCGGCGGCACCACGTTCGTCCACATGGAACTGTGGCGCGTGTGCGGCCTGGTCGGCTACCACGGAAACGGACCGATCCGGCCCGGCCGGCTACACTTCACCGGCCAGACCAAGGTGCCCGGCCGGGTCGTAGGCTTCCTGCTCGGTGGCAGCCTCGGTCCTCTGCGCGCGATGGTCGGCGCCGGCCTGCCCTCCCTCGACGGTGCGATCCTGTTACTCACCGGCGAACGCACCCAAGGCCTGGGCCAAGTCGACCGGCAACTCACCCACCTGATCCGCGCGGGCGCGCTCAAGGGCGTCCGCGGGGTGGCGGTGGGCCACTTCGCGGGCTTCGACGGCCTCATCGACCGCGACTGGAGCCTGGACGACGTACTCACCGACCACCTGAGCACCCTCGACGTGCCGGTACTGGGCAACCTGCCCATCGGTCCCGGAAGACCGCCGGTTCCCATCGGTGTCCCAGCCGTCCTCGACGCCACCGAGGCCACGCTGTCAGTCGGCTGAACACCGCGACACGGGTGCTGGCGGTCGAGTCCCTCGGTTGAATTTTGCCGCCGTGAGGTAGGCGGCGGTCACCGAGCACGATGGGCGCCGGCTTTTGCCGCTGCGATGGCCGCTGCGGCGACCTGTTCGGCGACAGTTTCGTTGACGGGCTCGCCGAGGGCTCGGATCACCTCGACCGGGTCGATGTCGGCGCTTTGTTCGCCATGCTTGATGGCGTGGCACACGGCCTCGGCAGCTTGTTCGTTGCGCCGGGGCGTGCGGTGGCGAACGGTCGTCAGGCAGCCAACCGACGGGCGATGACGGGGATCACGACTGTGGCGGCGATCAGGTGTGCCAGCACGAGCGTGCACGCGGTGGCGAGATTGGCGTCGACCAGGAACGGCGGTACGAGCGACAGCGCGGTGAGCGCCACTGCGGTGCGGACCCAGACGCGTGCCGGCCGGGACGCCCAACGGCGGATCGCCAGGGCGACAAGGATGCCCACGACGCTGAACGTGAACGTCAGCTGTGTGAAGCCGAGCAGCGGAATCGACTCGCCGCCGTCGGGCAGCTCGAAATCGACACCGGCGGCCATGGCGAGGGCCGCGACGGCCGTCACGGCGACGGCGGCGGCAGCCGCCGCGGCCAGGCCGGGCAGGAGCAGCCGGCTGCGCCGCTGGCTGTGGGTGCTGGGCTGGACGTTGGGAGCGGTGGAGGTCATGAGGTCATCCCGTCGTGCTTTGCTTGTTTGGCGAATCGCTGTAGTTGTCCTTCGTGCACGTCGCTCACCCATTCCCAGCCAGGCTTGGCCGACGGGCCGATCCGCGGGTCGTCGGCAACACCGCCGTCACGCAGGGCCTGCACGTACACGCGGTCCAGTTCGATGCGTGCGCGTAGCTGATCAGCTCCGCCGACGGACCCGTGGCCGGGGATGACGACATCGACGTCGTCCGCCACACCCTCGAACAGCTCCAGCCCAACAAGGTAATCCTCGATCGGGTCATTGGTGCCGTTCACGTCGTCGAGCATCGGAACCAGGACATCGGAGAGCATGTCGCCGGCGACGAAGACCCCGCGTTCCTCGACCAGCAGCGCGGCATGTCCCGGTGCATGTGCCGGATGCTCGATGATCCGAACTGGAGGGCCATCCCAAGGAATATGCGCGGTTCCGGCAGGCAAACCGGTAATGAGGCCGAACAGGTCGAGCGGTATCTCGTCGGCGATTTCCGGCGGTAACCCCTCTGCGACGCGGGCCTTCCAGGCCGCCTTCGACCGCAGCTCTCGCATATGAGCCGCGCAGCGGGCTGTGCCGTAACGTGGCGCTTCGCCGAGCTGGGGGTGCCAGAGCACGTGGTCCCAATCGGGATGCGTCGAAAATCCCGCCACAACGGGCTGGCCCAACTCGTGAAGGCCGTTCGCGATGGCGATCATCTCGTCGCCCGTTATTCCGGCGTCGACGAGCAATACGCCGGCCTTGCCCTGCACGACAATGGAGTTGTTCTGGAGTAACTCACTCTGATGGACCCATACACCCTCTGCGACCTGCTTTAGCATGGGAACTCCTTCCGTTTGTAGTTTGCGATGTGAGCGCGGCATCAGGCGGCCGACCCGGCGATCGGCCGGTAGACGAGGACGACGAGACCCGACGTGAACGTCCTGGTCCGCACCAGGCGCAGCCTCGCCGTGCTGCCGTCCCGGAAGAGCAGGTCGCGCAGGTTTCCGCTGCCGACAAGTACCGGGTGCAGCCAGATCCGCAACTCGTCGAGCAGGTCGTGGTACATCAGCGTCTGCGCGACCGGGCCGAACCCGTACATCAGCAGGTTCTGGCCGGCGCGCAGCAGCTTCGGCACCTCGCCGGGGGGGGCGCCGCTGATGATGGGCGTGTTGCGCCACTCAACTGTGTCTAGGGTGGAGGATACGGCATACTTGGGCATCATGTTCATTAGCGTCGCCACGTCCGACCCGGTGGGAGCGGCCGACCACGCCTCGGCGAGGGTCACGTAGGTCCGGCGGCCCATGAGGAGCGCGTCGCTCGCCAACAACTGCTGGTGGGCGTACGCGGCGGCCTCGCCGTCGTGGTGGTCGAGCATCCACCGTTGCCGGTGTTCGATCACCCCGTCGAGCGACATGTCGACCGATGCGACTGCCCGTTTCATGTCCGACCGCCTCCGCCTAACCGTGGTCTGCGCTGCCAGGACAGCGTCCTACGGGACACGGTGGGCACACATCCGTGGCGGTACGGAGTCACCACTGACCGACCCGCATCGACCTCGGATCGGTCACACTGTCACCGTGCATCCAGTCGAGGTCTCCGAGCGCGAGGCAGAGGTACTCGCGGCGGTCGGCGCACGCCTGTCCAACGCTCAGATCGCCAACCGGCTGCACATCTCCGTGCGCACGGTCGAGAGCCACGTGTCGTCCCTGCTGCGCAAATACGGCGCCACCGACCGGTGGGACCTCGCCGAGCAGGCACAGCTCGGCACGCCCCCACCCGGTCACCTGGCCGGGCTGCCGACCTCGCGCACGACGTTCGTTGGACGATCCCGCGAGCGTGAGCTGGTCGCCGGCCTGCTCGCGGACACGCGGCTGGTGACGCTGCTCGGCCCCGGCGGGATCGGCAAGACCCGCCTGGCGGCGGTGGTGGCCGAGGCGGTGGGGCCGTCGTTTCCGCTGGGCGGCGCGTTCGTCGACCTGGTGCCGGTGCGCGACGGGTTCGTCGAACGGGCGGTGGCCGCCACGATCGGCGTGACCGAACGGCCGGGTCAGACCCTGGCGGACAGCATCGCCCAACGGCTCGGCCGCGGCCGGTCACTACTGGTCCTGGACAACTGCGAGCACCTCATCGACGCCGCGGCCGCGTTCGTCGAGCGGCTGCTGTCAACCTGTCCCGACGTGACGGTGCTGGTCACCAGCCGGGAGCGGACCGGTGTGCCGGGCGAGCGGACAGTGCCGGTCGAGCCGCTGCCGTTGGCCTCCGACGCCGAGCGGCTGTTCCTCGACAGGGCCACCGCCGCCGACCCCGACTTCACGGCCGACCAGGCTCTCGTCGCTGAACTCTGCGGCCGGCTGGACGGCTTACCGCTGGCGATCGAGCTCGCGGCCGCGCGCAGCCCGTCGCTGGGCGCCGACGGACTGCTCGCCGCGCTCGACGACGGCCTGCGGGTGCTGACCGGTGGCCGCGGGCCGGTCGAGCGGCACCGGTCGGTGCGCGCGGTGCTCGACTGGAGCCACGACCTGCTGGCGGAGGACGAACGAGAGCTGTTTCGCCGCCTGTCGGTCTTCGTCGGCGGGTTGGACCTGACGGCTGTCGCCGCGGTGCTGCCCGGCCGTAGCAGCGGCGCGGTCGCCGACGTGCTCGGCAGGCTCGTCGACAAGAGCCTCGTCATGCATCAGGGAGGCACGCGGAGCAGGTGGCGGCTGCTGGAGACCGTACGAGCCTTCGCCGCGGAACGACTCGACGCGAGTGGCGAGCGCACCGATGTCCAGCAGCGGCATCTGCGGTGGGCCGCGGCGGCCGGCGCCGACCTGGAGTGCAGGCTGGACGGCGAGTGGCGGGGTGATTTCGACGCGGTCGTCGACGACTTGCGCGCGGCCCTCGCCGCCGCCGCTCCCGGCTCCGAGCTCGTCCCGCACCAGTTGGCCCGGTCACTCGGGCACCTGACCTACGCTCGCCGGTTCCTACACGAGGCCCCTGGCCATTACGAGGAAGCCGCCAGGCGGGCGCCCTCCCCGCAGGAGGCGGCACGGGACCTGCGCAGTGCCTCCGACAGCGCGCATGCCTTCATCGACACGGGAAGGGCCTTCGACCTGCTTCTCGCCTCGGCCGAGCAGGCGCGGCTGGCCGGTGACGCCAACGCCGAGGCGATCACGCTCGCCTTCGCCGTCACCACGGCCAACCGGCATCCGGCCGGGTTCGCGAAGGAGGTGCCGCACGAGCGGCTGCGTGACCTGCTCGACCGGGCCACGGCCATCGGTGACCACCACGATCGGTTCGTGGCCGCCCATCTTGCCGCGGCGAACGCGTGGAACGCCCACGGGGAGAAGGTCACTCCCGACCCCGGCCTGATGACGGCCGCCGTGGCCACCGCCCGCGCCACCGGCGATCCGGTGCTGATCAGCGCGTGCCTCGACGCGGTCGGCATCGCGGCACTCGCCGCCGGCCGGTTCCGGGAGGCGCACCGGATCGCCACCGAGCGGATGGCCCTGCTCGACGACATGTCCCGCGACGACCCGTACGCGGCACCCGAGATCACCGACACGTACCACATGGCCGCCACCTGCGCGGTCACCGTCGGCGACCCGTCCACCGCGCTGTCCGTGGCAAGGCTGGCAGTGGCCGACGACCTCGTCGGCGGGCAGTCGGCCGTCGCCTTGAGCGCGCTGCTGCCAGCGCGGGTACTGCTGGGCGACCTCGACGGAACCGTGCGCGACGGTCTGGCCCTCTGGGACGTCTGCGAGCGGGCCAGAAGCCCGCTCGCGTGGCTCTCACCGGCGGTCGCGTCGGTCGCGCTGGCCCACGGTCTCCTCGGCGACGATGATGCGTTCCAGCTGTGGCGGACCAGGGCCAAGCAGGTCGCCGGCAACGCCCGGTTCCGGTACCTGGACGCGTACGCCGCGTTCGTCGACGCCCGGGTGGCCCTCCAGACCGGACAGACGAACAACGCCGACGTGTTGACGGAACGTGCCTTTGCCGACTTCCCGCTCCAGGACTGGCACCGTGCGTTCGCCCACGCCGCCGGAGCTGAGCTGGCTGTCGCGAGTGGACTGCCCGACGCGGCAGACCGACTCGCGGCGGCGTCGGCCACGGCCACCGAGAACGACTGGGCAACCGCCTGCCTCACCAGAGCCCGCGGCCGGTTCGACAACGACGCGGACGCACTCACCACATCCCTCGCCGCATGGGACCGCATCGGCGCCCGCTTCGAGCACGCCTACACCCTGCGGCTGATCCAGGAACTGTAACCGGCGTTCCCCCAGCGCATGCCTGCGTGCCGCGGCCGGGCGGCATGACATCCGTCATGGCCGCGGGCTGACGGGCGGCAGACCGCGGCGGGCGCCGGCGGGCGGACGGTGGGGGCATGACATCACCAGCTGTTGCCCTCAACGGGCTCACCAAGGCGTCCGGCAGCGTGACCGCTGTCGACGGCCTCGACCTCACCATCCGGTCCGGTGAGGTCGTGGCCCTGCTCGGCCCGAACGGTGCCGGCAAGTCCACCACCATCGACATGCTGCTCGAGCTGGCCCGCCGGGACACCGGCACCGCCCGCCTGTTCGGGCTCCCACCGGGCGAGGCGATCGCCGCCGGGCGGGTTGGTGCGCTGCTGCAGTCCGGCGGGCTGCTGCCCGATCTGACCGTGGGCGAGACCGTCGCGCTCTGCGCCGCGCTCTACACGAGCCACCGCACCGTGCCCGATGTCCTCGACCGGGCGGGCCTCACCGATCTCGCCACCCGCCGGGTGGCCAAGCTCTCCGGCGGGCAGCAGCAACGGGTGCGGTTCGCGATGGCGCTGGTCGCCGACCCCGAGCTGATCGTGCTGGACGAGCCGACCACCGGGCTGGACGTGGAGGCGCGCCGCTCCTTCTGGGCCGCGATGCGCGAGGAGAGCGGCCACGGGCGCACGGTGCTGTTCGCCACGCACTATCTGGAGGAGGCGGACGCGTACGCCGACCGGATCGTCTTCGTCCGCGCCGGCCGGGTGGTCGCCGACGGCACCGCCGCGCAGATCAAGGCCCGCGTCGCCGGCCGTACCATCCGGGCCACCCTGCCCGGCGCGGACCTGAACGCCCTCGCGGCCCTGCCCGGAGTGGATGAGGTGGAGAGCCGCGGCGACACCGTGCTGCTCACCTGCCGCGATTCCGACGCCGCGCTCCGGGCGCTCGTCACCACCACACCCGCCTACGACGTCGAGGTCACCGCCCGCGGGCTGGAGGACGCCTTCGTCGCATTCACTCTCGCCGAGGAGGTACCGGCATGAACACCACGTACCTGCGCATGGAGCTCAAGCGCCTGCCCCGCAACAAGCGGGCGCTGATCTTCGGCATGCTCATGCCCGCCGTGCTGCTGCTCGTCTTCGGCGGCCTCAACAAGGGCCAGACGTTGAACGGGGTCGACGCCTCGGCGTACCTGATGGTCAGCCTCGGCGTCTTCGGCTCGATGACCAGCGCGATGGGGCGGGGTGGCTCGATCGCGGTCGAGCGCGGCATCGGCTGGAACCGGCAGCTGAGGTCGCCCTCTCCGAAGGCACCGTACGCAACCACCTCTCCTCGGCGATCGGCAAGACCGGCGCCCGCACGCGGGCCGAGGCGGTCCGCCTCGCCGACGAATCCGGCTGGCTGTAACGGGCAATCGACCTCGCCGCCGAGCTGCCAGAGGGCAGGGCCGGCTACGGTGGTCACCGTGACGAACACGCAACTTCGGCGCGTGTACCGCAATTCCGGGCACGAAGTGTGGTTCGTGCTGGCACCCGTGATGCTCGTCGGGGTGCTCCTGGTCGTCCGGTTCGCGACCTTCGACGAGGTACCGGTGATCGCCCCGATCGGGGTCGCCCTCGTGTTTGCCGCGTTGGTTGGCTACGTCATCCGGTCCGTCTATCGGACTGCCACCATCGCCGACGACGTACACCTGAGGATCGTGGGCCTGACCGGCACTCGTCAGATCGCGTGGCGGAACGTGCAGGGCATCGAGATCGAACTGCGCCGAACCCGGCCGCCGATGCAGGTGGCCGTGGTGTACGACGCCGCAGGTGGCAAGCTCGACCTGCCACACGTAAACGACCACAGCCTCGTAACCGCCCTGCCCGCCGAGGTCGGCCAACTGCGCCGCATCTGGGAGCTGCGCCGGGGCGACGACTGGAAGCCCACCTCGCCGGCTGCTGCCCATATCGCATACGACCGCAAGCATCCGACGCCGGCGTGGGCGATCGGCCTGGTCGGCGGATTCGCCGGGTTGGTCGTGGGCGTCGCGCTGTTCTTCATACTGCTGGCCAGCGACGCCTACACCGGCGGCGACGGGTTCGCCTCGACGTACCTGAGCCCGTTCGTGCTGTTGGTCGGGCTGCCGGTCGCGGGAGCTGTGCTGACCGGGGTCGCCGTCGCGGTCCGCCGCCGGGCGGGCTAATCGCCGATATGCGCCTCGCGGAACTCGTCGCCCAGGACCCGGTGCGGCCGGGCGCGAGTGCCGCGAGGCGGTCACGGCCGTCCTACTGCTGCGGTGCCAGCTTTACGCGGCGCAGCAGTTGTGCGTTGAGGGCAACCACGATCGTGGAGGCGGACATCAACACGGCGCCGATGGCGGGGCTGAGGGTCAGGCCGGCCCAGGCCAGCACGCCCGCCGCGAGCGGGATGGCCACGATGTTGTAGCCGGCCGCCCAGCCCAGGTTCTGGATCATCTTGCGGTATGACGCCTTCGACAGCCGGATCACGCCGGTGACCGCCCGCGGATCGGAGGAGGCCAGCACCACGCCGGCCGACTCGATGGCGACGTCGGTGCCGGCGCCGATCGCGATGCCGACATCCGCGCGGGCCAGGGCGGGCGCGTCGTTGACGCCGTCTCCGACCATCGCGACCCGGTGACCTCTGGCCTGCAGGTCGGCCACGGTGTGGTCCTTGTCAGCGGGCAGTACCTCGGCGAACACCTCGTCGACGCCGGACCGGAACCCCAGGTCGGCCGCGACGGCTTCGGCGACGGCGCGGGAGTCGCCGGTGATCATCGCGATCTTCCGCACGCCGGCGTCGCGTAGCTGGGCGATCGCCTCGCGGGCCTCGGGCCGGACCTCGTCTTCCAACGCCAGGGCGCCGATGACACCGTGGCCGGGGCGGATCAGGTACAGCACCGCGGCACCGCGTGCGGACCAGGTCTGCGTCGCCCGGGCGAGTTCGTCCGGCAGCCGGCCGTCCAGCTCGCGGAGCAGGGCGGGACCGCCGACGGCGTACTCGATGCCCTCGATCGTGGCGCGGACGCCGCGCCCGGTCAGGGACCGGAAGTCGCTGGCCTTGGCCGGTTGTCCCCGGTCGGTAGCCGCGGCGACGATCGCCTTGGCGAGCGGGTGCTCGCTGTCGGCCTCCACGCCACCGGCCAGCCGCAGCACCTCGTCTTCGCTGGCGCCGCCGGCGCCGGCGTCGGCGGGGACCTTGTGCGCGGCCTTGGTCAAGGGGGCGGGCGTGGCGGAGAGGACCGCGGCGACGGGGCGGGAGGTCTTCAGCGCGAGGCGGTCCTTGACCAGGATGCCCGCCTTGGCCGACACGGCCGTGGACAGCGCGATCACCAGGGGAATGGCCAGGCCAAGGGCGTGGGGGCAGGCGATGACCAGCACCGTGACGGTGCGCACGACGGACTCGCCGACGTCGCCGAACGCCCACCAGGCGAGGAAGGTGATCACCGCGGCCGCGGTGGCGATGTAGAACAGCATCGCGGCGAACCGGTCGGCCAGCACCTGGGCCCGGCCGCCGCCGGCCTGCGCCTGGGCGACCAGGCGTTGGATGCCTGCCAGTGCGGTGTTCTCGCCGACCGCGTCGACTTCGACGCGGATGGCCGAGTCGGTGGCGACGGTGCCGGCCACCACCCGGTCGCCGGCGCCTCGGGGACCCGGCCGGGACTCGCCGGTGATCATGGACTCGTCGAGCTCGGCCGAGCCCTCGACGATCCGGCCGTCGGCCGGCACCCGCGCGCCGGAGCGCACGAGCACCACGTCGCCGACCCGCAGGTCGATGACGGCGACGCGTTCGACACCGTCGCCGGTGATGCGTTCGGCGTCGTCGGGCAGCAGTGCGGCGAGGGCGGCGAGGGCACCCTGTGCCTGGCCGATGGCCTTCATCTCCTGCCAGTGGCCCAGCAGCATGATGGTGACCAGGGCGGCGAGCTCCCACCAGAAGTCCAGGTCGAACAGGTCCAGCGCGGTGGCCAGGGACGCCACGTAGGCGACGGTGATCGCCATCGAGATCAGCAGCATCATGCCGGGTGCGCGGTCGCGCACCTCGCGGACCGCTCCTTGCAGGAACGGCCAGCCGCCGTAGAAGAACACGATGGAACCGAGGACCGGCCCCACCCACTCGATGCCGGGGAAGTCCAGCTCGTAGCCGAACCAGTCCATGACCATCTCGCTGGTCAGCACGACCGGGATGGTTAGGGCGAGGCTGAGCCAGAATTTGCGGCGGAACATCTCGGGGTCGTGGCCGGCGTGCTTGTCGTGGCCGCCATGGCCGCCATGCCCGGCGTGAACGTCGTGAACGTCGTGCTGATCATGCTGGCCGTGGCCGTGGTGCTGCATATCGATCCCCTCCCGACCGGTCCACTATACCCCCTAGGGGTATCACCGCAAGGGCCGGTGGTAGCCCAGGGTGCTTGGTGGCTCCTGGGACCTACTCGGCGGTGGCGTGGCTGCCGTGGTCGCTGACTTGGGCGTCGAACCAGGCGTGTAACGCCGTCACGAGCGTGGAATCGTCAGTGGTGTAGGTGATCCGAGCACCGTCCGGTGTGTCGGTGTAGGCGACGCCGATCCGTCCGGCGCTGCCGCGCAGCGCGGCCAGCCCGGGCATCTGCTGACCGTGGATCTGGCCGGGGTCGGTGAAGCGTCCTTGCCGGAACTCCTCGGTTTCGTGCTGCAGGTGCTCTCGTATGAGGTTGACCTGGGTCATGTCGGCGGGGTCGTCGGCGACCACGGTCTGCACGCCGCCCGTCGCGTTCTTGGCGAACATGTGCGTCGTGCGGTCCAGGTCGAACGGCATCACCGAAGCTCCTCGTTCGGCGACCTCTGCTTGCCGCTCGGCGCTCGCGGCTGGTGGCGGTTGGTCGCGCGATTCTTGCGCGCAGCCGGCCACTGCGAGGACTGCACTGGCGGCGAGTGCCACCAGCCGGCACGCTCGTCGCGACGCTGTGGGGATCATTCGGCTGCCTCCGCCAAGGTTTGCAGCGCGCGCACGACGGCGGCGCGCTGATCGTCCGGGACACGTTCGAGGAGCGCGTCCAGCCGTTGCCGGCGGGCCTCGGCCAGGCGTTCTGCGGCCGTGCCGCCGGCGTCCGTGAGCTCCAGCAGCACGCCGCGTCCGTCGTCGTCTGCCGTGTGCCGCCGCACCCAACCGCGACCCACGAGGTTGGTCACCAGGCGGCTGACGGTGCTCTTCTCTAGCCGAAGTCGCCGCGCCAGCTCCACCTGGCGCAGCCGGCCGTCGCGCGCGATCTCGGTCAGGGCGTGCGCCTCGGACACCGGTAGCGGCTGACCACAGGGTGTGCGATCCGGCTGGTGCAGACCAAAGTTGCGCACGAAGCGCATCAGGGCGTCCTGCGCCGCTCCCACATCGGTGGATGGTTCGACCTCGGTCATAGTTCGACCATACAACCAAGCGGTTCGACGATACAACCATCAGTGCCGCGACCGTTCCCGGGCCGCCAACTGGTCACCCGCGGAGGGCTGGTCCGATCCAGCGCCGGACGAGGGCCCGCAACTCGTCGTCGGTGAGCGGCGGTGTCGAGGGGTATCGCAGGAACGAGGTGAACAGTCGCATGAGGATCTCGGCGAGGCCGCGCAGGTCGGCCTCGGTGGTGACGCCGACCGCCGACCAGTTGATGGGCAGGTTGCCGAGGATTCGTGCGCCGAGGGAGAACGAGAGGGGAGAGGTGACTCCCGCTGTGAAGGAGTCGGTCTCGCCGGCCTGTAGGAGCAGGCCCATGTAAGGCTCCTGCGGGATTGTGCGGACGGCCCACACGACGGACTCCACGGCGGCTTCTTCCGCGGTCTCGAACGAGGCCAGGTGGCGTTCCATCCGTTCGGCGAACTCCTCGGCGCCGGCTTCGGCGACGGCGGTGAGGATCGCGGCCAGGCTAGGGAAGTAGCGGTAGACGGTCTGTCGGGTCACGCCGGCCTCGGTCGCGATGTCGGAGAGGCTGGTCTTGGCGAGCCCGAGCCGGTCGATGCACGCCGTCGCCGCCTCGACGATCCGGCGGCGTGCCTCGTTTTCGGTGCCGGGTGGGTTGCCCTGCCATCCGTGGTACCCCATGCGCCCATCTTCTCCGAACCCGGCGGATCAGACGGTGACTGGGGCGGTGCGCCGGTGGAGCGCGATGAGCAGCAGGCCGGCACCGGCGAAGCAGGCGAGCGCGTAGGGCCCGCTGCCGATCGGCGTGCCGTCGCTGGTGACGCCGTTGTCCGCGGCGAAGTAGGCCGGGAGCGCGCTGAGCCAGATCACCGCCATCCCACCGAGGTAGGTGGCGGGGTAGTACCGCGCGAAGGTCGACACGTCCGGGGCGCGGTCGGTGGACCGTAGGTAGGACACGATGGTCCAGGTGCCCACGAGCCAGAGCAGGGCCAGCTCGACGCCGAGGACCCAGGCCTGTGCGGTGCTGTTCCCCTTGAAGAAACTCGAGGGAATGCCGGCGATCGCCATGGTCGGCGGCGTCAGCAATCCGGCCACCAGGATGGTCGGCGCAAGCGACCACCGGTTGGCCAGGCGCACGACGAGGTAGGTCATGGCGCCCATCGAGACCGAGGCGAACAACAACATGCTGTTCATCGGCACCGACGCCAGCGCGGGGTGGTTGACGATGTCGTTGTCCATGTTCCAGGCCCACCACTTCAGCTGCGGTCCAATGTGGTCGAACACCTCGTAGAAGACCTGGCAGGTGAAGGCGACGGCCACCGATCCGGTCAGCGCGCCGCGGCGGGCGAAGATCCCGAGCGACCGGACGAGCTCGTACGCGAGCTGGCTGAACGCCGGGTAGAACGCCACGATGTAGAGCGGCAACCGGTCCCACATGAACTGCACGGTGAACCGGTTGTGGGCGAAGATGAACCCGTAGAGCTGGTCGAGACCGAACCATTCGGGAAAGTACAGCGGCGGCTCGGTCACGAGGAGGTAGACCAGCGAGGCGAACCACAGCGCCAGGTTGGTCGGATCACCGGCGCGGTGCCGCCGAATGGCGTGTACCAGCGCGAAGACCGCGCCGCCGATGATGATCACTTCGAGCAGCGGCATGGTCCAGTTAGCGAGCTCCCACGGGAAGCGGACCGAGATCACGGGGGAGACGTCGTGGCAGTCGAAGCCGAGCTCGCGGGTGACGGCCTCCGCGCCGGGCCCGCACTCGGCGCTCACCGCACCGCCGCTGTCGCGGTGGCCGATGAGTAGTCCGTGGCCGGCGGCTCGGCGTTGGGGTCGAACCCGAAGGGAATCCGGCGCCGCCCCAGCGCGGCACGGACGCCATGGCGCACGAGTCGCGCGAGCACACCCGGGTTGCCCAACATGTCGCCGAGTGACTCGTCAAGGTTGAACACCTTGGCGAAGTGCAAGTCAATCACCGGGTCTTCACGGGCGGCGCCGACGATGAAGCTGAACGCGGGATCGGACACGGCGGCGAGCAGGCGACGGCGCCACTCGGCCGGCTTCTCGGTGCCCACCGCGCACGCGTAGCCCTGGTCCCGCGCCATCGCCAGGCGCCACGGCACGCCGAGCAGCTTGCGTTGTGCGGTGAGGAATCGCGAGAAGAAGGTTGCGTCGAGTCGTTCGGCGCGGGCTTCGGCGTGGGCAAGGTGCTCGCGCAGCAGCAACGCGGACAGCGCCGCGGAACTGATGCCCTGGGCATAGAACGGGTTGAACGCACAGATCGAGTCGCCGACGAACGCCAGCCCCTTGGGTGGCTTCGGCCATCGGTCGTAGCGCCGCCAGACGTTGCCGGTCGACCGCGTCAGATGGACCTCCGAGGTAGGGGTACAGCGATCCATCGCGGCCGCGAACAGGGGCGCCCGCACCCGGCGAGCCGACTCGACGAACGTGTCGTCGGTACGCGGCATGGCGTGCCCCCACGACCCCATACAGGCGATGACGCGGTTGCCCTCGATCGGGAAGAAGTTCACCAGGAACTCGTGCTCGGCCGGGTGCTCGCCCTTGTCCCTGGTCGGCATGATCACGAGGTGTTGCCACCACCAACTCGGCGGTCGCTGTGCGGGTAGCTCGTACCAGCGCGAGGTGTACGTGACCTTGGCGTCAAGGGTCTGTGATTCGAGCGGGGGCCAGCCTGCCGCCACCAGCCATCCGCTGACCGAGGAGCCACGCCCCATCGCGTCCACCACGAAGTCGGCGTCAAGGTGCTCGTCACCGGTGGACGTGGTGAGGTCAACCCCGGTGACTGTGCTGTCCCGGGTACTCAGTCCGGTAACGCTGACGCCCTCGCGGATGGTCACGTTGGCCAGTGCGCGGACCTTGTCGCGCAACACCCGCTCGATGAGGATGCGCGAGCTGTAGATCATCGTCATCGCGCTGCGCTTACGCGCCGACCAGCCTTTCCCGTCAAGGTAGGCCGCGTCCATCGATGGCATCAGGTGCAACCCACCCCGGGCGACGAGCTCGTCCTCGAACCCGGGGAACAGCTCCCCGATCGCACGCCGTCCCGAGTTCAACAGGAAATGCGGATGCTTGCTCTGCGGCACACCACGGCGATGCTCGGCGTCCGCGGGAAGCGCATCACGCTCCAGCACCAACACCTGGCCGAAGTACGGGGCGAGCGCACCAGCCGCACAGAGACCAGCAGCACTCCCACCTAGAACGACGGCAGTCATACCGAGCTTCATCGCTCACCAACTCCCACGTCATTCATACAGATGGATAGCAAATGTATGAATGAAGCGTCGCGGGTGTCAAGGGTCGATCCCGAGCAGCCGCCAAGCATGCGACGCCCCTGTAGTGAAGATCCGCCGCGACCCCGCGGGGGGCTCTGGGGGGGGGGGCGCGGGGACACGGGCCCCCCGGGCAC
>NZ_JAIBNX010000028.1:25500-31624 GCF_026130045.1 Micromonospora sp. CPCC 205371
CGCAGGTGCAGTCCTCCTGGGTGCGGGCCCGCAGAGACACGTCCTGCCGGACATCGGGTAAGGACGGGTGAGTACACCGTCGCCGGCTACGCAGTGGCTCCTTGAGGGGAGTCGGCCCTTTGTGTTCGTCAGGCGGCCGTGAGCTTCCGTAGGACGTACTGGTTGAGGCTCATGCCATCCTCGGCGGCGCGCATAGCTAGTTCGCGGTGCAGGCTCTCTCCGACACGGACGTTGAACTTGCCTGAGTAGCTACGGTCAGCGAACGGCTGCGGCACCTGTTCGCCCTGCTCCGCCATGTCAGCGAGCACTTCACGCAGCAGATTCTCAAGTCCCTGTAGCGCCTCGATCTGAGAGGGGGCTAGCCACGAGAGGGATGGGAACTCGACGCAGGTAGCGAGAAACTCGTCATCCTCGGCCGACCACGTGACGCGGTAGGTGAAGTGAGACACGTCGGGCTGGTCAACGGTCTGCATCACATGGCCTCCTTCTTGTCGATCGCCTTGAGCACTTGCCGCACCTGGTACGCCTTGGCCTTGCCTTTGTCGTTCTGGATGTTGACGCGCGGGTCGCCCGGCCAAGGCATCTTGAACACGGCGTGAGAGCTGGCGTCTTGCCGCGGCTTCCCGAAGTAGTGCTCGCATACCCCTGTAGAGATCGTTGTAGGCGACGTTCTGCTGGTTCCGTCGCATCGCTTCAACGAGCTTGTCCACGGACGGCACGTTTCGATGGTACTACCAGTGGTACTACGGCTGCAATGCCTGCCACCATACCCGGTGAACGGGCCAGCCACCTGAGCCCGTCGCGGTGTCTAACACGGCGTCCCAGGCGGACCTCACATGGGCGGTAGCCGGGCGTTGCCCCGGAGGATCGCGACCAGGGATGCCGGGCCACCTCAGAGATGACCGGGAGCAAGGCGGCAGCGGCGCCATGGGGTCGCGGGGCTGAGTGGCACAGCCGGGCGTTTGGCGTGGACCGTATCGGGAACATCACGGTCACATCTCGATTAGGTCACGAGTCTGGAGAACGTCGATGCGTATCGCTGTAGTTTCGGTGGATCAACGACCGCCGCGCGCCGGAAGCCGTGACTGCGTGACCGGATCGACCGTGCACATGACGGAACTGTCCGCCTCGTTGGCTCGCCTCGGCCACGATGTGCGTGTCTACACCAGACGGTCCAGCCCCGCGCAGCCGGCACAGACCACCGACGCTACGGGGATAACGGTCGTCAACGTCCCGATAGGCGAACCTCGGCCTCCGCGTCCCGGCGAACAGCTGTGTCACCTCGATCCCTTCGGCCGGTGGCTGGACCGGTCGTGGGGAGACGACTGGGCGCCCGACGTCGTCCACGCCCACACGTGGCCGTCCGCCGTGGCGGCGTTGGTCGCCAAGAAGATGACCAGCCGGCCTACGGTCGTGACGCTCCACGGTGTCGCCGCCGATCCGACGCCCGACGACGGCCAAGCCGGCCGGGCCGCGGCGTTCCGCCGACGGGTCGCACTATGCGCGGCCGCCGAGGCGGACGCCGTCCGGTGGCCCTGTCCCACAGCGACGCTCACCGCCTGCGGCACCTTGGCATTCCGCGGGCGAAGGTGTCCGTCGTACCGCCGGGCGTGGACACCGCACAGTTCCGGCCCGACGGGCCAGCCTGGGCCCGACGCCGGCCGCACCGGATTCTCGCCGTCGGACAGCTGGTGACATCGAACGGCTTCGCCGACACCGTCGCCGTTCTGCCGCAGCTTCCCGACACCGAACTAGTGATCATCGGTCGGCCACCACCACCGTCCCGCGGACTGGGCCCCTACGCGGCCGCGCTACGGGCCGAGGCGATCAACACCGGCAGCCACGACCGGCTTCGGCTGACCGGTGCCGTTCCGTACAGCGACATGCCAGGCTGGTACCGCTCCGCGGACCTGCTGGTCTGTACACCGTCACACGCCTGCCTCAACCGGGCCGCGCTCGAAGCCATGGCCTGTGGTGTGCCGGTCATCGCCGCCGCCACCGGCGGCCTTTCCGAAGCGGTCGCCGACGCCGCCGTGGGCAGACTGATTGCGCCTGGCTCCCCCGAGCGGCTGGCAGCGACGATCCAAGCACTGCTGACCGACTCGGCACTACGCGACGCGTACGGCGCGGCCGGCACGGAACGCGTCCGCCAGCAGTACTCCTGGCATCAGGCCACGCAACGCACCCTCGACACATACCGCCGCGCCTGCGGCCACCACGCGGCTTCCCCCGGAAGCCAAACCGTCACGGCCGCCGCGGCGGCGTAGGAGTACCCCGGTGCTGATCCGGACACCGTCCGGGTTATCGCCCCGCCAGGGGTACTCGCACCCCGGAGGTCCACGCTGCTAGGCAGAGCCAAGGTCCGGCACGCGGGGGACCGGTAGCTCGACCGTTTCGCCGCGGCGCACGGTAAGCAGCTGGGTGATCGAGGCGTCGCGGTTGACCTCGTCCACGTAGTCGCGCAGCGGTGAGCGCATGACGGTGTAGTCGTCGTAGTGGATCGGCACGGTGACCCGCGGCCGCATGAGGCGGGTGAGCTGGTGGCCCTGACTCCCGTCGAGCGTCAGCTGTACGCCAAGCACGCGAGTGCCGCCGAGGTGGACGAGCATCGCGTCGATTCGCGGGTACCGGCGGGGTATCTCGGCGAAGTCCGGGCGGTACAGCGTGTCGCCGCTGATGTACAGGCACAGCAGCGGCTGCCCTTCCCGTTCCCATTCGACGATCTCGCCCATGGTGGGCGGTAGCAGCCACTTCAGGCCGTGTGGGCCGTGGTGGGCCGGTACGGCCGTGACGCGAAGCACCTGGTCGCCGCGGACGAACTCGTGGCTCTCCCACGTGGCCAGCCCGTTCGCCGCGCGGAAGCCCCACCGCCGCAGCCGCCGCTGTGCCGCGGGCGTGGTCACCACCGTCAGGTGCCGGGGCAGGTCGCGGCGCGCCACCCGGTCGAAGTGGTCGCCGTGCAGGTGGGACAGCAGGACGCCGTCGAGCGGGGGCAGGTCGGGGATGTCGAGTGCGGGGTCCTTCAGACGGCGGGTCCACATCCCGTACCCGAGGTAGGCCCGCTGCCCGGCGTGCAGGAAGTTGGGGTCGGTGAGCAGCGTGAAGTCGCCCATGCGCAGGACGGTGGTGGCGTTGCCGACGAACGTCACGCTCGCCGCTGGGCTGTTGTTCGAGGTCACGGATACCCCCTCAGAACGTCGGCTCTACCCTCACGCGCCGATCACGTGGTCCTTTCCCTTTATCAGCGCCTCGAACCCCTGCGCGGCGACCTCCGCTGGATCGTCCTTCTTCCCGGCATCGGCCTGGCCGAGGTCTTGAGGTTCCCGGTCGGCCGGCGGTGGTTATGGCGACGTATCTGCTGGGCCTCGTGCTGGTCGTCAATGGCTGGACCGCCCGTGGCGGGCTCCGCGCTCTGCCCCGCTGACCTGGGCGCCGCTAGGCGGATGAGGGCGGTGTCATTCCGGCCGAGTGGCACGGAACACGTAGCGGTTGAGGCTGAAGAAGTAGTCGGGGCCGAGCGTGCGCAGGTCCTCGCCCCAGCTGTCGACGTCCGCGGCCGTCCACCCGTCGCGGCCAGTCACGAACCGCGCGATGACCGGGATCTCCCGGCCGCTGAAGGTGGTGGGCTCGTAGCCGACGTTGAGCAGCGGCAGTACCCGTGGAGGCGCGAGGTGGAAGCCGGCCTGGCGCAGTTGCCGGCCCAGCGTGCGGGGCAGGAACGGATCCGCCAGGTGCTGTTGCCAGGTCAGCAGGATCCGGCGCATGCGGTCGGGATCGGTGCTGTGCCACACGATCGAGTCCCAGTCGGTGTCCAGGACGAGCAGCCGGCCGCCGGGTCGGAGTACGCGGAACGCCTCCGCCAGCGCGGCCGGGATGTCCGTGAGGTACTCCAGCACCTGCGTGGAGACCACTACGTCGAAGGACACGTCCGGGTACGGCACCGCGTCCGCGCCACCGTGGCGGTACTCCACCGGAGCGCTGTCGGGCGGCACCGCACGATTGCGGGCGAGGGTGAGCATGCTGTCACTGACGTCGATCCCGCAGACCTGCCCTGTCGGGCCGACCGCCTGGGCCATCTCGGTGGTCAGCAGGCCGGGGCCGCTGCCGATGTCCAGTACCGCCTCGCCTGGGGTCAGGGCGAGCAGCCGCAGCACCTCCTGGCGCTGCTGGACGACATCGGTGGTCAGGTAGACCGCCTCGACCTGGCGGGCCGCCTCGTCATCGTATTCCAGCATCGCGGTCATCGGCCGGTACGGGTGAACGTCACATGGGTGACGCCGCTGGGGGAGGAGGTGGCCTCGACCTGGTAGTCCTCTTCGACGCCCTCTAGTCCGTCCCAGAGGCGTACGCCTCGGCCCAGCAGGATCGGGACTACCGCGATGTGCATGTGGTCGATGAGCCGGGCGGCAAGGAAGTCGCGGATGACGGTGGGACCTCCGCCGATGCGTACGTCTTGGCCGCCCGCGGCCTCGCGGGCCGTCTCGAGCGCATCGGCCGGCGAGGCGTCGATGAAATAGAAGGTCGTGCCGCCGTCCATCTCGATCGGCGGGCGGGTGTGGTGGGTGAGGACGAAGACCGGTGTGTGGAACGGCGGGTTGGGACCCCACGCACCCTTCCACTCCGGGTCCTCGTGCCATCCCGGATGGCCGAATTTACCGGCGCCCATGATCTCCGCGCCGATCCCTCGATCGAACTGCTGGGCGAAGACGTCGTCGACGCCGCCGCTGCCACCTGGCTCGTGGCGGCCGCGCCACCACCTGGTGCCGAACATCCACTGGTGCAGCCTGTCTCCGGCGTGACCGAAGTGTGCCTGGTCGCTTTGGCCCTCACCGGTGCCGAAGCCGTCGAGTGAGATGGAGAAGTTTTGGACGCGGGCTAGTGACATGGCTGATGCTCCTTCTGTTGCGCCTCTTCTGTGAGCCTGGCCGACCATGGCTGGGGGAGCCGGGCAAATTCAGGATCAACACCAATGAGACGAGCGCCGCGCTGTTCATGAATGACTGCGCCGGTGGTCCCTTCCAAATTGCCGGCAACAGCCCGCTTCCCAGCTTGGGCGGTTCGCGGCTGAAAGCATCTGGGTGCCCTGACCGCCGACTCACGCAGGTGCGCCTCGGTGACCGGATCTGCCAGCGCCGCGGCGGCACAAACCCGCCCACGGCTTAGCCGGTGGTGGCGCGCTCCGGCTGTCGGTGGGTGGACAGGTCGTCGCTGGGGTGGTCGGGCAGGTCGCGGTCGGCATGGTCGGCGTGGAAGAGCGCCTCGTCGAGCAGGTGCCGCACGTGGATGTCGGCGGCTGAGTAGTACACGAAGGTGCCTTCACGTCGGCCTCGCACGAGCCCGGCCAGGCGGAGTTTGGCCAGGTGCTGGCTGACCGCGGTCGGTGCCGCGCCGACCAGTTCGGCCAGGCAGGCGACTGATGACTCTCCTTGCAGCAGCGCCCACAGGATTTTGATCCGCGTGGGGTCGGCGAGCAACCGGAAGCCCTCGGCCGCCAGGTGCACCTGCTCCTCGTTCGGCATGCGGAAGTCGGGCAGCGACGTGTGCATGCCCGAAGAATATCTCACAGCTCATCAGCTTGCGTATCTGCATGACTACGCAGATATTGTGGCACGGTGCCGATCGACATCGAGACCCGCCCGAGCCAGCAGAGCGCCACTCGCGCGGCGCTGCCGGCTCGGCGTACCCAGTTGTGGGCCCTCGCGGAGGTGCGGTGGGCGACCGCCGCCACGGTGCTGTTCGCCGCGGGCGGAGTGATCCACCTTGTCGGCGGGCCGACCTGGATGTGGTGGTCCCTGTATCTGGCGTGCTACGCCGCCGGCGGCTGGGAGCCGGGTCTGGCCGGGCTGCGCGCGCTGCGCGAGAAGACCCTCGACGTGGACCTGCTGATGGTGGTGGCGGCGATCGGCGCGGCCAGCGTGGGGCAGGTGTTCGACGGGGCGCTGCTGATCGTCATCTTCGCTACCTCCGGTGCGCTGGAGGCGTTCGCCACCCAGCGCACCGCCGACTCGGTGCGCAGCCTGCTCGACCTCGCGCCACCGCAGGCCACCCGCCCCACCCCCCGGGGGGGTGGGGGGGGGGGGGCCACCCCCCCCCCCCGGGGCGCGGGGGGGGGCCTGGTCCCCCC
>NZ_JAIBNX010000028.1:31634-57258 GCF_026130045.1 Micromonospora sp. CPCC 205371
CGCAGCCTCCCCGACCCGCCGCCCCCGCGGCCCCCCCGCCTCACCCCCGGTGGTGGTGGGGAGCGGGTCGACACCGCCATCCTCGAGGTCGGCGACGTCGTCCTGATCCGCCCGGGCGAACGGATCGGTGCCGACGGCGTTGTCGTCGACGGGGCCAGCGACGTGGACCAGGCGACGATCACCGGTGAGCCGCTACCGGCGGCCAAGACGACTGGCGACGAGGTGTACGCCGGCACTCTCAACGGCGCCGGCGCGCTGCGAGTACGCGTCGGCAAGCCGGCCACCGACACCGTGGTGGCCCGCATCGTGGCCATGGTGGAGCAGGCCTCGGCGACAAAGGCACCGACACAACTGTTCATCGAGAAGGTCGAGCAGCGCTACTCGGTCGGTGTGGTGGCGGCGACGCTGACGCTATTCGCCATCCCGCTCGCCTTCGGGGAAGCCTTCACGGACGCCCTGCTGCGGGCGATGACCTTCATGATCGTCGCGTCACCGTGCGCGATCGTACTGGCCACCATGCCGCCGCTGTTGGCCGCGATCGCCACCGCGGGCCGGCACGGTGTGCTGGTCAAGTCCGCCGTGGTGATGGAGCGGCTCGCGCAGACCAGCCTGGTGGCGTTCGACAAGACCGGCACCCTCACCGAGGGCACCCCACGCCTCAGCGCCGTCCGGCTGGTGCCCGGCGGCCCGCTGGCCGATCCCGACCGACTCCTGGCGTTGGCCGCGGCTGCCGAGCGGCCAAGCGAGCATCCGCTCGCCGCCGCCGTGGTGAACGCCGCTCGCGCGGCTGGACTGGCCATTCCCGACGGCACCGCCTTCACCTCACAGCCCGGCCTCGGGGTGCACGCCGAGGTCGACGGGCACACCGTCACCGTCGGCACCCCCGCCTACCTGCCCGACTCAACTGGCAAGCCGGCGCGGCGCCTCGCTGCCGAGTTGGAGGAGGCGGGGCACACCGCGGTCGTGGTGGCCATCGACGGCGTCCCGGCCGGCGTACTCGGTCTCACGGACCGGGTACGCCCGGCGGCTGCCGAAGCCGTCGCCCACCTCACGGTGCTGACTGGGCGGCCTCCGGTGCTGCTGTCCGGCGACAACCGGCGGGCCGCGGCGCGACTGGCCGCCGAGGTCGGCATCCACGACGTCCGCGCCGGGCTGCTGCCGCAGGACAAGGTGACCGCCGTACACGATCTGCAGGCCGACGGCGGGCGCCTGCTCGTGGTCGGCGACGGCGTCAACGACGCTCCCGCCCTGGCCGCCGCGCACGCCGGGATCGCGATGGGGCGGTCTGGGTCGGACCTGGCCTTGCAGACCGCCGACGCGGTCATCGTCCGCGACGACCTGTCCACGATTCCCGCGCTTATCGGCCTGTCCCGGCGGGCCCGCCGCTACGTCATCGCCAACCTGGCCATCGCGGCCACGTTCATCGCCGTGCTCGCCACCTGGGACATCGTCGGGCACCTGCCGCTGCCGCTGGGTGTGGCCGGCCACGAGGGCTCCACCATCATCGTGGCCCTCAACGGGCTGCGGCTGCTGCGCGCCTCAGCCTGGCGCGCGTCATCGTGACGGTCGCTGCCGGCGAACTTACTGTTAACAAACTTATTGACAAGCGTCCACTGGGCAGCGAATCCTGAGAGCGCTCTCACAATGCTGTGAGTGCTCCACAGAAGACGGCGAGGTACCCCCCCCCGGTACCCCGCCGAACCCCCGCTTGACCAGGGAGAGCGCCCATGCGCAGAAAACCCGTCATGGCGGCCCTCGTCGCCGCGTTGTCCACGACCGTATCGACGGCCTTCGCGGTCATCGCCGTGACAAATGCGAACGCGTCCGTCCCCACGGCGACGATTCCGCTCACGATCACGAACAACTCCGGACGCGGCGATCGGGTCTACGTCTACAACATCGGCACGCTGCTCGCGACCGGCCGGCAGGGCTGGGCGGACGCGGCCGGCACGTTCCACGCGTGGCCGGCGGGCGGCAACCCGCCGACGGCGGCGCCCGACGCGTCGATCCCGGGCCCGGCGAACGGCCAGAGCATGACGATCCGGATGCCGAAGTTCTCGGGCCGGGTCTACTTCTCGTACGGGCAGAAGCTCGTCTTCAAACTCACCACCGGCGGCCTGGTCCAGCCCGCCGTGCAGAACCCGAGCGACCCGAACGCCAACATCCTGTTCAACTGGACCGAGTACACGCTGAACAACGACGGCCTGTGGATCAATAGCACCCAGGTGGACATGTTCTCGGCGCCGTATGCGGTCGGGGTGAAGCTCGCCAACGGTACGACGAAAAGCACCGGGCGCCTGAAGCCAGGCGGCTACCAAGGCTTCTTCAACGCGCTGCGCGGCCAGCCGGGCGGCTGGGCGAGCCTGATCAAGACCCGCCCGGACGGCACGATCCTGCGCGCGCTGGCGCCGGGTCACGGCATCGAGGCGGGTGTCCTCCCGGCGTCGGTGATGAACGACTACGTGAATCGGGTCTGGTCCCGGTACAGCACGTCGACGCTGACCGTGACGCCGTTCGGCGATCAACCGAACACGAAATACTACGGCCGGGTATCGGGCAACGTCATGAACTTCACGAATGGTGCGGGCCAGGTGGTGACGAGCTTCCAGAAGCCGGACTCGGACAGCATCTTCGGCTGCTACAAGCTGCTCGACGCACCGAACGACCTCGTCCGCGGCCCGATCTCGCGGACGCTGTGCGCGGGCTACAACCGTTCGACGCTCCTGATCAGCGCGAACCAGCCGTACAACGTCCCGTCGGCGTTCTACCAGGACGTCGTGACGAACCACTACGCCCGCAAGATCCACGCACAGATGGTGGATGGCAAGGCATACGCCTTCGCCTTCGACGACGTCGGCGCGAACGAGTCGCTGGTCCACGACGGCAGCCCGCAGGTGGCGTACATAACGCTCGATCCGTTCAACTGAGGCTCCGTGGAAGCCCGCGGTACTACTAACAGGAAAGCTTCCTAAGAAAATCCCTTGGGAGTCGTGACCCGCATGCCACGTCACCCGAGAATTGCCAGCCATGGGCACCTCACATCAGGTCCAAGAGCCGACAGGCGGGTTCTCTCGCCGTAAATTCATCTCTGGCGTAGGCGCGACCGCGGCGGGTGCGGTGGCTGGCCCGGCGATCGCCGGTCACGGCCCCGCCCAGGCTGCCACGCCGTCCGACCGGTTCGGGCGCATGTTCCCCAACCTGCCGCCGTTCATCGCCGCCGACAGCCGCAGCCGCGCGGCGCTCACCGACATGGGGAAGAGGGGCGGCCTGTTGGACGCCCGCGACCCGCTGAACGAAGGACCGGTACGGCTCATCACCAACCCGGAGTTGAGCCCCAGGAACCGCGACAACCCGTTCCACACCGCGGGAACGACGTTCTTCGGCCAGTTCCTAGACCACGACATGACGTTCGACACGACCTCGCGACTGGCCGTACCTACGCCGCCGGAGTCAACCCCCAACACCCGCACGCCGGCGCTCGACCTCGACTCCGTGTACGGCGGCGGCCCGGTGGCGAGCCCGTCGCTCTACGAGTCCGATCGGATCAAGCTGCGGATCGAATCCGGCGGCCAGTTCGAGGACCTGCCGCGCACCGCCAACGGCACGGCCATCATCGCCGACCCGCGCAACGACGAGAATATGATCATCGCTGGCCTCCAGGCGGCGATGATCCTGGCCCACAACCGGGCCGTCGACCACCTGCGCGGCCAGGGCGTGCCGACGAACCAGCTGTTCGGTCAGGCCCGCCAGCTCGTCACCTGGCACTACCAGTGGATCATCGTCCACGAGTTCCTGCCCCAGGTGGCCGGCTTCGGCGTCACCCAGGACATCCTCGCCCACGGCCGCCGGTTCTACCGGCCAGAGCCCGGGCCGGCGTCCATCCCGGTCGAGTTCCAGGGAGCCGCGTACCGCTTCGGGCACAGCATGGTCCGCCCCTCGTACCGGGCCAACCTGGCCGGCAACCCGGACGGCACCGCGTTCTTCGGCTTCATCTTCGACCCGGCCGGCGAGGGCCAAGCCGACCCGGTCGACCTGCGCGGCGGGCGGCGCGCCCGGCGTCGGTTCATCGACTGGCAGACCTTCTTCGACTTCGGTGACGGGCAGGTGAAGCCCAACAAGCGCATCGACCGGAGCATCTCCACCGCGCTGTTCAACCTCCCGCTCGGCGCGATCGCCAGCGGCGACCCGCCGACGTCGCTCCCACAGCGCAACCTGTTGCGCCACCTCACTTGGAGCCTGCCGTCCGGCCAACGGATCGCGACCAGCATGGGTTGGACCAGCCTGACCCTCGACGAACTGGCCCACTACGGGCTCGGCCTGGAGCACAACACTCCACTGTGGTATTACCTGCTCGCCGAGGCCGAGCTGATCGGCGACGGCATCGTGCTCGGCCCGACAGGGGCACGCCTCATCGGTGAGGTTTTCATCGGGCTGCTCCAACTGGACTCCCGTTCGTACCTGCGGGCGGCCCCGGCGAACTGGCGGCCCACGTTGCCGGCCCAGAGGCCCGGCAGCTTCAAGATGACGGACCTGCTGCGCTGGGCCCGGGTGGACCCGGCCAGCCGCGCCCAGTAGGCGGCGACCAGCCCGGCCCCGGACGAACGCCGGGTTGTCGTCGGGCCGATCGAACCAGTACCGACGTTATGTGACGTTAGGGGGTACACAGACGGTGATCTCGTGATCCACAATACGTCTCTGTGTCCAGCAAGGTACGGCTTGGCTCGATGTCGGAGGCGAAGGTGGCGGTCGATCCGGATCGGATGGCGGCACGGCGTCGGTTTACGCAGCTGACAGTCGTGGCCGGAGCGGCCTGGCTCCTGTTCTATGCGCTGCTTACCGGCTTGAGCCAGGACTCCGAGGCATCCGCCCGGTTCGTCTCCAACGTGATATATCTGGCGCCTCTGGTCCTGCTGGTGCCGCTGTGTTGCCTGGCGGCCCGGCGGGCCAGCGGTCGCCTACGCACAACATGGTGGCTGCTGACCGCGTCGAACCTCTTATGGCTCATCGGCGAGCTGATCTGGTCGGGCTACGCCTACCTGACCCCGGACGGCGCCTCCACTCCGTCCGCCGCTGACGTGCTCTATCTGGCCTCGTACGCCTTGGCGTTGCCCGCGGTCGTGGTCGGCTTCGCCGGCGTCCGGTCCGGCCGCAGACTGCGGGGCCTGCTGGACGCCGCGCTGGTGGCGCTGGCCGTGGGTGCGGCCGGTTGGACGCTGGTGATCGGCCCGCTGCTGCCACGGTCACCGCAGGTGGGCGCGGTCGTCGCGTTCGTATACCCACTTTTCGCCGTCACGATCGTCACCGTGCTGATCGTCGTGGGGCTCTGCGGCCACCGAGCGGTGCCGCGATCGATATTGATCGTCGGTGCCGCGATCACCCTCGCGGGCCTGTCGGACGCCGGTTACTCATACCTGTACGCGATCCATTCGTATGACGACTCCAGCTGGCTCAACCTCGGCTGGCAGGCGGAGGCGGTGCTGCTCTGCGGTGCCGCGCTCACGGCGGCGCGGATACCGGAGCACGAGCCGCGCGTGCGGCGGCTAGACCGAGACGCGGCGCTGCTGCCCGCGGCGGTGGCCGTGGTGACGGTCGTGTGCTTGGCCGCCGTCGACCACCTCGGCGACGGCAGCCTCCGGCTGTCTACCCTGGTCATCGCGGTTCTACTGTTCAGCGGCCTGCTCATCCGGCAGGCCCTCGTGACTCGAGACCGGACCCGGCTCGCGACCGCGCTAGACGCCGCCCTCCGCGAACAAGAGCGGCTGGCGATCACAGATGGTCTCACCGGCCTGTACAACCGGCGATTCTTTGAAGAGATGCTCCATCTGGAGGCGGACCGCTCAGCACGTCAAGGCGCAGCTCTTAGCCTCATCATGATCGACCTTGACCGGTTCAAGAAGATCAACGACACCTACGGTCATCCCGCCGGTGACGTCGTACTGGCGGAGACCGCGAATCGCATACGCCGCGCGGTACGCCCGAGCGACCTGGTCGCCCGGTACGGCGGCGAGGAGTTTGTGTGCCTGCTGCCAAGCGCCGACGAGGAGACCGCGCTGGAGGTGGCCGAGCGGGTGCGATGGCTGCTGGCCCGCGTACCCATGACCCTGCCCGATAGCCGCGAGGTCCGGCTCACGGCATCTCTCGGCGTGGCGAGCGCCGGGATACGCGGCGGACGCCCGCTGGCCGACATCCAAGGGCTCATCCACGACGCGGACGGTGCGCTGTACCGCGCCAAGGCGCATGGCCGCGATCGTGTCGTGCCCGCTGGACGCATCGCCGACCCTGCTCTGGACACGGACCCCGACCTACCCGCTGGGCTGGTCTGGCTCGCCGACCAGATCGACGCCCGGCTCAGCAACCATGAGCACAGCACGGCGGTCTCGCGCTGGGCATTGCTCACCGGCGAGCGGCTCGGACTGGGCCAGGCCGCGCTGCGCCGCGCCGCTGCGGCCGCGCGGCTGCACGACATCGGCAAGATAAACGTGGACGAGGCGATCCTCACCAAGGCCGGCAACCTGACCGACGCCGAATGGCGCGTCCTGCGCCGGCATCCCGAGGAGGGTGCCCGGCTGCTGGCGGATCTGAGCGACCGGGCCGATCTAGCCCCACTGGTGGCCGGCCACCACGAACGCTTCGACGGCACCGGATATCCAGCAGGTCTGGCCGGTGATGACATACCTCTTGAGGCGCGCATCATCGCGGTGTGTGACTCGTGGGCTGCTATGCGCGCCGACAGGCCTTACTCCGCGCCACTGACCGAGAGTCAGGCTCGCGAACAGATCCTTCAGGGACGCGGTACGCAGTTCGACCCTGTCGTGGCCGATGCCTTCCTGGCTCTGCTCGACGCCGGTGCCATCGACGAACTGGCACCACTGCGGCTGAGCCGGGCAGATGTGCCCGCGGCGCCCCACGCTCAGCGGGTGGGCACTCCGTAGCGACCGTTGACGCAACCAGGTGATTGCTATATGTTGAGTAGCAACCAGATGGTTGCTACAGAGGAGACGGACATGGCATTCCCCGACCGCATCGAGCGCACGATCAAGCTGGCGCACCCGCCGGAGCGGGTCTGGGCGGCGCTGACCACCGCGGAGGGCTTGGGCACGTGGTTCGGCCAGAAGGCCGAGGTCGACCTGCGCGTCGGCGGCCAGGCCAAGCTCAGCTGGGACAGCGGCGACATCGCCACGCTCACCATCGAGCGGGTTGAGCCGCCGCGCGTCTTCGGTTACACCTGGCCGATCTACGGCCTTCCCGAAGGCGATCCGCGACGCACCTACGTCGAGTTCACGCTGGAGCCCGCGGGTGCCGGCACCACACTGACCATGGTCGAGACCGGGTTCGCGCAACTGCCGGAGCCCGAGCACAAGACGGCGCTCTCCGGAAACACCGACGGCTGGACCAACGAGCTGGGCGAGCTCGTCGCATACCTCGATGGCCGACTCTGACCTCGAAGCGGTCGCACAGGAGGTCTTCGCCGCACTGGCCGACCCGAGCCGGCGAGGCATCCTCGCCGCGCTCGCGGCCGGAGGGCCGGCCACCGCGACAGATCTGGCCGCCCGGCTGCCGATCACCCGGCAGGCCATCGCCAAGCACCTCGCCCTGCTGGCCGACGCGGGGCTCGTGGTGGCCGAGCCGGGCGAGCGGCGCCGGGTCCGGTACCGGCTGGACTCGGCGCCCATGAAGGTGGCGCAGCAGTTCCTCGCCGCCCTCGCCCGCGACTGGGACGGCCCGCTGGCCGCCCTGCGAGACCGGTTGGGCTGACGGCTCGGCCGCACCCGAAGGGAGCATCAGATGTTCGATCGCACTGCGATGATCATGGCGGACCAGGCCACCAAGCGACACGTGCTCTCCGCCCGTCCACACGCGCGCACGGCGCCCGAGCGCCCGCCGCGGCTGCGCGGCGATGCGACACGCCGGCTGGTTGTGGCGGCCCTGCGCCGTCTCGCCGATCGGCTCGAACCGGGCCGCGTCACCACATCCGCCACGGCCTCGTAGCCAACGACACCAACCACAACAGACAGAGGAGAACCACCAATGGTAGACATCCTGCATCGCGTCGGGGCGACCGTCGCTCCAAAGACGGTATACGACGCACTCACCACACGAGACGGCCTCGCAGCCTGGTGGACCACGGACACCACGGGGGACGGCGTGGTCGGCGGCACCATCCAGTTTCGCTTCGGCGACGCAGGCGGGTTCGACATGAAGGTGCTCGACCAGCGCCCGGGCGAGCGGGTCGAGTGGGAGGTGACTGAAGGCCCGGCGGAGTGGATCGGCACCCACGTCAGCTTCGACCTGAAGCGGGAGGGCGACTACACGATCGTGCTGTTCAAGCACGAGGGCTGGCGCGAGCCGGTCGAGTTCATGTCGCACTGCAGCACCAAGTGGGCCACGTTCCTGATGAGCCTGAAGCAGCTCGTCGAGACCGGGGCCGGCGACCCGTACCCACGGGAGGTCCGGGTCAGTAACTGGACCTGACGACCAAGCGGTCGAGGAGGACCTGCCGGCGCCCTCCTCGACCTAGGGCCCACCTTGAGACTTCGAGGAGCGAGGGGCGGTAGGTAGGACGTCCGTTCCCAAGGCGGCAGGAAGCCGACAGAGCGCCAACCCGGTGACGATCGCCGCACGGAGATACGTGGTCTTGACGCCTGCCTTCGACGAGGGCTGCACTGGAGCAGGGGCGCTGCACCGTGATCGAGTCCGAGGGAGCAGCGATGACTACGACCGAGACGTTCAACCTCTTACAGCCGCACCAGATCGCCGAGGAGACATTCGTTATCCCGTGGGCACTGGAGGCCCCGCCGGTCGGACACTTCCCGATGAATTCGATGGTGATTCGCGGCGCCGAGCCGGTCCTGGTAGACACCGGAGCGCCGGCGGTGCGCCCGCAGTGGCTGGAGGCGGCATGGTCCATTGTGGACCCGATGGACGTACGGTGGATCTTCCTCACGCACGACGACCGTGACCACGCGGGCAACCTACTACCGGTCCTCGCGGCCTGCCAGAATGCGACGCTGCTGACGACCTGGTTCTCGATCGGACGCATGGCCGAAGAGTGGGAGACGCCTATCAACCGGTGTCGCTTCATGAACGAGGGCGACACCATCGACGTTGGCGACCGGACGCTGGTGGCCAAGCGGCCGCCACTGTTCGACAATCCAACGACACGCGCGCTGTTCGACACGAAGACCAGTGTCTTGTGGTCAGTGGACACCTTCGCGACGAACGTGCCCACGCCCATGCCTGAGATCGCGGAGCTGTCCGCGGACGAGTTTCGCGATGGTCAGTTCTTCGGTGGGCGGCTGGTCTCACCCTGGGCGACGCTGCTGGACAGCCGCAAGTTCAATGCGGTCGTGGACGACATCCAGCGACTCGACGCCGAAGTCATCGCCGGCTGCCACACACCGGTACTGCGCGGCCCGCGGGTCGCAGAGGCATTCGACCTACTCCGCCAGCTCCCCGACATTCCGGCGTGGCACGAGTTCACACAGGATGACCTCGACCAGTGGATGGCTGCCGCCGAGGGCACCGTACCGGCCGAACAGCCTCGGCCGTCGGCCACGTAACGAGCCGCAGCGGCGCGCGGCGCCGTCGATCTGGGCGCACACCGTTCGTATGAAGGGTGAGCGGGCGGCACAGCGCCGCCCTCCGGGCGGAAGGTGCGAGTTCATGCGGAAGCTGATGGTCATCGAGTTCCCTGACCCTCGACGGCGTCACGCAGGGATTGGGCTCACCGGACGAGGACCGCGACGCACCACCGGTGTACTGATGCTCACGTACGACACGGCGTGACCGCGGCAAATTTCGCGCGCCGGGATGTGCTGTGATCATGGATGATCGACCGGTGGACATGGACGCGCGGGTCGATCTCGACGGGCTCACGTCGGTCGAGCGGGAATTGCTTCGGGCCGGCCTCATGGAGTGGGTGAGGTCAGACGGCGGCCGGGATATGGCCGCCCGGCTGCTCGATTACGATGACCGCCTCGCACTGCGATCAGACGTGCAGCGGCTGGGCGACCTGATCGATGCGGGAGCCCCGATGTCGCGTCGCGACTGCCGACGCGTGCTGCTGGCCACCGAGTTGGCCTTGGCCAGCGAAACGCTGGGATGGTCCCGAGACTGGCCGGCCGACACCGGCTTCACCGACAGTGAGACCATCACCGTGCTCCGCTCGATCCAAGAGAAGCTGGCGGCATCGTGAACGGCACCGATGATCGTGTCATCGGATCCGGGCCTCAGCCCCAGCCGGCCTGGAGCCCGATCCCCATGGACGCCGACGACGAGTACTGGACGCCGTTCTGCCAGCGATTCGATTTCCGGCCCAGCGTCCGCTCCTGGCCCGCGATCACCGAGCCGGCACCGTCGGTCACGGTCGACCTCGCCCCGATCTTCGCCGCGCGCAGCCAACCGGAGTTCGGGGGCCGGGCGGCCGCCCGCCACAGTGGCACCCCGCTCGCCCCCGTCCGCGGGCTCCGACCCGGCAGCCGGCTTGTCGTGGGCTGCTGGCAACATCAGACGTACCGGTTCTGGCCCCATCGGTTCGCCTGCCAGCCGCACAGGCAGTGGCAGACGGATGTCTTTCCCGACGGTGACTACTACATATTCCTCACCGAAGACATGAGCACCGGCACGTTCGGCCATCCGTGGGAGCAGACCCTCTGTGTCTTTGGCGAACCACTGCTGTCCGTCCTTGTCCCGATGCTCACAAACTGGCTCCCCGTCAAACGTTCCAATCTGTCGTAGCCTCAGGTCCATGAAGGATTACGGCCGCCGGATTGCCTTTGCCGTTCCCGACCATGTGTAGGACCGTTCCCAGGCCGTGAACCGGGCCGTCGGTCCGAGGCAGGATCAACGTTCGAATCTTTAGAGAAACTCCGCCGACGTCGTCTCTGGGGCTGTCGCCGACCATCAAGGTTTGGCTGCCCGGAACGTCAAGCAGTTCCAGCGCGCGGGCAAAGATCGCCGGATCGGGCTTCACCAGACCCACCTCGAAGGACAGCACGACACCGTCGAGCAGGCCACTCACACCAACTCGATCGAGGAGTGGACGAATGTCCAGCCCAATATTGGACAGCACCACGATTCTGACGCCGCGCGACTTCAGCTCTCGAAGGACCGGGAGGGCGTCGACGAAGGGCACCCACTGATCCGGCATCACCGCGTACAGTGCGGCGATCAGATCCGGTTTGATGCCTGGATACAGCGCGACCGTCCTGTTGAAGACGTCCCAGTGGCGCTCCTGGCTGAGATCGCGCTCGCTCATGGGGTCGATCGTGTGGGCGTGCTGCCATATCTGGTCCAGATGCTCACGCAGACCCGTGATCTGGTCGGCGCTCAGGTCCGGCTCCGCGTTTCCCTCCTCGGCCAGGCGGCGAAGGGCGGCTTCGATCCAACGACCGGCGTCGCCGCCCTCAACCAGCGTGGCATGGAAGTCAAAGATGACCCCGTTGATCGGTTCGGGCGCCGTGTTGATGATCATGCCGTAGCCTATCCGCCGCGCTGGGTGGGCCGGTAGATGAGCTCTTGGATGTGGTCGTCGAGCGTCCGGTCATTCCTGCAACGAACACCTCAGCGCCGATCCGACATCGCCTCCGGAAGTTCTTGGAGGACCGCGACCACCGCCCACCGTCCAGGCGGACGGCTAAGCCGCGCGGGACCGGGAGATCATGCCGCGGCGACGGCTGCGTTCATCGCAGTTGACCGGCGATACGGTGCAGCCCAGCCCGGATGCGCGGCTCGCCGAGTTCGGGAAGCAGTGCGGCGGTGTGCTCGGCGGCGAGGGCGGCGAGTAAGACGTGTGCGGCATGGTCGGGGTCGGGGGAGCCGTCCAGCAGGATCGCCACGTGCCGGTGCCAGAATCGGTAGGCCCCGATCCGGTACCGGGCGCCGGGTGTGGCGGTCTCCGACATGCGCACCAGGTCCAGGTGCTCCAGTAGGTAGTCCAGGTAGGCGTCGACGAACGCGGTGAGTCGTTCGGTCGAGGGTGCCCCGGGTCCAAGTGGCGGCGGTCCATGCAGGATGGCCTCCTGTAGCACCCGCTCACGCGTGTCGAGCAGCGCGACTGCCAGGCCCGACTTGTCGCCGAAGCGGCGGAACAACGTGCCCTTGCCCACCCCTGCGGTGGCGGCGATCTGGTCCATGGAGACCGCGGCCACGCCGTGCTCGGCGAAGAGCCGGGCGGCCGCGTCAAGTATGGCTGTCCGGTTGCGTGCCGCGTCGGCGCGTTCCTTCGGCGGCGGGGTGCGAAGCAGTTCCAGGGGCGTTGCAGAACCGGACCATGGTCCGCTACTGTCGGAATCCATAACCGGACTATAGTCCGATCCCCTGGAGGTAGCGACCATGACCACACTGATCACCCGTGACGAGCTGAAGGCGGCGATCGACGCCGGTGCCGTCACCCTTGTCGACGCGCTGGGCGGCGACTACCACGCCAAACAGCACCTGCCCGGCGCCCTCGCCCTGCACCCCACCGAGGTGGACATCCAGGCGCCCACCCTGCTACCGGACCGCGCCGCCGCGATCGTCACGTACTGCTCCAACCCGGCCTGCCCCAACAGCGGACAGGTCGCCGACCGGCTCACCGCCCTCGGCTACAGCAACGTCCGCACGTATCGGGAGGGTATCGAGGACTGGACGGCTGCCGGCCTGCCCACCGAATCCCTCTGAGGCTGGGCCAGAGCCGTTTATCGCCAGGGGCGGCTGAGCAGCCAACGCCAGCTGCCCCTCGCGGTCCTCGCCGAGGTGCCTCCTGCCACGCAACATGGGACGAGTGGCGCACGCACCGCTGGCCGCCATCGGTCTCCTGACGCATGCTCCGCGTCATTGCGCGAGGCGCACATACGCGACCCGGGTCGCTGGTGTAGTCGGCTGCTCGCGTTGGTGAGCTGGCCGTCAGCTGGGTAGCCAGCGAGCGAGGTATGCGGCTAGACCAGACACATTGGACACGCCGGAGCGGTAGCCGATATGCCCGTCCGGCCGGATCAGGCAGATGGTGTTGGTAATCCCGCAGCGGCGTGACGCCGTCGCGTCGCGGATTCGGTGAACGTGGAGCCCGCGGGCCGGTGTCGGAGATACGTCGCCGGTGCCGGCCAGAAGCAGGTGCCATCCCGGCGCCGCGGTTAGCTCGTGCACGGTGGTGTGTCGTCCATCATGGACTAGTGGAGAGTCGGGTAGACGGTCGCCAGCCCGGGGACCATGGCGTGGCGAGTGTGGGCCTCCAGTCGACAGTGGACTGCGCCGGTAGCTGATGGCGAGTTGCGCGACGGTGCGGAACGCGTACGCCCGGCCGCGTCCGATTTTCATCGCGAGCGGCAGCATCGTAGGTGCGATCCGGGTGCGTGCGAAGCGCACCACCGGGTTGGTGGAGGTCGCGACGGTGAATGCCCGGTCAGTGAAGCGCAGCACCAGCCGTCCGATCGGGGCACGTTCGGTCTCGTAGCTGTCCAGCAGCGCGGGATCGGCGACGCCGGCCAGCGCGTGCGCGAGTTTCCAGCCGAGGTTGACCGCGTCTTGGATGCCGGTGTTCATGCCCTGCGCGCCGGCCGGGCTGTGGATGTGCGCGGCATCGCCGGCCAGGAAGATACGGCCGGACCGGTACCGATCCGCGGCGCGGTGGTGGAGCCGGAAATTGGTCATCCAGACCGGTTCGCGTAGCCGCACAGTGCCATCGGTGTAGGCGTCGGTGATGGCCTGGACCTCGGTCAGGGCGACTGGTGCGTCCGGCGGTGTGGGGTCGGTCGGTGGTCGCGCTGCCAGCAGCCGCCAGGTCGCCGGATGCCCGAGCGGGAAGAAGAGCAAGATGCCGCGTCCGGACAGGAAGGCGTGTGCGGTATCGGGTTCGAGGCCGTCGGCGTCGAGGTCGGCGAGGACGAAGGTCTGCGGGTAGGAGCCGCCTGTGAACGGGATGCCGGCCAGCCGGCGGACCGTGCTGTGTGCCCCGTCGCAGCCAACGACGTATCGGGCGGTGACCGTCTCCGGCGTCCCGTCGCCGCCGGTCAGCTCGCACCGCACACCGTCGTCGCGCGGGACGAGCGCCGCCAGTTCGACGCGGCGTTCCACGGCGACGCCGACCGCCGTGAGGTGCTCGACCAGGATCTGTTCGGTGTCCGCTTGGGATAGGAACAGCAGATACGGGTACGCCGTGTCGGCCAGGCCCAGGTCGAACAGCGGCACCGTAATTGCGCGGCGCCCGGCGTGCAGGCACAGCCGTACGCCTCGGTTACCGGCGGCGACCAGCCGCTCGGTGACGCCCAAGCCTGCCAGCACCTCCAGCGTGCGCGGCTGGATGGCCAGGGCCCGGGACTCGTGCACCCGATCTGGAGCACGGTCGATGACCCGGTGTGGTACGTCGAAGGCGGCGAGCTGGGCGGCCAACGCGAGACCGGTCGGACCGGCACCGACGATGAGCACGTCGACCGTGCCGTCGCTGGTGCGCCCTGTCCGATCGCGGGCGGCCATACCGACACGCTAGCCGTCCAGGGCAGGATGCGAGCAGGCGTTCTCAGCGACGGCTCAGCAGCGGTGCGATGACCGGGGGCACGCATAGGCGCTCGCTGGCCGTTCAGGTCAGTTTCTCGCGAACGGACGACAGGGCCGGTCAATGCGGCTGCATTGACCGGCCCTGTCCGGGGAATGGAACTGGCTTTGCCGCGTGGGACGGCGGACGGATGGGATCAGGAGGTGACGGCGAGGTGGTTGTTCACGCCCGTCACGCCGGAGGCTGCCCACGCTACGTACCCGGCCTGATGGCGTTCGGCCCATGACCGGACGGATCCGTTCAGCGTGACGTCTGCGCCGTTGACGTCAACGACGATCTCGCGGGAGCCGAGCTGCGCGTTGCGCAGGATCGCGGCCTCGATCGCCGCCTTCACTCCAGACTGTGGCGCGGACACGGCCAGCGAGATGGTGTTGGCGACCGCCCTCACGCTCCTGAGGTACATGACCGCGCGGGCGGCGGCCTCGCGCTGGTAGTGCCAGTTGACGATTCCCGACAGGGTGATCGTGTGATCGCGGACGCTGACCTTGACCGAGTCCGCCGGTACGTCGACCGCCCAGCTGAGCATCTGCCGGGCCGCCTCGGCGATATCGGTGTCCTTCGCGCCGGACGTGCCCGGGTCGCGTACCACCATGTCATCGGCGACGGCTTTGACGCCCCATACTCGTAGGGCTGATCGTTTCGCCGCATGGCGCTCGGGCAGGCTGCTCACCTGACCGGAGAGTGTCACCACGCCGCTAATCGCCGACACGCCGACCTGCGCGGCGTCGATGCTGGGGTTGTACAGCAACTCCTCGGTGACGTTGGTCTGAAGTTCGTTATCACTCCTACGGATCGTCTGTGTCATATGCCAACCATGGCCCTTCGGCGGGAAACACGCCACGCTATTTGCAATCTATCTGAATAAATCTTCGACTTCGTTCAGAAGTGCATGCTTTTAAGGGGTTATCGTCGGCTATTCGGCGCGGCATTGTTCGTCACTCCGCACCGGAACGTGGCGAACCCGTAACCGGAGGCGTCGCCCTCGGCGAACTGGCGACAGCGTACGGTGTCGGTCCTGGGGCCGTATCACCCGCGACCCACACGATCCAAGACCCCGGCTCAGTGCCAAACGCGGTACTTCACGACCTGAACTTCGGGCTCGATGATCAGATTATGAGCGTGGGTTTCGGGCGAACCGACTGCCTGGCGATTTCCGAACTAGTAGGGAAAATGTTGCGACGGGGGTTCGTCGGATCGCGGCGGTGGACTCTGTGCCCGCCTCGTGCCGAGTCTGTTTCGCCTCCGATCGAGCTCTACAAAGAACAGCGTTGCGATGGTCGCCGGAATGAGGACGCCAACAACCACCATGACGCCGATGAAAACAACGAAGCTTCCTCGTGTCTCTCCGGCCTGAGGAATGGACGCGCGTTGGTGGGCAACGAGGAACCAGCCCGCCAGCCATATGGCTATAAAGGCCACCACGATGAGGAGACGCTTCCAGGTCCAGTTGTTATTCCCGCGTATCACGCTACTGTTCCTTTCTGGTGCCGCGATCCGACGCCGTTAGCGCCAGTAGCGACGCAGGTAGACGTGGTCCCAGGCGGGAGTGTCGGCCGGCACGAGGTTGGTGGCGTCCGAGATGAACGTGATACCGCGACCGTCCGCGCTGATCTCGGGCTGGTAGCTGTGGCCGTTGGCCGCGACGCCCGCGGTGGAGAGGCTGACCGTGATCGTCGCGCCGGTCCGGCGGTCGCGGCGCATTATGTGGTTGATCCCGTCGGTGGAGGTGGGGAAGGCGATGTACCGGCCGTCCGCACTGATCACCCCGCCGTACTGGCTTTCGGTGAATTGCCGGCCGGCGGAGTCCAGGTTCACCAATTCGGTCGTGCCGGTCACGCGGTCGTGGACGAACACGTCGGCGCGCGCGATGTCGACGGGCACGAGGTTCGTCGAGACCGACGCGAACAGCACGTACCGGCCGTCGCCGCTGATGCGGCCCGAGTCACTCTCGTCGTCGCCGATCGTGCCGTCGCTGGCTACGCTGACCCGGGTGGTCGTGCTGGTCAGGCGGTCGCGGACGTACACGTCGGCTCCTCCGAGGCTGATGCCAGGCACCAGGTTGTTGGCCCGCGAGTCGAACGCCACGTACCGGCCGTCGGCGCTCAGGTCGGGTCGGGAGCTGTTGTCGTTGGAGGTCCCGCCGGTCCTTGAGATGGTTACCAGCTCAAGCGCGCCGGTATGGCGTGCCCACACATAGATGTCGGCGAGCTGGTTGGTGTCGGCGGGCACCAGCGCCAGGTAGGTGGCGAATGCGACGTACCGGCCGTCGGCGCTGATGCTGGGATACGCGGCCGTGTTGTCGACCTCGCCGGTAAGAGCAGGTGGTCCGGCCCGGACCGTCGTGCCCATCACCCAGTCACGGACGTACACGTTGCCCAGTGGGTTGGGGTCGCCCGCCAGGATGTTTGTGCCGTGGGAGAGGAAGGCGACGTACCGGCCGTCGCCGCTGATCGCCGGAGCCTGGCTGTGGTTGTTGACCTGGCCGCCGGTGCCGGTGAGGCTGACCCGGCTCGTCATGCCGGTACGGGTGTCCCGAACGAACACATCGAGCGCGCCGTTGGTGTCGCCTGACACCAGGTTCGACGCGCTCGAGGCAAAAGCAACATACCGGCCGTCGGCGCTGATCGCCGGTGGTTGGCTGGAGCTGTTTGGGCTGCCGCCCGATATAGCGACGTCGATGCGCGAGGTCCATCCAGCCACTGGTGACGCGCTGACGTCCGTGCCCAAGGTCAGGACTATTGTCGCTGTCGCGACGAAAACAGTTGCGTGTGGTGTTTTCATGATCTGGCCACCTACCGGCTCATGAACAGGATCGAGAAAGAACGCGACGGCCGGTCCGGAAGTCGCGTGGGCATGATGCCTCACGAACACGCTGCACGGTCATCGCCGATGACGACGTGCCGGTCGGGGTCCTCTGTCGTCACTCGGCGTTCAAACTCATCGGTACCCGTGTCTGGCCGCCGAAGTCTGGGGCAGCGCGCCCTGCGGGCGCTGGCCGTCAAAGAAACTGACGAACCGATCCATCGTTGACTGTACGCGCATTCCCGCAAGACCACGCCGTGTGGAGCGTGAGCAGGTGCTTGCCCAATAGCAGACACCGGCAAATGATCGTCACAACCAAACTGCGAGTTGGCACAGCCTATGCCTTGCCTGGGACAAAGGGATGGGTGAATGGTGAGGGTGTCCCGTGGCCCAGGACCCCGGTCACTCCTGCAGTGTTTGGAGTACCGATGAAGGCCGTGTGGAGCAGTTTGGCGCGCACCGTCGCAGGATCGCCCGGCGCACCGTTGGCTCGACCGCCCGGGGCGAGAGCGGCCGTTGCGGCGGTCGGGTTGTTCGCTCTGCTCGCTGTGTCGGCGCAGATCGGGGCCGCTACCCCGGTACATGCCGCTACGCCACAACCTGGTCAGTCCGCGGCGCTCGCCACGGTCGTCGACGGTCGCCCCGATAGCGGCGGCGAAGGGGTGATCCGGGTTGACCCGCAGGCTCTACAGGTGACCGTCCGGTCCGGGCAGCAGCGGCAGCGCACAGTTTCGCTGACCAATTCCGGCTCCGCCGCCTTGGCCTGGCGGATTCGCGACGGCGCAGGCAGCACCGGGCGGCGTACCCCCGGTCAAGTCTTGAAGTCCTGGCCGGCCGATGGTCTGGCCATCAGCAGGGGTATCGGCGTCGAGTCCGGCAACGTGTGGGTTTCGGACGCGGACCTGCTGCGCAACGACAGCTTTACCCCGGACGGGGTGCGTCGCGAAGAGGGCTGGCCCACTCCTTGGGCGAACGAGTATCCCGGTCCGGCCGACATGGCGTATGTGCCCGCTCGCGCCGTGATGTGCCAGGTCAAAATCGGAGCCGACAACGGGGTCTACTGCTGGAACCCGCGCAGTGGCGAGATCGTCGCGAGCATTGTCGGCCAGTTTCCGTGGTCGACGGTGTCCCAAAGCGGCCTGGCATACCGACCCGACGATGACTCGTTCTACATCGGAGGCGGTAACCAGGGGATCATCTACCACATCGCGGGGCTCGGCCACCCCGTACCGGGCCGGGTGATCAGCCAATGCGCGCCGGCCGACCCAGCCATCGCCGGCCTCGGCTGGAACCCCGGATTCGGGCTGTTGTGGGTAGCCACGAACAGTGCCGAAGACTTGATCCACGCCGTTGATCCGCACACCTGCGTGACACTGACCACGCTCACCCCACCCGATCAGGTGCCGTTCAGCGGCGCCGGTCTGGACGTCGACGTCGACGGCAATCTGTGGCTCATGTCCGCCGGCTCCCCAGGCACGGCGTACCTCGTCGACAGCGGAGTGCCCAGCTCCAGCGACGCGCCCTGGCTATCCGTCACACCCGCCTCGGGGCTACTCGCACCGGGTGGGACGCAGCGACTGACAGTGCGGGTGGACGCGACCGCACTGGCCCCCGGCCGGTACCGAGCCACCCTGTACCTGCTCAGCAACAACGAAAGCCGCCCCGTCACCACCGTGCCCGTACGCGTGACCGTGCGCTCCACAGGGCCAGACCGGCCGTTGGCCGCTGCGTAGACCCTGCCCGATGGCTGGCTGTGTTGGACACCGCGACAAGGCGGGCGGCGGGTCGGGCTGGCCGAAATCGGCTACTCGCTGGTGAGTGGTCGTAGCGGGCGGCCCACGTCGCGGAGGTGGCGCAGTACTTGGCCGTAGGAGCCGAACAGGCCGGTCTCGGCGTAGCTGACACCGTGCTGGTGGCAGAACTGGCGGATCAGGTGTTGGGAACGGCGCAGGTTGGGTCGGGGCATGTTCGGGAACAGGTGGTGTTCGATCTGGTAGTTCAACCCGCCGAGCAGGAAGTCGACCCACCGGCCGCCGCGGATGTTGCGGGAGGTGAGCACCTGCCGGCGTAGGTAGTCCAGTTCGTCCTCGGCGGTCAGTACCGGCATGCCCTTGTGGTTGGGTGCGAACGAGCAGCCCATGTAGAAACCGAACACGCCCTGATGCACGGCGATGAACGCGACCGCCTGCCACGGCGAAAGCAGCAGGAACAAAACGGCCAGGTAGCCGGTGACGTGCACGGCGAACAGGGCGATCTCCAGTGCCCGGTAGCGGCGTGACCGCACGGTGCCGCTGGCCAGGGCCCGCACGCTGGACACGTGCAGGTTCAGGCCTTCCAGCAGTAGCAGCGGGAAGAACATGTAGGCCTGCAGCCGGCTCCACAGCCGGCCAGCACCGCTGCGTAGCCGGGCCTGCCAGCCGGTGTAGACCAGGACACCCGGTTCGATGTCGGGGTCCTTGCCGACCTCGTTGGGGTGGGCGTGGTGGCGGTTGTGTTTGTCGATCCACCATCCGTAGCTCAGTCCGATGCCCAGGTTGCCCAGCGCCACGCCGAGCAGGTAGTTGGCGCGGCGGGTTCGGAAGATCTGCTTGTGGCCGGCGTCGTGGCCGATGAACGCCACCTGGGTGAAGGTGACCGCCGCCAACGCGGCCACGCCCAGCTGCCACCAGGAGCGTCCGATTGCCAAGAACGCCAGCCAGACGCCAACGAACGCCAGCAGCGTGAAGATGATCTTGGCGGTGTAGTAGCCGGGTCGCCTGTCCAAGAGACCGGCGTTCTTGACCAGCTTGGACAGCTGCGCGTAGGCGCTGCCTCGCGCCGTATGGGCAGGGGACTGCTGAACCGGACCGATGGTGGTCATGATCTTTCTCCCGGTGTGTCGTCACGGTCGGTGTGTCGCCGGGGTCTCGAGCGTCACCAACCGCCTGAAAAGGGGTCTACGAGCACCCCTACCCGCTATCGGGAGCAGCACACCTGTCGCGGAAAGGTCGGAGGACCCTGTGTCGGCGGTGACCGGCATCACGCGGGGACCCAGCGGGAATGCGCGGCCGAGCAGGCCAGTTGTACCAGGTGGTCGAACGTTTCTGTGTTACGTGGTTTACCTCTTCACGCTCGCGGAAGATTCCGCGAGCATGCAGCTGTTTCTTGCTTGAGATGGTGCGGTACCGCCGCTGCGACAACCGGCCGGCGGACCGCGACGCGGTTCGCGTCCCATCCACCTGCAAGGAGACACACATGGCACAGGGCACCGTGAAATGGTTCAACGACGACAAGGGCTTCGGCTTCATCATGCTCGACGGCGGGGGAGCTGACGTCTTCGTCCACTTCTCCGCCATCCAGACGGCGGGCTTTCGCAGCCTGACCGAGGACCAGCGGGTCGAGTTCGACATCGCGCAAGGTCCCAAGGGTCCGCAGGCCGAGTACGTCAAGGCCCTGTAACCCTCAAATACACCGGTACGGCCCGCAACGACGCGAGGCCGCCACGGTCTAAGCCTGCGGCCCCTCATCCAGCACCTGGTGGGGGGCCGCAGCTATGTCCGCGGCGTTCGCCACCGTTGCTGGCTGGCCTCGCTCGTCTATGCCGATCGGGCTGCAACGCAGTCGCCGCCGGAACGGTCTATCGTTGACGTTCGGGCACGGCGTGCACGCCGTCAACGAACCGCTCCGGACCCCGGCGGTCGTCCGCGTATCACAGCGCGACGCGAAGAAGGGTCGTGGAATGTTCGTTATCGACCTGGCCGATACGTCACCAGCTCGGCCGGCCGCCCTATGTGGACTGCGACGATGACCCATGACTCCAGCATCCGCCGAGGCGACGACACCGACGACCAGTCAGTCCCCGCCGCGCCGCTTGCCGGTGAACCGCCGCCACTGGCGCAGCCGGTCAGCGGCCCGCTGTTGGACCGGCTGGACGGCTACCGGGTGGTCGACGACGACGATGACGATCCGGTCCTGCTTACCCTCGACGGGCATCCGGTGGATACCTGGCGGGAGGGTTACCCATACCAGGAGCGGCTGAGCCGGCAGGACTACGAGCGGGACAAGCGGCTGCTGCAGATCGAGCTGCTGAAGCTACAAAAGTGGATCAAGGCGTCCGGAGAACGGCTGATGGTGCTGTTCGAAGGGCGGGACGCGGCCGGCAAGGGCGGCACCATCAAACGGTTCGTCGAACACCTCAACCCGCGCGGTGCCCGGGTCGTGGCGCTGGAGAAACCTAGCGAACGCGAGGCCGGCCAGTGGTACTTCCAGCGTTACATCGCTCACCTGCCGGCCGCTGGGGAGATGGTGTTCTTCGACCGGTCCTGGTACAACCGGGCCGGCGTCGAACGGGTGCTGGGCTACTGCACCCGCACCGAGTACATGGAGTTCATGCGCCAAGCACCCGAACTCGAGCGGATGCTGGTTCGCTCCGGCATCCACCTGGTCAAGTTCTGGTTCTCGGTGTCCCGCGGTGAGCAGCAGACCCGCTTCGTCATCCGTCAGGTCGACCCGGTGCGGCGGTGGAAGCTCTCACCGACTGATCTGGCCTCATTGGACCAGTGGGACGACTACACCGAGGCGAAGGAGGCGATGTTCTTCTACAGCGACACTGCCGACGCGCCGTGGACGTTGATCAAGAGCAACGATAAGAAACGAGCCCGAATCCAGGCCATGCGTCACCTGCTCGGCCAGCTCGACTACGCCGACAAGGACACAGACGTGGTCGGTGCCCCGGACCGGCTGCTCGTCGGCCGAGCCACCCAGATATTCGAGGACGACGAGCGGCCCATCCGCCAATTCCCTCAGCTGTAACGCGGACCACTGGTCGAACAACGCGATCGCGTCGGCTTGAGCGGCGTGCGCCGCTGGATTGCCGTTGGCTGTCCTGAGTGGACGATCCCGGTAGTGCCGGCGTGTTCGACGGATAGCAGCGCGAGCCGTTCGACGGCGGTTCCCTCACCGAATGGTGTCGATCGGTGTCCGTTATGGACATCACCGATCTGGGTATCTGTGTGGCATCGGTCGCGGCAGCAGGAGGCCACCGCGGAACCACCGTCGTGATCCGCATCAGGAGGTAACCCGTGCGCATCGGAGCAGTAATTGTCGTAATCTGGTTGATCATTGGACTGGTGGCTGCCGGCCAGCGCGGGTACCTCGGCGGGTCTTCCAGTAGCTGCGCCAAAGCCGGAAACACCGTGATTACGGTCATCGCGGGACCGCTGAACTACGTGGGCGTCAACCCGAAGGTCAACTGCACCGTGCCGCAGCCGTCACAGTAGTCTCGGCTGCCGCGTTGCCGGTGGGACCTGTTCGGATCCATCGACGACGGCCTGGGCGAGGTCGGACAGGCGCCGGTTGTGGCTGCGGGCGTTGTCGCGCAACAGAGTGAACGCCTCGGCCATGTCCAGGTGGAGGCGTTCGGCCAGCACGCCCTTGGCCTGCTCGATCAGGACCCGGCTGCGCAGCGCGGTCTCCAGCTGTTCGGTCAGGATGTCGCGGCGGTGGATGGCGCGCTGTTGCAGTAGTCCGATGGTGGCCACGTCGGCCAGGGCTTGCCCGATCCGCAGCTTGCCTTCATCCAATGGGCCCGCGGCGGTGTCGAAGAGGTTCAGCGCGCCGATCACCTCGGTGCGTAGGCGCATCGGCACGGCGTGGACGGCGGCGAAGCCGACCTCGGCCGCGGCTGCGGTGAATGCCGGCCATCGGTCGGTCGTGGTGAGGTCGGCGACCGACACGGGTTGGCCGGTGCGGAAGCAGTCGACGCACGGGCCTTGATCGGTCTGCAGTTGGAACAGTTCCAGCAGCCGGGTGCGTTCGGAGGAGGCGGCTATCACTTGCAGTGTGTCCCGCTGGTCGGTCAGCAGCAGCCCGGCCGCCGACACGCCCAAGAGCTGTACGCACCGCTCGGTCAGTCCGTGCAGGAAGTCGATCACGTCGAAGTCGTCGACGAGAGTGTCGGCCATCTCCACGAACACGTCGGCTAGCTGGATCTCGGCCATCTCACTCACCCTTGTCATACGGTAGACCTGATGTCCGGTTGGGGCGGTAGCCATGACCCGCGGAACGCGATCTGGCGGTCTGGACCGGGACGTCAACGGGCACTGCGGTCCCCGTCCGGGTCGGGATCGAAACGTAGGCGTCGGGCGACGACGTCCCCGGCGACATCGCGTAGTCGCCGGTCATTAGCGTACGCGTAGGCACGCAGCCGGATCAGGGCCACCGCCGCGGTCACGCCCAGCTGCACGATGATCATGCCGGTGGCCTGGTGGACCTCGGGGTGGGCAAGGCCGGCCGGCTCGGGCCGCCGCCCGTTTGGGCGGGGGTCGTGCTGCGCCGCGTCAAGTAGCAGCGCGCAGGCTGTGTCGGCCAGGAGCAGCGCGTCGGCGAGCCGTTCGCCGTCCAAGCCACCGGGCTCGGCGCGGTAGAGGTCCATGACACCGATCCGGATCGCGCCGACCCGCAGCGGGAGCGCGAACATCGCGGCTGCGCCGGCGTGCGCGGCGGCCGGTGCGAACGCCGGCCACCGGGCCAGGCATTCGGAGGTCGTCAGGTCGGTGGCCATCGCCGGACCGTCGGCGAACACGTCCACGCCCGGACCCTCACCAAGGGTCATGGTCAGCTCCTCGAGCTCCGAGGCGATCCGATCGCTGGCGTACACCGTTTCGCGTAGACCCGAACCGAATACCGCGGTGACGGCGGCGCCGTCCACGCCGGTAGCCGACTTCACCGCAGCGCACACGTGCTCGACCCCGACCGGCGCATCCTGGGCCTGTTCGACGACTTGGGTCCACAGCCGCAGCATGCGATCGGTGTTCATGACGCCGCCCCAACCGGACACCGCGCCAACGAAGATGGTTCCAATGAGGGCGCCTCCGATACCAAACGGTTCGTAAGGTGCCGCGACGGGCAGGTACGTAGGACAAGGACCGGGTCGAACGCGACTGGCTCCCCTTGGGCGGCGTGTCACCGCCAGCCTACGCCCGGCCGGTCCGCCAAGCGCTGGTGTCCGCGCCATAACGGCGTACGCTGATCCGCAGGATCGGCGTTTCATTCGTCGACGCACCGTCAGCCTTTCGTGCTGGCAGCCTTCTCGCCGCCCGGACCTCGCGGTCAACGACCAGCGACTACCGGCGCGTCAGCAGAGGCGCCGGCCCTGCCGGCACACCCGCGGCGTGACCCATAGGGCGTTGACACATGGCCACCGTTGCCGAACCAGCCCTGATCATCACGACGGCCACCACCATCCCCGAACCAGCGACGCCGGCCACCAGCTACCCCCGCCAGCGCGCCACCACCGCGCCCGCTCGCCGACCGGGCGATGTGCGGGCAGGCACCGAAGGGTTGCTGCGCCAGCGTGACTGCCTGCCGGCCGGGCATCCCGGGCGCAGAGGACTCCGCGCACAGGCCATCGAGCAGAACCTGCCGCTGGCAGCCCGGCTGGCCCGCCGCTACGCCGGACGCGGTGAACTCGTCGACGACCTGGCCCAGGTCGCCGCCCTCGCCCTGATCAAAGCCGTGGACAGCTACGATCCCGGCCGGGGCGTCCCGTTCGCCGCCTACGCCGTCCCCACCATCATCGGCGCCCTCAAACGCCACTTCCGCGACAGGGCCTGGGCTATCCGGGTGCCACGTCTCATCCAGGAACTGGCCCAAGACGTGCCCACCGCTACCGGTCAACTCAGTCACCGGCACGGCCGCACGCCAACCCACACCGAACTCGCCGACCACCTGGACGTGAGCGTTGATCAGCTGCGGGCCGCTATCAATGCCTGGCACGTCTACCGCCTGACCTCTTTGGACGCGCCACCCGCGAGAGGAATCGACCTCGACCGCAAGCACCTGATCGGCGGCACCGACCCCGGCTACGCACATGTGGACGACTACCTCACACTGCGACCGCTCGTCGCGGCGCTACCGGCCCGGCAACAGCGCATCCTGATCATGCGGTTCTACGACCACATGACTCAAACCCAGATCGCCGCCGAGATCGGCCTGTCGCAGATGCACGTCTCCCGCCTGCTGAAACGGACTCTCGCCCAGCTACGGGCCGCAATGCCTGCCTGAACTCCCATCCTCGCTCGGCCGCGAGAGCTGAGGTAGGCCGGATGACAGGTGGCCCGTGGCGGTGAGAGTGGCAGGGTCAGGAGTCGCGGTAAGCGGCTCCTGCCGGGATCTCGTTGGTGTCCGCCGAAGGAGGGTCGCGGCCACGACGGCGGCAGCCGCCAACCCGACCGCGCTGGCCGCGGCGGGCGCCTGGAGTCCGTCCGTGTGTGCCCGCCCCGCGGGGACGGGCAGTCCCCCCCGGAGGTGGGG
>NZ_JAIBNX010000280.1 GCF_026130045.1 Micromonospora sp. CPCC 205371
GCCTCCGATCCGACTTCGCGGTCCGATCTCTTTTCCGCGTGCATTTGCCCTTGATCGACGCAGAAAGGGCGGGCGCGGCGGCGCGGCGTGGGCGGCGCGGAGCGGCGCCGGTCAGGGGCGGCGAGGGGCGGCGTCGGTCAGGGGCGGGCGAGGCGCTCTAGATGGGTCGCTGCGGCCGCCGCACCGCCGGCTGCGGCGAACGACTCGGCCACGCGGGCGGCCGCCCCCCCGGACGGGGGGGCGGCGGGGGCCCCGGGCCGGGGGGCGGGGGGCCCGGGCCCGCGGGGCCCGGCGGCGGGGGGCCCCCCCGCGGCCCCCGCGGCCACCACCTGGGCGGCGGTCACCGGCTGGTCGTGCTTGATAGGCGCCATCACCAGCGGTATCCCGTGTGCCAGCGCCTCGCACACCGTGTTCAGACCGGCGTGGCAGATCACCGCACCCACCCGCGGCAGCAGTTCCAGCACCGGCGCGCGCGGCACCACCAGCACGTGCGGGGGCGGGTCGGGCACCGTGTGCGGCGCGGCGGCGACGACCGCCTGCACACGGTCGCCAAGCGGCGCGAGCGCCGACACCAGCCGGGGGTAGAACTCGCGGGCCACGTCTTCGGCCAGCGTGCCCATCGTCACGAGCACCAGACGGCGGCGGGGGTCGAGCGCCGCCCACGGGAAGTCGGGCTGATCCGGCCGGTCGTGGTCGAGCGCCGGGCCGACGAGCGCGTAGTGCGGCGGGAACGGCGCCGGCCCGGTGAGCGCGGGCGTGGTGAACCCGAGCACCAGGTACGGGGAGAAGCGGGGGTCCACGTACTCGTGTGCGGGCAGCCCGGCCTCGCACCACAGTGCGGCGAGGTTGGCGCGGATCCACGCGTCGACGCGGGGCAGGGCGCGCAGCGGCTCGGTCAGCTCCATCGACTGCGGAGCGAGGCTCGCCCACGGCAGCCCTTCGGCGGTGGCCACGAGCGCACCGGCGAGGGCGTGCTGGTCGACGGCCACGACATCCGGCCGGTACGCCGCGACGGCGCGCGCCACCGCCGGCCGCGTGAACCGGGCGAACGGCAGCACGAAACCTTCCCACAGCGACCTGAGCGCACGCGCGCCCCGGTCACGCTGGCCACCGTAGGGACGCATGCCGGTCGGGTACACGGTGACGCCGTCGCCGAGCAGGCGCCGTAGCGCCGACTCGGGACCGGTCCACGCCACGTCGTGGCCGCGCGCGAGCAGCGCCCGGGCCACGGCACCGGCCGGGTTGACGTGCCCTGCCAGCGGCGGCGTGACAAAGAGAAAGCGACGCCCTGTTTTCATTGGGGGACCAGCGCGGCGATGTCGCCGACGGTCAGCGCGACGATCTGGTCGAGGTCGAGCCCGGCCACGTACCCGACCACGTCGACGCCGTACCGGGCGTGCACCGCGTCGCCCCACGCGGCCAGCTCGCCGCTCTCCAACCCGAGGTCGTCTTCCAGCCGGCTGGCCGCGGTGATGGCGGCGGCCCACGCCTCGTCTTCGCCGGTGGCGGCGCGTAGCAGCCCGGCGAGCTCCCGTACGAGCACTCCGTCCATAGTGGCTACACGGTAACCCGGGAACGGATCGCGTTGTGGCGCCTCGAATCCGTTCCAAGGAATCCTCGACCGGAGAGCGAGAGGGCCCACCGGAAACCCTTGTACCGTATGGCAATGATCCTCACCAAAGGGCTGCGCAAGTCGTTCCGCACCGGCAGGCGCAGGGCGGCGACGGTCGTGGAGGCCGTGCGCGGGGTCGACCTCGACGTCGCCGAGGGCGAGATCTTCGGCTTCCTCGGGCCCAACGGCGCGGGCAAGACGACCACGCTGCAGATGCTGGCCACGCTCATCGCCCCGGACGGCGGTGACGCCACGATCGCGGGGGCCGACCTGCGCGCCGACCCGGGCGAGGTGCGCCGCCGCGTGGGATACGTCGCGCAGGGCGGTAGCACGTGGGGCGAGTCCACGGCGCGCGAGGAGCTGGTGCTGCACGCGCGGATGTACGGCATCGGCAAGGCGGAGGCGCAGCGCCGCGCCGAGCGCGCGCTTTCGGCGTTCCAGCTGACCGAGTACGCCGACCGGCAGTGCAAGACCTACTCGGGCGGCCAGCGGCGCCGGGTCGACATCGCGCTGGGCGTCATCCACGAGCCCAAGGTGGTGTTCCTGGACGAGCCGACGACCGGGCTCGACCCGCAGAGCCGCACCCACCTGTGGGACGAGGTGCGGCGGCTGCGCGACGAGGGCATGACGGTGTTTCTGACCACCCACTACCTCGACGAGGCCGACGCGCTGTGCGACCGGATCGCCATCATCGACCACGGCGAGATCGTCACCGAGGGCTCACCCGAGCAGCTCAAGCGGGAGATCACCGGCGACGTCCTCGTGGTCGGGCTCAACGGGGCCACGCCGCGGGCAGCCGAGCTGCTCGACGGCGAGGCGTACGTGCGCAAGCTGGAGGCCAGCGAGGGCGGGCTGCGGCTGTACGTCGACGACGGGGCGACCGCGATCCCGCTGGTGCTGCGCACTCTCGACGGCGCCCGGGTGGAGCTGGGCTCGATCCAGCTGCACCGGCCCAGCCTCGACGACGTCTTCCTCGCCAAAACCGGCCGCACCCTCCGCGAGTCCTGACGCTCCGGCGAGTTGCCGAAGCTCGACCAGGTGACTTGAATCCTAGTCATGACGACGATTCCGTTGGCCGATGCGAAGGCGAGGCTCTCCGCCGTCCTCGACGAGGTCCGAGATACTCACGAACGGGTGGTGATCACCCGTAACAGGCGGTGCTGATGGCTGTTTCAGACTTGCAGGCTCTAGAGGAGACCCTCGACCTGCTGTCCACGCCGGGCGCGCTGGAGCAGATCCGTCAGGCGGAGGCTGACATCGCCGCTGGCGAGGCGATCGACGCCGCTGAGCTGCATCGGCAGTTGGCCGCACGCGCGGAGCGGGAGCGGCGTGGCTGAGGAGGGGCCCTACGAGCTGTCGCTCGCGCCGGCCGCCCGACGATCCCCGACCGAGGGACCGCCGACCGGTCTGCCCATGGCGGTGGCCGCAGCCGTGGGGGAATTCATCACCGGGCCGCTGCTGGAGCGGCCTTACGTCGTTGGCAAGCCGTTGACCAATGAGCTGGCGGCGTACCACTGGGCCCGGCGTGGCGCCTACCGCGTTGTCTACCGCATTGACGACAAGACGCACGCCGTGCATGTCGTGCGCATCGACCACCGCGCCGACGTGTTCCGCTCGTAGCGGAGGTTTCCGTCGCTGCGGCGTACGCCTATCCTGAGGCAATCTTGAACCTGTGCTGGTTGACCGAGAACTCCTCGGAACCGGCCAGCGCCACGGCCGCGCGGAAACCCCTGGGTGCCGGCAGATCCTGCAGGCGGTAGGGGCGGCCATGGTGGCGAACCACGTCAGGTCCAGGGTGGACGGTCACGGCCAGGCCGGGCACGAGGCGGCCGCCAGCGGCTTTCACGCACGCCTCCTTGCGCGCCCACAGCTCCGCGAACCGCGACACCGGGTCGGCCGCGGCCACGTACCGTGCCTCGGCGGCAGGGAAGTAGCGGGTCGCCATCCGGGGCGCGTCCAGTTGCGGCAGCAGCCGCTGCACGTCCACGCCGACCGGGCGCCAAGTGGTGACGGCGAGCACGGCCAGGTCGCCGGAGTGCGAGAGGTTGACGCGAAGGCCGGCCACCTCCGGCTTGCCGTGCGGGCCGCGCGTGAAGGTAACCGAGCCGGGCGCCACACCGAGGTATCGTCCGATGAGGACACGAGCGGCGGCGTGCGCGGCGACGTACCGCATCCGGCGTTGGAGGACGATCAGCGCGTCCGCGCGACGGCGCTCGTGCTCGTCGAGCACCGCCGCTAGCTCCGCGAACCGGGCCCGCGGCACGTTTGTCGGTATCAGCCACACGTCCACGCCGTCGATGCCCCGACCGTACCGAGCCGTTCTCGGGGCGGCCTCGAAGTGTGCTCGACACCCGGTGCGGCAACCCTCCGCGCGTGGCACGATGAGCCGGTGGACGGTGCCCCGCTGCTCTGCCTGGCCGACTTCGAGGCGGCTGCCGGCAGGCGGCTCCCGCCCGACGTGTGGGACTACATCCGCGGCGGCAGCGGTGAGGAGCAGACCCTCGCCGCCAACCGCACCGCGTTCGCGCGGTTCCCTCTGCGCCCGCGTTTCCTGGTCGACGTCGAAACCTGCGACCTGACCACCACGCTGCTCGACGCCCCGGTGAGCGCACCGATCGGGGTCGCGCCGACGGCGTTTCACCGGCTGGCGCACCCGGACGGCGAGGTCGCCACCGCGCGCGGCGCCGGGGAGGCCGGGCAGCTGATGGTGGTGAGCATCCTGGCGAGCCGCTCGATGAAAGACATCGCCGCCGCGGCGAGCGGTCCACTGTGGCTGCAGCTGTACTGGCTGCGGCGGCGGGACCTGCTCGCCGAGGTGGTACGCCAGGGGGAGGCGCTGGGCTACCGGGCGCTGGTGTTGACCGTCGACACCCCGCGGGTGGGGCGGCGGCTGCGCGACCGGCGCAACGGGTTCGCCGTGCCGCCGGACATCACGGCGGTCAACCTCGACGACGCGATGATGGCCACCACCCACGACGCGCACACCGGCACCTCCGCGCTGGAACGGCACGCCCGGGAGCAGTTCGACCCGACGCTGACCTGGGCCGACCTGGCGTGGCTGCGCGGGCTGACCGGGCTGCCGATCCTGCTCAAGGGCGTGCTGACCGGCGACGACGCGTGGCACGCCGTGGAGCACGGGGTGGCCGGGATCGTGGTGTCCAACCACGGCGGCCGGCAGCTTGACGCCGCCCCGGCCGCCATCGACGCGCTGGCCGAGGTGGTCGACGCCGTCGCCGGCCAGTGCCCGGTGCTGCTCGACGGCGGCGTGCGCACCGGCACCGACGCGCTCAAGGCCCTCGCGCTGGGCGCCAGCGCCGTCCTGGTCGGGCGGCCGGTGCTGTGGGGGCTGGCGTGCGGCGGCGCGACGGGGGTACGCGACGTGCTGGGCGTGCTCGCGGCCGAGTTGGAGGACGCGATGGCGCTGTCCGGGCGCCCGCGCCTGCGCGACGTCGACGCGACGCTGGTCAGCCGGCCGAGCCGATGAAGGCGGCCAGGCGCGCCACGCCCTCCTCGATCTGATCGGGCGTCAGGTAACTGCACGACAGGCGGATCTGCCGCTCGCCGCCACCGTCCACATAGAAGTAGCTCATCGGCGTCCACAGCACGCCGTGCTCGCGGGCGCAGTGCGTCAGCGCCGCCTCGCCGGTCGCGAACGGCACGGTCAGCACGAGGAAGTAGCCGCCGGCCGGCACGTTCCAGGTGACGCCGCTGCCGGGCGGGAAGTGCCGTGCCAGCGCGTCGAGCAGCGTGTCGAGCCGCTCCCGGTACCGCTCGACGCGCTCGGCGTTCGCGGACCGCAACCGGCACCCGTACGTAACGAGCATGCCCCCGACGACGGCCTGTGCGAGCGGCGACGTGTTCACCGTGGTCATGCTCTTGATCTTCGACAGCTCATCGGCGAGCACGCCGGTCGCGCCGTCCGGCCCGACGACCGGCTGGTCGGCCAGCACGTATCCGACCCGGGCGCCCGGGAAGCAGGTCTTGGCGAACGAGCCGAGGTAGACGACCCGGCGGTGCCGGTCGAGCGCCTTGAGCGTGGGCGGCCGGTCGCCGGAGCGGGTGAACAGCCCGTACGGGTTGTCCTCCAGCAGGTACAGGTCTTCCTCAGCGGCGACCGCGAGCAGCTCCTCCCGCGCGGCGCGCGGCATCGACGTGCCCGACGGGTTGGCGAAGTCCGGCACCAGGTACAGCGCGCGGGGGCGGCGCCCCGTGCGCACCGCGGGCCCCGCCGCCGGCCGGCGCGGGGGCGGGCGCCGGCGGCCCGCACGGCGGCGGCGTCGATGCCGGCCGGCCCTTCCGGCACCGGTGTCACGGCCACGTCGAGCAGCAGCGCGACCCCGGTGATACCGACATAGCAGGGCGAGGCGACCAGCAGGGCGTCGCCCGGGTCGCGGATGAGCGCCCGGACCGCGAGCAGCATCCCCTCTTGGGCGCCGACGGTCACCACCACCGACTCGGGCGCCACCGTGATGCCCTCGTCGCCGGCTACGGTCGCTGCCACCAGGTCGTGGATGTGCCCCTTCGTCCGTCCATACTGGAACATCAACGCGCCCGCCTCGTCAGGCGAGAGCCCGCGGTGCTTGACGAACGCGTCCAGGTACCCGGCGATGACGTTGGTGTCGAACGGCTCGTCGTATGGCCGTCCGGGCGCGAACGAGATGGCGTCGGGGAAGCGGGCGGTCACCTCGTTGAGGAAATTCATGGTGTCCAGCAACGGATCGCGCAGCGAGCCGTGCAGATCGGTCAGTTGCAAGGCGTCGACCTCGGATGCCAGGATGTCACACAAGGGAATCGGTCAGTGTCCATACGGTAACGTCGGCGGCTGCAGAAGCCGTCGAGTCTCGCTGGAGGATCCGATGCCCCTCGACCCGCAACTGCACGCCCTGCGCGAGGCCCGCGCCCGCGGTGGCGCCCGCCCGCTGTACGAGATGACCCTTGCCGAGGCCCGCGCGGCCGACCTCGCGGCGATCACAATGGACAGTGGCGAAGCCGAGCCGGTCGGTGACGTGACCGAGCTGGCGATCCCGGGCCCGGCCGGCCCGCTGGCCGCGCGCGTCTACCGTCCCGAGGGCACCGGACCGTTCCCGGTGCTCGTGTACTTCTTCGGCGGCGGCTGGGTGCTCGGCAGCCTCGACACCTCCGACGGCGTCTGCCGCCGGCTCTGCACGGGCGCGGAGGTCCTGGTGGTGTCGGTGGGCTACCGCCTGGCACCCGAGCACAAGTTCCCCGCCGCGCCCTACGACTGTTACGCGGCGACCCGCTGGGCGGCCGAGCACGCGGGGGAGCACGGGGGTGACCCGAGCCGCCTGGCGGTGGGCGGCGACAGCGCCGGCGGCAACCTCGCCGCCGCGGTCACGCTCATGGCGCGCGCGGGCGGCCTGCCGCTGTCCGCGCAGGTGCTCGTCTACCCCAACACCCGCTACGGCTCCGACACCCCGTCGATGCGGGAAAACACCGACCGGTACATGTTCAATCGCACGTCCACCGACTGGTACTGGGGCCACTACCTGGCAGATCCCGCCGACGGCGAAGACCCGCTCGCCTCCCCGCTGAACGCCGCCGATCTGAGCGGGCTGCCGCCGGCGCTGGTGATCACGGCCGAGTACGACCCGCTCCGCGACGAGGGCGAGCAGTACGCCGACCGGTTGCGCACGTCAGGAGTACCCGTGGAATTGACGCGTTACGACGGCATGGCGCACGGCTTCTTCACGATGACCGGCACGCTGGAAGCGGCGCGCAAGGCGACCGCCCAGGTCGCGGCGTATCTGCGGGCCGCGCTGGCGCGGCCCTAGTGAGCGAGGGAGTTGGCGCGGCGGCGCCTGGACTGCCCGCCCGCCTCCCCGACCACGGCGCGATGAGGGAAGGCGTCGCCCTTTAGCGCCGCACGACCGAGCGAACCATCAGGTGCTGAGAAAAGCGCTGGGGCGATGAGGGACAATCCTCACCGTGACCGATCTGATCGACGACCTGCAGTGGCGGGGCCTACTTCAGGACACCACCGACCTCGACGAGCTGCGCAAGCACCTGGGCGCCGGGCCGGCGACGTTCTATGTCGGCTTCGACCCTACGGCGGCCAGCCTGCACGTCGGCCACCTGATGCAGGTGCTGACCGCGCGGCGGCTCCAGCTTGCTGGACACCGCCCGTTGCTGCTGGTCGGCGGCGCGACGGGCCAGATCGGCGACCCGAAGGAGACCAGCGAGCGCAGCCTCCAGCCGGTCGAGGTGATCGAGGGCTGGGTGGGGCGCATCCGCGACCAGCTCGCCCCGTTCGTCACCTACACCGGCGACAACGCCGCCACCCTGGTCAACAATCTGGACTGGACCGGGCCGATGTCGGTCGTCGAGTTCCTGCGCGACGTCGGCAAGCACTTCCCGGTCAACCGGATGCTGGCCCGCGAGGTGGTCAAGGCGCGCCTGGAGACGGGCATCAGCTTCACCGAGTTCAGCTACCAGCTGCTTCAAGCCAACGACTACTTCGAGCTGCACCGGCGGCACGGCTGCACGCTCCAGTTCGGCGGCTCCGACCAGTGGGGCAACATCACCGCCGGCGTCGACTACATCCGTCGACGGGGTGCGGGGCCGGTGCACGCGTTCACGACGCCGCTGGTCACGAAGTCGGACGGCACGAAGTTCGGCAAGAGCGAGGGCGGTGCCGTCTGGCTCGACCCGAGCATGACCAGCCCGTACGCGTTCTACCAGTTCTGGGTCAATACGGACGATCGAGACGTCGCGCGGTACCTGCGGTTCTTCACCTTCCGCCCGCATGAGGAGATCCAGCTCCTGGAGAAGGACGTCGCCGAGCGCCCGGCCGCGCGCACCGCGCAGCGCGCGCTGGCCGAAGAACTGACAACCCTCGTGCACGGCGCCGCGGAGACGGCTCAGGTGGTCGCGGCGAGCCAGGCGCTGTTCGGGCGGGGTGAGTTGGCCGAGCTCACTCCGGCCACGCTGGGGGCGGCACTGTCCGAGGCGGGTTTGACGCGGGTACAGGGTGAGCTGCCACCGATCGCGGTGCTGCTTCGCGACACGGGTCTCGTCGGCAGCATGAACGAGGCACGGAGGGCCATCGCCGACGGTGGCGCCTACGTCAACAACGAACGGGTGACCGACGCCGAGGCAGTGTTGCCTGCGGATTCGCTGCTGCACGGGCGGTTCTTGGTGCTGCGGCGAGGCAAGCGCACGTTCGCGGGCGTCGAGGTCGTGTGACAGGTGTGACGTGGGTCAACCTCCGGCGATTTGACGCTGGATCGGTCGGACCCGTAACTTTCTCTCTGCGCACGGGGTACGGACACTTCGCCCAACACGGGCAGAGCGGCCAGAACCGGCGCAGACGGGCGGTGCGGAAGCCGATTTGGCGACGCGGAGCCGACCGGGTAAGGTGGACGACTGGCAGGGAACCGGGCGGGTTGCGGTGAGAGTCGCAACGGCCGGCTTGCCGAATCCCTTGATCAACCACAGCGGCAAGCCGTCGTGTGCGAGCAAGGGACAATCTGGTCCTTCTACCCACGAACTGGGTCACACCGGTTTGACGGGGGCGAAGCGGCCGGGTAAAGTAAAACAAGTGCCCCAAGGGCGGGCCTCGGTTTTCGGGGTTTGTTGTTGGTGTGTGTTTGTTCTTTGAGAACTCAACAGGGTGCTTTGAAAGCC
>NZ_JAIBNX010000281.1 GCF_026130045.1 Micromonospora sp. CPCC 205371
GTGACCCCCCCGGTGCTGTCCCGCCCGGGATGCCTGCTGGTGACGGTCTCCGAGCCCGACGAGCGGACCCGCACCCTCAACACGTTGAGCACCACCGCGATGCCCGGCGCGCGCAGAGTCGCCTAGGGGTTTACTGGCCGTCGCCCTGCTGCTCGGCCAGGAAACGCTCCAGCTCCGCGCCGAGCTCCTCGGCGGTGGGCAGTGGCCCGGTGTCGGCGAGCAGGTTGCGCCCCGGCGCGCGGCCCCGGGTGAAGGCGTCGTACTGCTCTTCCAGCGCCCGCACCAGCTGGGTGGCCTCCTCGGACTGCGCCACCTGGTGGTCGATGTCGGCGCGCACGAGCTCGGCGGTCTCCCGCAGGCCGTCGGTGGGCAGCAGCAGCCCGGTCGACTTCGACAGCGATGCCAGCAACTGCTCGGCGGCCGCCGGGAACTCGGCCTGCGCCAGGTAGTGCGGCACGTGCACGGCGAAGCCGAGCGCGTCGTGACCCCGCTGCCCCAACCGGTACTCGATGAGGTTGCCGGCTCCGCCCGGCACCTGCACGCGCTGCAGCCACGGCTCGTAGCCGGCAATGAGGTCGCGCCGGGTGGCGTGCGCGGTGACGCCGGTGGGCCGGGTGTGCGGCACCGCCATCGGGATCGAGTTGAGCCCGACGGTCATCCGGACGCCGAGCCGGTCGACCAGCCCAATCACCGCCGCGACGAACCGCTCCCACTGCAGGTCGGGCTCCGGCCCGGTCAGGAGCAGGAACGGCGTGCCCGCGTCGTCCCGCAGCAGGTGCAGGTCGAGCTTCGGGTCCTCGTACTCCGCCCAGTGGTCCTCGATGAAGATCATCGGTGGGCGGCGAGACCGGTAGTCCAGGAGCTGGTCGACGTCGAAGGTCGCGATCGTGCGGTGCTCCAGCGTCTTGGTGAGGTGCTCGCGAGCCAGCTTGGTGCCGTTGCCCGCGTCGACGAAGCCGCTCAGGGCCTGTACGAGCACCGGCCGGCCCAGCTCGGGCAGATCCCCGGTGAGGTCGTACAAGGCATGCGGATCGAGCACAGGTCCTCCTCGCTGGCAAAACCACCTTCGGTAATTAAACCCCCGCGACCCAGGCGTCGATTCCCGCCATCAGCGCGGCGCGTACGTCCGGCGGGGCGGCGGAGGCCTCCACCGAGTGCCGCGCGAGCGCCGCCAGTTCGGCATCCGTGCAGGTCAGGTCGTGTCTCGCGATCTCGTACTGCCGGATTAAGCCGGCAGCGAACAGCAGCGGGTCGTCGGAGCCCAGCGCCACCGGCACACCGGCCGCGAGCAGGGCACGGACGGGCACCCCGGCCAGATCCCGCGTGACACCGAGCGGCGGATATGACGTGGGGCACACCTCCAGCGCCACGCGCCGCTGGGCGAGCAGTTCGAGGGTCGCCTGGTCGGTGAGGGCGGTCAGCCCGTGTCCGATACGGCCGGCGCCGAGGAGGGTCACGCAGTCGCGTACATGCCAGGCGGGCTCGTAGAAACCGGCGTGCGGCACGGCGAGCAGCCCCGCCTCGGCGGCGATCCGGCAGGCGGGCGCGAAGTCGGCTACGCGCCCCATCCGCTCGTCGTTGGAGATACCGAACCCGACGATGCCATCGCGCGCGTACTTCGCCGCGAGGCGGGCCACCTCGACGGCGTCGTCAGGTGAGCGCGCCCAGCTCGCCGCGAGCACCACACCGGTCGGCGTGCCACGCGCGCCCGCCAGTACGGCCTCCACGACCTGTTCCAGGCCGCCGAGGCGCGCGGCGTACGAGGTGGGGTCGACCTGGAGCTCGACCCAACCCGCGCCGTCCGCCGCGTCGTCCGCGGCGGCTTCGGCCACCACGCGCGCGATGTCCTCGGCGGTACGCAGTACCGCGCGCGCCGTGTCGTAGCGGGTCTGGAAGGCGGCCCAGCCGTGCGCGCGCCCAAGATCGAGTGGCGGCGGCAGCGGCAGCCCGTACCGGTCGGCGAGCTCCGCCAGCGTGGCCGGGCGCATGGCGCCGGTGAGGTGGAGATGGAGGTTCGCCTTGGGGAGCCGCCGGACGTCGCGCACCCGATTGACCCTAGCCCCCTCGGTCGAACGGCTGAGTATACGGAGAGTAGCGGATCTTTCTACACGTAGTGTCTCAATCGGACAGACGGGGGCATGTCCGTTTCATGAGGTTCAAGCCATGCGGCGTCCCCCCGTCACTCGCCGCGTAGAAAACCAAACCCCAAAGTGATCAGCCTCACGAGATCACCGTGTGTAATCGGAGGGGTCGCCTGCCTAGCCTCGCTGGATGCACGACGACGACAAGAAATCCCCCCAGCTCGCCGCGGCATCCCCCTTCCGCCGTTTGGCGGATGTCGTATCAGACCTATCGAAGAAGGGCCGGCACGGAACCGATCGGATCCGTCCTTTCATCACCACCTATATCAACGCTCCGTCATGGGCGAGGGTCACCGTGGCCGCCAGCATGGTGGCCGCCCTCGGCGTCGCGGCTCTCACCGAGACCCGCGACGGGACGACCGAAGCGGCCTCGCCGGTCACCGGAAACAAGGCCGCGGTCGAGCGGTCGATTACGGAACGTGCGCAGCAGGAGGAAGCCGCGACGCGTTCGCAGCGGACCGCGCCCGCGCCGACCCAGGCCGCTCCCGCGGCTCCGCCGGCTCCGGCGGCTCCCGCCCCCGCCGGGAGGCCGGCGCCCCCGCCGGCTCCCGAGGAGGCCACCCCCGTCCCCCCGGGGGGCCGCCTGACCCCGATACAGATGAACAACGCGCACGCCATCGTCAAAGCGGGACTGAGGCGCGGGGTACCCCAGCGGGGCCTCGTCATCGCCGTGGCCACGGCCATGCAGGAGAGCACCCTGCTCAACCGGGCCAGCGAGGTGCTGCCCGAGTCCAAGCGGTACCCGCACCAGGGCACCGGTTCTGACCACGACTCCGTGGGCCTGTTCCAGCAGCGTCCCAGCAGCGGCTGGGGTCCAGTTAGGAAGCTCATGCAGCCGGACTACTCCGCTGGCAAGTTCTACGCCGGCCTGGTCCAGGTGCCCGGCTGGAACAGGATGCCGCTGACCCTCGCCGCGCAGGCGGTGCAGGTGTCCGCGTACCCGTACGCCTACGCCAAGCACGAGCAGCGCGCCGCGGCGATCGTGCACACGTTGCTAAAGGCCGGCGTCACCGGGAAGTAGCCCGCTCCGGGCACTATGGAGGCAGGCAACCCTTGACCTCTGCCCCCCGGAGGCCCTACGTGACCGACCCGATACCACCTGTCGAAGAAGCCGCCCCGGACGCCACCGCCGAACTCCCGGCGGGGCTCTGGGACCGGATGCGCAGCGACCCCCAGTACGCGCCCGAGCACCTGGCGCTGGAGGCGGTGCGCCGCCTGGGCCCGCAAGCGCGGGCCTGGGCAGACCGGGCCCGCGCCGAACGTCCCGGCGTCGACGCCGACGCGCTTGCCCAGCTGGCGACCCGGAAGTTCGTCAAGCTGGCCCGGCTGTCGGGGGCGGTGTCCGGCGCCGCCGGACTGCCCGGCGCCGTCGTCGATGTGGGCGTGCTGGCGTGGACGCAGGCCCGGATGGTCCTGCACATCGCGGCGGCATACGGCGTCGACCCGACACACAACGACCGCGCGATCGACCTCCTGGTGCTCCAGAAGGTGCACAAGGTCGCGCAGACCGCACGCGTGGCGCTCGGCGTCGCGGCCGGGCGCGAACGGGCGGGCGCACTCTTCGGGCGCGCCGCGCTGCCGCTCGCCCGCACCGTGGCCAGCCTCGGCGTCAAGCTGGCCCAGATGGCCGGCGTACGCGCCGCCAAGCGACTGTTCGCCAAGCTCATCCCCGGCGCCGGCATCGTGCTCGGCACCTGGGCCAACTCCTCCGCCACCACCGACCTGGCGCGCCGCGCCCAGGCGATGTACCGCCCCCGCCCAGCGATCCCTCAGCAGCGCACCGCCTAACGGAAGGCCCGGCCGAACGTCACCTCGGCGAGCTTCTGCTGGCCTTCCGCGTCGGGGTGGAAGTAGTCGAGCCGGTTCAGCATGTCGAGCGTGAAGCGCACCCTGTGCACGGCACCGCCGTCGTACACGCACCGCTTCCCGTACGCCTTGCACGCCGCGGCGAGCTGGCTGTTGTACCCGTCGACCCGCTTCCCGACGGCGGCGCGCCGGTCGGCGTCGGCCTTGGCGGTCGAGGTGGGGTTGGCCAGCAGCGCGGGGCAGATCCCGCCGCGCCACGCCTTCACCGCGCGCTCGTCCCGGTGGCCGATCTCCCACAGCCGGTTGAGATCAGGCACGCTCACCACCAGCACGCGCGCCTTCGGCAGGCCCTTCTTGAGCACGGCGAGCGCCTCGTCGACGCTCGACCGGAACGACGCGACCGGCGTCATGTCGGCGACGTTGGTGCGGCACGCGTCGTTGGCGCCGATCAGCACCGTCACGTACTCCACCTTGGACTGGACGGCCTGCCTGGCCTGCGCGGTGAGGCCCGACGCCCGCGCGCCCGGCACCGAGTGGTTGTAGGCCCGGCCGTCGATCGCCTCGTTGTCCTCTTTGATCCGGCGGTAGTGGCTGTCGATCCGGGCGCTCTCACCGGTCGACCACGAGTTGCGGTGGCACTTCACGAGGGCGAGACAGGTGCCGAAGCCGGACGTGACCGAGTCGCCCAGCGCGGCCATTGACGAGGGGAGGTCACCGCGTGGGGTCGACCCCGACGACGGCTCCGGGTCGGCGGACGCACCGCCCTCCTTGCAGGCGAGCGCGACGAGCGCCGCCACGGCGAGTAGTGCGCTCGTCCACGGTCGGTGCACACGAACACTGTACGGGGCGGGTGTTAATTCTCGAAGACTGACGGGTAGTCAGTACCCATGTCGATCGCTACCGTCAACCCCGCCACCGGGCAGGTGCTCAAGAGGTTCGACCCCACCCCGGAAGACCGGATCGACGCCGCGCTCGACCGCGCGGCGAGCGGATTCGACAGGGTCCGGCACCTGTCCTTCAAGGAGCGCGGCGAGTGGATGCGCGCCCTCGCCGACCTGCTCGACGACGAGCGCGACGACATCGCCGCGCTGATGACCACCGAGATGGGCAAGACGCTGGCCGCCGCCAAGGCGGAGGTGACGAAGTGCGCGTACGCGTGCCGCTTCTACGCCGGGCGGTCCGCCGGGTTCCTCGCCGACGAGCCGGCCGACCCCGCCGCGGTCGGCGCCCACCTGGCGTACGCGCACTACCAGCCGCTCGGCCCGGTGCTCGCGATCATGCCGTGGAACTTCCCGCTGTGGCAGGTCATGCGCTTCGCCGCACCCGCGCTGATGGCCGGCAACGTCGGGCTGCTCAAGCACGCGTCGAACGTGCCGCAGACCGCGCTGCGCCTCGAAGACCTGTTCAAGCGGGCGGGCTTTCCGGAGGGGGCGTTCCAGACGCTGCTCATCGGCTCGGACGCCGTCGAGCGCGTGCTCACCGACGATCGGGTACGGGCGGCCACCCTCACCGGTAGCGAGGGCGCGGGCCGGTCGGTGGCCGCGATCGCCGGCCGGGCCCTCAAGAAGACGGTCCTCGAACTGGGCGGCAGCGACCCGTTCGTCGTCATGCCCTCGGCGGACCTCGACCGGGCCGCGCAGTTCGCCGCGACGTCCCGCTGCCTCAACAACGGCCAGTCGTGCATCTCGGCCAAGCGGTTCATCGTGCACGCCGACGTGTACGACGCGTTCGCCGAGGCGTTCGTCGAGCGGATGTCCGCGATGACGCTCGGCGACCCGATGGCCTCGGACACCGATCTCGGCCCGCTCGCGACCGAGCAGGGCCGCACCGACGTCGAGGAACAGGTCGCGGACGCGGTGGAGAAGGGCGCCCGGGTACTGTGCGGCGGCGAGCGCCCCGACCGGCCCGGCTGGTGGTACCCGCCGACCGTGGTCGCCGGCATCACACCGCAGATGCGGATGTGGTCCGAGGAGGTCTTCGGCCCGGTCGCCGGGCTCTACAAGGTCGACTCGTACGACGAGGCGGTCGCGGTGGCCAACGGCACCTCGTTCGGGCTGGGCGCCAACGCGTGGACAACCGACCCGGGCGAGCAGGAGCAGTTCGTCACCGACCTTGAGTCCGGCCAGGTGTTCCTCAACGGCATGACCACGTCGTACCCGGAGCTGCCGTTCGGTGGCGTGAAGAACTCCGGGTACGGGCGGGAACTGTCCGCACACGGCATCCGTGAGTTCTGCAACCTCAAGACCGTCTGGGTCGCCTGAACACATAAGCTCCACCGCATGGACGGGCTGGTTGAGGTCGTCATCCTCGTCGCGGTGGCGGTGCTGGGCGTGGCACTGGCCCGGCGCATCGGCATGCTGGCACCAATCCTGCTGGTGGTGGGCGGCCTGGCGCTGTCGTTCGTGCCCGGGTTCCCGGAGGTACACCTAGAGCCCGAAATGGTGCTCGTCGGCATCCTGCCGCCGCTGCTCTACGTCGCCGCCATCGAGACCTCGGTGCCGGCGTTCCGATTCAACCTCCGCCCGATCCTGCTGCTCGCCGTCGGCTTGGTGATCTTCACGGCGCTCGTCGTCGGCGCGGTGCTGCACATGCTGCTGCCAGAGGTGCCCCTGTCGCTGTGCATCGCGCTCGGCGCGGTGCTGGCACCGCCCGACGCGGTCGCCGCCACCTCCATCGCCCGGCGGATCGGGCTGCCACGGCGGCTGGTCACGATCCTCGAAGGCGAGAGCTTGATCAACGACGCGACCGCGCTGGTGCTCCTGCGGGTCGCGACCGGCGCGGCCACCGGCGCCGCCGTGGGGTTCCTGGAGATCGGCCGCGACATCGTCGTCGCGGCCGGCGGCGGCATAGCGGTGGGCGCCGTCGGCGCGGGGGTCATCGGGTTCCTACACAAGAAGATCACCGATCCCCTGCTGGGCCCCGCGCTGTCGCCGCTCCCCCCGGTCCTCATCGTGCTCATCGCCGAGGAGATCCACTCGTCCGGCGTCGTGGCCGTGGTCGTCGCCGGCCTGTACCTCGGGCACCGCATGCCCACCCTCATGTCCGCCGCCTCCCGCCTCCAGAGCGACGCGTTCTGGCAGCTCACCCGGTTCCTTCTGGAAGGCCTGGTATTCCTGCTGGTCGGCCTCCAGTTGCGCGACATCGTCCGCGAGCTCAACACCCCGTGGGGCGAGGTCGCGTGGATCACGGCCGCCGTCATCGGCGTCCTGATCGTGACCCGCTTCATCTGGGTCTTCCCGGCCACCTACGTGCCGCGGCTCATCCCGAAGATCCGCCGGCGCGACCCCTTCCCGCCGGTCAGCCACCCGGTCGTGGTGGGCTGGGCCGGCATGCGCGGGGTGGTGACGCTCGCCGCGGCGCTCGCCCTGCCACCCACCAGCGAGGTCGAGTACCCGCGCGACCTGTTCATCTGGCTGGCGTTCGCCGTGATCGTGGTGACGCTGGTGCTCCAGGGTGCCACCCTGCCTGCTGTGGCTCGCCGGCTCCACCTCCCGCAGGACGAGACCACCCAGGACGCACTCGCCGAGGCGGCCGTACAGAACGCCGCCAGCAAGGCCGCCCGTGACCGCCTCGACGAGCTCGCCGACGGCGTACCCGAACGGGTCCTCCACAAGCTGCGAGACCTCGGCGAGCACCGCGTCAACAAGGCGTGGGAGCGCCTCGGCGGCGGGGGCGAGACCCCGACCCGGGTGTACGGTCGACTGCGCCGCGAGATGATCGACGCCGAGCGTGGCGTCTTCCGCGCGGCACGGGACGAGGGCCGCATTCCCGAGGAGGTGCTCCGCCGGGCCCAGCGCGATCTCGACCTGGAGGAGTCCATGCTGCACCGCACCGTGGAGGAGTAAGCATGACCTGTACCCATCTCGCTTCGACCCCTGCGGCCTCGCCGCAGAGCACCGACGGCTGCCAGGACTGCCTCGCCGACGGGTCCACCGACTGGGTACACCTGCGGCTGTGCCTGGAGTGCGGGCGGGTCAGCTGCTGCGACTCGTCGCCCCGCAAGCACGCCACCGCCCACTGGCACGCGACCGAGCACCCGGTGGTGCGATCGTTCCAGCCAGGCGAGTCGTGGCGCTGGTGCTACGTCGACGAGGCGGTTGGCTGACTTTCTGCTTGGGTAGGAACCGTGGCATGACGGTGTACGGCATCCACGCCTCCCACGAGCAGGTCCACCCCCGTGCCCTGCTCGACGCGGTGGTCACCGCCGAGCGGGCCGGGTTCGGCGCCGCCATGTCCTCCGACCACTTCTCACCCTGGAGCGCCCGGCAGGGCCACTCCGGGTACGCCTGGTCGTGGCTCGGCGCCGCACTGGCGTCCACCGACCTGCCCTTCGGCGTGGTCACCGCACCCGGCCAGCGATACCACCCAGCGATCACCGCCCAGGCCATCGCCACCCTCGGCTCGATGTTCCCCGGCCGCTTCTGGGCCGCCCTCGGCACCGGCGAAGCCAGCAACGAGCACATCACCGGCGGCGGCTGGCCCCGCAAGGACCTCCGCGCCGCGCGCCTGCGCGAGTGCGTCGAGGTGATCCGCGCGTTGCTAGCCGGCGAGGAAGTCAGCCACGACGGCCTGGTCACCGTCGACCGCGCCCGCCTCTGGACCCGCCCCGAAGAGCCACCGCCGCTCGTCGGCGCCGCCGTCAGCATCGAAACCGCCCTGTGGTGCGCAACCTGGGCCGACGGCCTGATCACCGTGAACGCCCCGGAAGACCACCTGCGCCACATGATCGACGCGTACCGGACGGCCGGCGGCCGTGGCAGGCTGTGCCTCCAGGTCCACCTGAGCTGGGCCCCTGACCCCGACGAGGCAGCACGAATCGCGCACGAACAATGGCGCAGCAACGTGTTCGAGCCGCCGGTGTGCTGGGACCTCGAGCTGACGGAACACTTCGACGAGGCGTCCCGCTTCGTGACCCGCGACCAGGTCGCAAAGGTCGTCAACATCTCCGCCGACCTCTCCCAACACGCCGACTGGCTCCGCTCGTACGCCGAGATGGGCTTCGACGAGATCTACCTCCACCAGGTAGCCCAAGACCAACGCCCCTTCCTAGACGCAGCCGCCGAAAAGCTCCTCCCCCTCCTCTAACCCCGCCCCCTACGCCGCACCGCGCGTGCGCCCCGCTGTCCGCGCTCCGCGCCCCGCTGTCCGCGCGCTGCGGGTGGCGCTCCGCGCCCGCGCTGTGCGCGCGCTGCGGGTGGCGCTCCGCGCCCCTCTCCCCGCCGATCAAGGGCGAATGCACGTGGTTGGATCTCTTTTCCGCGTGCATTTGCCCT
>NZ_JAIBNX010000282.1 GCF_026130045.1 Micromonospora sp. CPCC 205371
CGGCGGCGGGCGGGCCTGGCGGCGGGGGCGCGGGGGTGGGGGTGGGGTTAGGGGGTGTCGGGGGTGGGGTCGTAGCTGAGCCAGTCGAAGCGGACCGTGCCAGCAGCCGCGTACATGCCGATCACCCTGCCCGTGAAGCCGCCCGCGACCTCCGTCGACAGGTATCGGCCGTCGAGTTCGTCGAGGACCACGAAGCGGCCGTCGGCCGACTCGAAGCCGAGCCGCACGACGTCTGGCTCTTGGCGCGGGTGGTCGGGGCTGGGGCCGGATGCCTGGGTTTCGATCCGCAGCACCACCGGGCCCGCGGGTTCTGGCCTGGCCGTCCGCCATTGGACGACCGGGCCGACGCGGACCCGTACGCAGATCTCGCCGTCGCCGGCCTCGATCTCGTAGTGGTGCTGCTCGTCGAGGCGCACCGCGAGCCCGCCGCGCCCGGCCGACGCGTCGATCAGCGTGCGGACGCGGCAGGACAGGTGCTCCTGGCGGCGCCCGACGAACGATACCGCCGGGTCGTCGAGCGAACCGCCTCGGCCGTGCAGGGTGAGCCAGCCGGGCCGGTCCTTGAGCGACCAGGTGGCGCCGGGCCGGGAGCGCACCGAGATCCAGCGCGGGTGCAGGTCGGCGCCGTCGAAGTCGTCGCGGGCGGGCGGTTCCGGGAATGGGTGCTGGGGCAGCAGGTCGGCCTGCATCTCGGGGGCGACGTCGTCGATGACGGGCCAGCCGTCGACCCAGGCGACCGGCGCGAGGAACGTCTCGCGGCCGAGCACATGCCAGCCGGGCGTGCCGCCGCGCGGGCGGGTGCCCAGGAACACCAGCCACCACGAGCCGTCGTGCGCCTGTACGAGGTCGCCGTGACCGGTGTTCTGGATCGGCTGGTCGGTGCTGCGGTGGGTGAGGATCGGGTTGCCGGGGCACGGCTCGAACGGCCCGCCGGGCGATGGCCCGCGCGCGACCGAGATGCCGTGGCCGCGTTCGGTGCCGCCTTCGGCGATGAGCAGGTACCAGAGGTCACCGATCTTGTAAAGGTGCGGCGCCTCCGGCCATTGCGCACCTGGCGTGCCCGACCAGATCCGGCGCGGTCGCGACAGCGACGCGCCGGTGGCCGGGTCGATGCGCACTTGGTCGATGCCCGCGTACGTGCACCAGCAGTTGCCTTCGTCGTCCCACGCCAGGTCGGGGTCGATGCCGTGGATGCCGGGCAGCATGCGCGGCTCGGACCACGGCCCGGCGGGGTCGGTGCTGGTGACGAGCAGCGTGCCGCCGTGCGGGACGTTAGACGTGATCAGCCAGAACCGGCCGTCGTGGTGCCGCAGGGTGGGCGCGTACACGCCACCGGACGAAGGCGCGTTGTCGAGCGGGAGCTGGCTGGGGCGGTCGAGTGCATTGCCGATCAGCTCCCAGTGCACGAGGTCGCGGCTGTGGAAGATCGGGGCGCCGGGAAAGTACTCGAAGCTGGAGCAGGCGAGGTAGTAGTGCTCCCCGACCCGGCAGATGCTCGGGTCGGGGTGCATCCCGGCGATGACGGGGTTGGCGTACCTGCCGATCATCGCCCTCCGAGCGTAAAAGTGGTCTTGACCGCATCATATGCGGGCTTGGGTGCGAAGTTCTCATCCAGGAGGTTCGCTGCCCCCTGGCCGTTGAAGACTCCCGGTACCCACGAGTACTTGTCGGTGAACCCCCAGACGGTGAACGATACGCATCGCTGCGCGAGCAGGCACGCCTGGAGCAGCGCGCTGTACGCGTACGCCTGAGCCTGGATCTTCGTGGCGTCCGGCGGCATGGGCATCCGCACGTCGACCTCGGTGAAGGCCGTGTCGAGGCCGAGCTTCTCGAAGCGACGCACGTTGTCGAGCACGTTGTTCGGGAACGGGTACTGGACACCGAGGTGGCCCTGGATTCCGAAGCCGTGCACCGGCACCCGGTCGGCCTTGAGCTGCTTGGCCAGCTCGTAGTACGCGGTGCTCTTGGCGTTGAGGCCCTCGACGTTGTAGTCGTTGAGGTACAGCTTGGCCTTGGGGTCGGCCTGGTGCGCCCAGCGGAACATGTCGGCGATGTAGCCCGGGCCGAGCAGGCGCAGGAAGATCGTGTCGCGGAGTTGGGCGTTGTCGTCGATGACCTCGTTGACGACGTCCCAGGCGACGATCCGGCCGCGGAAGTGGCCGGCGACCTCGAAGACGTGACGCTTGAGGATCTGGCGCAGCTCGGCCGCGTCGATCTCGCCGGAGGCGACGCCATCGGTCAGCCATTGGGGGTTCTGGTTGTGCCACAGCAGGGTGTGCCCGCGTACCTGCTGGCCGTTGGCGCGGGCGGAGTCGACGAGTTGGTCGGCGGCGGCGAAGTTGAGGACGCCCCGCTCCCTCTCGATCTCACCCCACTTCATGACGTTTTCGGCCACGACCGAGTCGAACTCGCGGTTGATAGCGTCCCGGTACGGGGTGTCGGCGTTGAACGCGGCCATGTCGACCGCGGTGCCGATGCGGACACCGGTGCGCTTGGCGACATCACGAAGCCCATGATCGGCTGCCGCGACGGCGCTCTGCGGGTTGAGGGTCAGGAGAAGGGCCGCGGCGATGGCGGTGCCGGCGACCGCGCGAGTCACCTTCATAGAATTCCCTTCGGATACGTTCTCATCGAAGACATGCTTCCGGAACACTTCCGTAACTTGATGGAACGCTATGGCTCCGACAGCGGGGTCGTCAACCCCGTCGATAGGGCAAAGGTAGGTGTCTCGTGGGGCGCGTTCGATCCGAAAGCCTTTCGGTCGGTACGCTGACATCCTTGACGAAGGAGCTGACGTGACGGTCGACGAAGGTCGCAGAATCACGATCACGGCCATCGCCCGCGAGGCCGGCGTGTCGGTGCCGACCGTGTCCCGGGTGCTCAACGGCCGATCGGACGTGGCGCCGCAGACCCGCGAGCGGGTCGAGGAGCTGCTGCGACGGCATGGGTACCGGCGGCGCGCCGCACGCCCACGGGTCAGCGCGAGCCTGATCGACCTGGTCTTCAACGATCTCGACAGCCCGTGGGCCGTCGAGATCATCCGCGGTGTCGAAGACGTGGCACACGCCGCCGGCGTCGGCACCGTGGTGTCCGCGATCCACCGGCGCACCGCCTCCACCCGCCAGTGGCTGCAAAATCTGCGCACCCGCGCCACCGACGGCGTCGTGCTGGTGGCCAGCGACCTCGCCCCGCCCGTGCACGCCGAGCTTCGCCGGCTCAACGTGCCGATGGTTCTCGTCGACCCGGCCGGCGTGCCGACCCTCGACATCCCCACGATCGGCGCCACCAACTGGACCGGCGGCCTGCGCGCCACCGAGCACCTGATCTCGCTGGGGCACCGCCGGATCGGGTTCATCGCCGGCAGCCCGTCGATGCTGTGCAGCCGGGCCCGGCTCGATGGCTACCGGGCCGCCCTGGAGGCGGCGGGCATCCCACTCTCCGACGAGCTGATCCAGCCGGGCGATTTCTACCACGAGTCGGGCCTTACGGGCGCCCGGGCGCTGCTGACCCTCGAGGAGCGGCCCACGGCCATCTTCGCGTCCAGCGACCAGATGGCGTTCGGCGCGTACGAGGCGGTGCGCCAGATCGGCCTGCGGGTGCCCGACGACGTGAGCGTGGTCGGCTTCGACGACCTGCCCGAGGCGCGCTGGTCATCGCCGCCGCTCACGACCGTGCGGCAGCCGCTGACCGAGATGGGGCTGCTCGCCGCGCGCACCGTCCTGCGGTTGGCGCAGGGCGAGCCGGTCGAGACGCCGCGTGTCGAGTTGGCGACCGACCTGGTCATCCGCGACAGCACCGCCCCGCTCGGCGACCGGTAGTTTCGGCAAGTTTCCGGAACGCATTGACGGGCGGCGGCGGGACATCGATACTTGGGAACGCTTCCATCGAGTGCGGTAAAGATGGTCGCCTGACCCCTGACCGGCGCGGCGTGGTGGACTGCCCAGCCCCCACGCCGCGCCCCTTTTGCGTGGTTTGCCGTGAGCATCTCCGGGTACTGGGTTGCCGCAAGTTCCACACCTGGAGGGGGCAACCATGAGACTCGACGATGACGACATCCGCACGAGCGGCACGGGCCTGGGCGAGGAAGGACCGGCGGACGGCGGCGCGGGTCCGGCGAGCCAGGATGGCGGCGCCGGCGGCGGGGCCGGCACCGCTGAAGGACCAGCGGACGGCGGGGCCGACCCCGCAGGCGTCGACGGTGGCGCCGACGGCGGTGCCAGCTCGGCCGGGTCGGGCGAAGGGCCAGCCGACGGCGGAGCAAACCCCGCCGCGAGCGACGGCGGCGCCGATGGCAGCGCTTCCGAGTACTGACGATTGGGTACCGATGGCGGTGTACCGGTGACCGGTACGAGCGGGCCGGGCGGCGGGACCCGTCCGGCCCTCGCTCGCTGCGTGGCCATGCCACCGGCGCGGTTCGCGGCCGTCCACTGGGGACGGACCGCCCTGCTGTCACGCGCCGAAGAGCTGGGTGGTGGCGGTTTCGCCGACCTGCTCAGCCCCGACGACGTCGACGAGCTGCTGAGCCGGCGCGGCCTGCGCACCCCGTTCCTGCGGGTGGCCAAGGACGGGCAGGTCGTGCCGCCCGGCCGGTACACGGGAAGCGGCGGGGCTGGCGCGGAGATCGGCGACCAGGTGCTCGACGAGCGCGTCCTGGCCCTCTACGCCGGCGGCGCCACCCTGGTGCTGCAGGGCCTGCACCGGACGTGGCCGCCCCTGATCGACTTCGCCAACGAGCTAGGCGCGCAGCTCGGGCAGCCGTTGCAGGTCAACGCGTACCTGACCCCGGCCGGAAACCAGGGCTTCGCCACCCACTACGACACCCACGACGTCTTCGTGCTGCAGGTCGACGGGCGCAAGCACTGGCGGGCACACGAGCCGGTGGTCCGCGACCCGCTCGAACGCCAGCCGTGGGACGGCCACGCCGACGAGGTGGCCGCCGTCGCCGACGGCCCGCCCGCCGTCGACGCCGTACTGTCACCCGGCGACGCGCTCTACCTGCCGCGCGGCTGGCTGCACAGCGCCTCGGCGGAGGGCGTCCGCTCGCTGCACCTGACGGTGGGCGTGCGGGCGCTGACCCGGTACTCCATAGTGGAGGCCCTCCTCGCGCTGGCGGCCGGCGAGCCGGCGCTGCGCGGCGGCCTGCCCTTCGGTCTCGACGTGGCCGACGCCGACCAGATCGCACCCGAGCTGACCGAGACCGTCAAGGCGCTGCGCGACTGGCTCGACACCGCGTCGCCGGCGGCGGTGGCCGACCTGCTCCGCGCCCGCGCCTGGCCCGCCACCCGGCCCGCCCCGATCCGGCCACTGCGCCAGGCCGCCGCGATCGACGCCCTCGACCTCGACACCCGCGTCGCACCCCGGCCAGGACTGCGCTGGCAGCTCGTGCCGGAGGGCGACGACCGGGTGGCGCTGCGGGTCTTCGACCGCACGCTGAGCCTGCCCGGCCAATGCGCGATGGCGGTGCGGGCGCTGCTCGCCGGCGGCGCGTCCCGCGTGGGCGACCTGCCCGGCCTCGCCACCGACGAAGACCGCCTGCTCCTCGTCCGCCGCCTCTTACGCGAGTCCATCCTGGTCCCCACCTAACCCCACCCCACCGCCCCGCACCGTGGTGGGCCGCGCGCCGTGGTGGGCCCCGCGCCGTGTCGGTCGCGCGCCGTGGGCGGCGCGCCCCGCCGCCTGCGTGGATCAAGGGCAAATGCACGTGGTTCGATCTCTTTTCCGCGTGCGTTTGCCCTTGATCGACGAGACTTTCCTTGATCGGCGTTCGGGCGGCCGGTGCGGCGCGGCGTGTGGGCGGCGGCCGCGTGTGGGCGCGGCTTGAGCACGCCGGCGGCCCGGCATGGGCGCGACAAGGGCCGCAGAGCGGCGTCCCTGTCGGGACGACGCCGCGGTTCCGGCGATATTGCGGCATCGAGAGGGCTCGGGTGATACCGGGATGTCGGGGAAATCGCGCGTTACAGATCCGATCACGTCGCGATCGGGCGCACGGCCGCCCTCCGGGCGATCGTGCGGCACGAGGGCCGCCGGCCCCGGCACGCTGGCGCACCGATCAAGGAGATCTCCATCGATCAAGGGCAAACGCACGCGGAAAAGAGATCGAACCACGTGCATTTGCCCTTGATCGGCGCGCGGGGGGCGCGCGCCTGCGCGGTGCGCGGGCGCGGTGCGCGGGCGCGGTGCGCGGGCGCGCTTACCAGATCAGGAGGAGAGCCGTCAGGGTGATCAGGCCGGTGGCTACCACAACCGCGATCGTGGTCGGGTCGAGCGTGACGTGGCGGTGGTCGGCTATGACCTTCGCGGGCCATAGGCCGGCCAGCGGGCCGAGGATGGTGACGACCAGGGCGAGCACCGGCAGGCCCACCGCCAGGTCGCCGCCGTACTCGCGGCCGGCCCAGCGCGCAGCCTCCCGCAGCCCGAAGGCGATCGCCGCGCCGAGCGCGCTCCACAGCATCAACAGGGGGTACGCCTTCCCGGGCATCCTGCCGGGGCGAGCCCTCTTTTCGAGGTAGCTGCGGGTCTCGTCCAGGACCTGGTCTGGGTTGTAGGCGTTGCTGGGCGGCAGGACGATCGGCGGCGGTGGGCCATCAAATATGCGAGCGGCACTGCCCAAGAGGCGTACCGTGCGGCCCCACAGCTCTTCGGCCTCGTGGTCGATCCGGTCGACGAGGGCGCGGGCGGCGGTCAGCTCGGTTTCGGCGGCGGCCAGAGCGGCTTCGGCCTCGCGTTGGGCGTTCGCCGCGGCGGCCACCTGCCGTTGGTACCAGTCGTCGGCCTCAGCCCGCCGCGCGTCGACGCTGGCGTACCGGCTGGCGAGGCGCGCCATCGAGTCTTCGTACCCCATCAGGACAGTCCGTACGGGATGATGACCTCCGGGGTGCGGTGCCTGGCCCGGTCGAAGTAGAGGGCCCGCCACGGTCGCGGGTACCAGACGGGGCCGCCCTGCCCGGGGTGGAAACCTGTGAGGTCGGTGCCCTGCACGTCGAGGGCCACCCAGGCGCCGATGGAGTCGGTGCGCGATCCGGGGCCGCCGAGGGTGTCGCGGAGGCGGGCCACGCCACGCCACCAGCCGAGCACGTGGGTGCGCCGCTCGGGACCGGTGTTGAGGAGCCGGCGCAGGTGGTCGTGGCCCGAGCCGCCGGGTGCCTTGATACCGAGCCGGGTCGCGGCGGCGTCCGCGGCGAAGAGCACCACGTAGTGGGGGAGCCCCGGGTCGGGCTGCCAGGTGGGGAGCGCCTCGGCGAGGCTGTCCTCGTCGTACCAGCCGGTGTCGGCGGGCAGTACGTCGTGCAGCCACCGCACGGTGGCGGTGGCGTCGGCGTCGAGGCAGGCGACCGAGAAGCGCGCGGTGCCGGGTGCGTGCTGCTGTGCGAGGGACCAGGCGGCGGCGCCGAGCACCGCGCACGCCTCGTCGACCTGGGTGCCGATGACGGCCAGGTTACGGCCGGGGCTGCGGGGGAGAGGCAGCCGTGCGGCGTGCGCCTGTACGTCGATCGCCTCACCAAGCAAGGCCACGGGCGCCGCAGCGGCGCCCGTCGCCGGGCCCCCTAAAGCCGAGCCGTCGGAGGCCGGGGCCTCGAAGGAGGGGAACCCCGGGGCCCCGTGCCCGTCGGAGGGGCGCGGGGGGCCGAGTGACACCGGGCGCTCGCGCCACAGCCGGTGTTGCAGCTCGCCCCACACCCGGCGATCACCGGCCGCCGGTATCCGGACGATCTGGTTGGCGTCGAGCGCGCCCGAATCGGCATTGACGACCGCGTGGTGGCGGGGCAGCGTTTCGGCCGCCGGGTTCGTCTCGGCGAGGATGCGCCGCGCCTTGGGCAGGGCGATCCGCAGCGTGAACTGGGCGACCAGTGCCGGCCGCCCCCACAGCGCCTCGATGCCGGACACGTCCTGCGAGGCGAGGATCAGGTGGATGCCCTGCGACCGCCCGCGCCGGGCGAGGTCTTCGAGCAGGTTGGCCGCCTCCTGGGCGAGCGCGTCGCGTCCGGACAGCAGCACCTGGAACTCGTCGATCACCGCGACGATCCGCGGCCACCGCCCTTCGGGGTCCTCGGCGCGCAGCTCGGCGAGCTTGGTCACTTCGTACCGCTTGGCGGCGTCCGCCCGGCGCCGCAGCTCGCGGCCGAGGAAGCGCAGCAGTGCGAGGCCGAACTCCCGGTCGGTGTTGACGTTGACGCCGACCAGCCGCACGTGCGGCAGCCAGCTCGGGTCTCGCTGCCCCGGCGCGAACCGCGCGAACGACACGCCCTCCTTGAAGTCGAGCAGGTAGAACTCCAACTCGTCGGGGTCGTACCGGGCCGCGAGCGCACCCATCCACGCGTAGATCAGGTTGGTCTTGCCGGTGCCGGACGGGCCGGCGATCAGCGCGTGCGGAGGGTAGTCGGAGAGCGTGACCTTTACTGGCCGCCCTTCGGGGCTGTCGCCGACGGGCGCGGTCAGGCCGGCGGCCGAGTTCTCCGTCCAGATCTCGGCGGGCAGCAGGTCGGGGAAGGACGCGGGTGTGGGACCGGTGGCGTACCGCTCGGCGAGCCGCCGGCACGTCGCGGTGACCAGCTCGGCGGGCGGCGGCGGGTCGAGGCGCACCGGCAGCGTGCCCCACCCCGACACGTACCCCTCGGAGGAGACGGTTACGACGGAGGGGAGCGGGATGCCGTGCACGATCAGATGCACGCCGCACGCCGCGCCAGCGCGCAGGATGCGGTCGAGCTGCGCCCGCTCGTGCCGCGACAGCTCGTCGCCGAGGAGCCCGCCGTGTGCCCCACCCAGCAGCACCGCAACCCGCCAGGGCTCGGGCCGCCGTCCGGTCGCCGCGGCCATCTCTCGCAACGAGGCATAGTCGCCGGCGAGCACGTTCTCGTTGATCCGCCGGATGTGTTCGACAAGGTCGTCGAGGAGCCCGGTCAGCCCGCCCGGCCCGACGAAGGTCAGCAGGCCCGCGGGGGCCAGCGGCGCGAACCCCGCCAACCCGCCGCCGAGCCGCTCCGGGTCGTACCCGGTCAGCCGCACCTGCCCGGGCCGGGTGCGTCCCAGCGCGCGCAGCAGCACGGTACTGACGATGCCGTCGGTGTGCTCGCCGGTGAGTGCGAGGTGCCCGCGGTCGAGCAGCGGCACGAGCGCCGGGACCGGCGGCGCGCCCGCGATCCGCACCTCGCCGACGCGCAGCGGTCCCGCCGGCTCGCCGGCGGCCGCGGGCGTGGCGTGCCAG
>NZ_JAIBNX010000283.1 GCF_026130045.1 Micromonospora sp. CPCC 205371
CCGCTCCTATGTAGACCCCACCCGAACAGAACGCAGATCACAACCGGGTCCTTAAATCCCCAGTGGAAATCTCCTTGATCGCCGCGCGCCGCGCGTCCGTGCGCCGTGCGGGACCAGGCGGATACCGGTGCCCTCAACGCACCGCCATCCCGAGCCGACCTAGTACAGGAAGACGTGGCCGTGCGAGATGGCCGCGCAGCCCTCGTTCGACTGGAACTCGCTGAACAGGATCTCCTTGCCATCCATGCGCCCGGTGACGCCGATCAGCACCGGGTCCCACACGTCGGTGCAGCCCTGACCCGGCAGCGGCGGGATGGAAGCGATGTCGCCCTTGGCGTCGCTGATCTCCGAGCACACCTCTTTCTGGTGCGGGTGGGTGGGCAGGCCCGGGCCGACCGAGCCGCAATCCACCAGGATCACGCCGCTCGGGCTGTAGATCCGCACTTCGTTGTCGGCGGCTGCCGGCGCGGCCGCGGCGGGTGGGGCGAAGATTGCCAAGGCTCCGAGGGCGGCAAGGGCCGCCGCGGCGGTGCGTGTTCTCATCAAATCCTCCCGTGGGTGAGAACGACCTCCTCCTATATAGATGTCGACCATACGCGTGAAGGTTCGCGCCCGCGTGGGTCAAATCAAGCACCCTGGTCGGGCGTGCGGCATGATGTCGCGGTGACTGACGACGAGACCCTGGAACGGGTGCGTGAGATGCGCGCGAAGGGCGCGCCGCCCAAGGCAATCGCCCGTGCGCTCGGCATGACGCCGGCCGAGGTGGCGCCCCTCATCCGGGCCGCCGCCGAGACCAGCGACGCGCCGGCGCCGGCAGCGGAGCTTGTCGGCTGCTGGATCAGTGGCGGCTGGAGCGACGGGCTCACCGTCCACGGCCACCCCGAGTGGGTGGACGTTGACGTGCCCGACCTGACGACTCGCGGGCTCGCGGCCGTGCTCGTCGCCCGCAGGCCGCGGCACAGCTCCAAGCTCCAGGTCGGCGGGTACCTGGTCGACGTCTACTGTCTGGGTGTCAAGAACGCCCTTGTGGAGGCGATGAACGAGCGCGATCTGCGCGAGTTGGTCGCCAACTACTACGCCACGTATGACGGCGGGCCGCTCGCCATACCACTGGAGCAGGCGCGGCATGTGGTGTTCGGTGCCGTCGACTACGCCCGTGGACTCGGCTTCGAGCCGCACCCCGACTTCGCGCCCGCCGCGGATCTCCTTGGACCGTGGACCGGACCGAGTGACATCACGTTCGGGTCGGACGGCGTGCCGACCTTCGTCCAGGGGCCTTACGACGATGTTCGCGCGATCGAAAAGACCCTCAGACGCTCGGTCGGCAAGGGGAAGTACGCCATCTCATACGTCGTCGGGTAGGCAGGCGTCGAGGGCAGCGCGGACCTCGCGGAGGTCGGCGCCGGTCGCGGTCGCGAGCGCCGCCGGGCCCACGAGCGGCATGAACGCCGCGGCCGGGCCGAGCACCGCGGGCTCCGGCGGCTTGTCGGCCCAGGCCGGGTCGACCACCAGCAGCGAGCCGGTGGCGCGGCCGCCGCCCAGCACCGCCGGGCCGTCCCAGCCAGCGGCGCGCGGTCCGACCGCCACTTCCTGGCGCATGAGGGTACCGCCCGCGTAGCGCACGGTCGTGTCGAGGCGCGCGTCGCCGGGCTGCTCGCCGTGCCGGCCGCAGACCAGCTCCTCGCGCCACACCAGCGCGGCGCCAGCGGCAAGCTCCACTGTGGAGTGTGCGACGTGGTCGCAGCCGCGCGCGGCGATCAGCGGCTCGGGCAGCCACCGCAGCCGCCCGCCACCCGCCACGGTCGCATAGACCTCCAGCAGTGACGCCCCGCCGCTGGCGCCGGGCAGCGCTAGCGAAGCGGCGACGGTGCGCAGGCAGAGGCGCGCGCCCGGCCCCACCTCGACCTCGACGCGCAGCCGGTCGCCGCCCAGCGGTCCGGCCGCGCCGCCGACGAGATGCACCGTCTCCGGCCCGGTGCGGCGGAGCACGAGCGGCGGCTCGGACCTCATGGTCGCCAGCCGCGTGCGGCCGCCGCCCGCGACCGCCACGATCCGGGCGGTGGCTCTCACGGGTGGATCAGGGCGCGGACCCAGTCGGCGACGGGCTTGGCGGATGGGTCTTCGACGAGCGACAGGAACACCGTCGGCAGCGCGCCCCGGCGGGCCTCGGCGTCGCGGGCCATCACGGAGAGGTCGGCACCGACCAGTGGAGCCAGGTCGGTCTTGTTTACCACCAGCAGGTCCGCCGACGTGACACCCGGGCCACCCTTGCGCGGCACCTTGTCGCCGCCCGCCACGTCGACGACGAAGATCTGCTGATCGACCAGCCCCTTGCTGAACGTCGCGGTCAGGTTGTCACCGCCGCTCTCCACCAGCACAAGATCCAGTGGCCCCAACTCGGCTTCGAGGTCTTCGACCGCGTCGAGGTTGGCGGAGATGTCGTCGCGGATCGCGGTATGCGGGCAGCAACCGGTCTCGACCGCCTTGATCCGCTCCGCTGGCAGTACGCCGTTGCGCAGCAGGAAATCCGCGTCTTCGGTGGTGTAGATGTCGTTGGTCACGACGGCCAGGCGCAGCTCGCTGGCCAGGGTCCGGCACAGCGCGGCGACCAGGGCCGTCTTGCCCGAGCCGACCGGCCCGCCGATGCCCACCCGCAGGGCACGGGGGCCGGCGACCAAGGGAGCGTGGGGGTCGGGGTGAGGGTGTTCAGCTGGCAAAGAGACGCACCTCCCAGCGCGCGTGGATCTCGGCACCGGCGTCCAGCAACGGCGCTGACGCGGCGGGCAGGTCGTCGACCGGCGAGCCGGCGTGTGCGGCGGCCTCTGCGGCCACCGTCTCACAGCCGGTCGCCATGCCGGCGAGCAGGGCGTGTACCCGGTACGGATCAAGCCCGAGCAGGCGCACGGCGGCGCTGGCGGGTCCGGTGATCGTGCCGTAGGCGGCGGCCAGTGCCGCCTGTGTGTGGTCGAGGCCCGCGGCGGCCGCGACCACGCCGAGCGCGACGGGCTGATGCGGGCTGGGGTTGAGCGCCGGTACCGGCCACATCTGGCGGCCGGCGCGCAGCAGCGCCCGGCCCTGTGCTCGGGATGCGCGACGCAGCGCGGGGGAGGGGGTGCGCGCGTCCAGCCCCGCGTCCAGCGCTCCAGCATCCACAGTGGAGTGGCACGCCGCGGCCGCGAACGCCGCCGACACCAGCCCCGTGGTGGCCAACCGTCCACTGAGGAACGCCCGGAGCGACTCGATGTCGGTAACCCGGCGTGCGGTCACCGCCGCCTCCAGCCCGCCCGAGTGCGCGTGCCCGCCGGACGGGAACCGGCCGTCGGCGAGCAGCAGCAGCGAAGTGAGCGACATCAGAACAGGAAGTACCGCTGGGCCATCGGCAGCTCGGTCACCGGTTTCGGCTCGATCACCTCGCCGTCGACCCGCACCGTGAACGTGTCGGGTTCGACCTCGATCCGCGGCATCGCGTCGTTGAGCGGCATGTCGGCTTTGCCGCGCGACCGTACGCTCGCCACCGGCACCAGGCGGCGCGCGACCGCGAGCCGGCCCGCGAGCCCGTCGTCGATCGCCGCCGGGGCGACGAAGGCGACGCTCGTCGCCGCTGGCGCGGCGCCATAGGCGCCGAACATCGGCCGGGGGAGCACCGGCTGCGGCGTCGGGATCGAGGCGTTCGCGTCGCCCATCTGCGCCCACGCGATCAGGCCGCCCTTGATCACTAGGTGCGGCCGCACGCCGAAGAACGCCGGATCCCACAGCACCAGGTCGGCGAGCTTGCCGGGCTCGACCGACCCGACCTCGCCCTCGATGCCGTGCGCCACCGCCGGGCAGATCGTGTACTTGGCGACGTATCGCTTGGCGCGCTGGTTGTCGGCGGCGCTGTCGCCGGGCAGGGCGCCCCGCCGGTCCTTCATGACGTGCGCGGTCTGCCAGGTGCGCAGGACGACCTCGCCGACCCGGCCCATCGCCTGGGAATCCGAGCCGATCATCGAGATCGCGCCGAGGTCGTGCAGGACGTCTTCGGCGGCCATCGTGCTGGGCCGGATGCGGCTCTCCGCGAACGCCAGGTCTTCCGGCACGGCCGGGTTGAGGTGGTGGCAGACCATCAGCATGTCGAGGTGCTCGTCGAGCGTGTTGCGCGTGTACGGCCGGGTCGGGTTGGTCGACGAGGGCAGCACGTTCGGGTGGGAGGCGACCGTGATGATGTCGGGCGCGTGGCCGCCGCCGGCGCCCTCGGTGTGGTATGCGTGGATCGCCCGGCCGCCGATCGCGCGCAGGGTGTCTTCGACGAAGCCGGCCTCGTTGAGCGTGTCGGTGTGGATGTTGACCTGCACGCCCGACGCGTCGGCGACCCGCAGGCACGCGTCGATCGCCGCGGGAGTGGTGCCCCAGTCTTCGTGCAGCTTGAACCCGCCCGCGCCGCCGCGCAGCTGCTCCCACATCGACTCTTCGCTGACCGTGTTGCCCTTGCCGAGCAGCATGACGTTGACCGGCCAGGAGTCGATCGACTCCAGCATCCGCGCCAGGTGCCACGAGTTCGGGGTGACCGTGGTGGCCTTGGAGCCCTCGGCCGGGCCGGTGCCGCCACCCAGGATCGTGGTGATGCCGCTGCCGAGCGCCTCTTCGAGGATCTGCGGGCAGATCAAGTGGACGTGGCTGTCGATCGCGCCTGCGGTCAGGATCTTTCCGTTGCCGGCGATCACCTCGGTGCCCGGCCCGATCACCAGGTCGGGGTGCACGCCGTCCATCGTGTCTGGGTTGCCGGCCTTGCCCAGCGCCACGATGCGCCCGTCACGGATGCCGACGTCGGCCTTCACGATGCCCCAGTGGTCGAGCACCACCGCGCCGGTGATCACCGTGTCGGGGGTGCCCTCGGCGCGCGTCGCCCGCGACTGGCCCATCGACTCGCGGATCACCTTGCCGCCGCCGAAGACCGCCTCGTCGCCGCCTGCGCTGCGGTCTTCCTCGACCTCGATCAGCAGGTTGGTGTCGGCGAGCCGGATGCGGTCGCCGGTGGTCGGCCCGTAGAGGCTGATGTATCGCCGCCGGTCGATCCTCATGTGTCCCGCCTCGCCAGGCCGGGCACGACGCGGAGGCCGGCGAGGGGGACCAGCTCGACGTCGCGCGGCACGCCGGGCTCGAACCTGACGGAGGTGCCCGCAGGCACTCCCAGCCGGTGCCCCTGGGCCGCCGCGCGGTCGAAGCGGAGCGCCGAGTTCGCGTCGGCGAAGTGGTAGTGCGAGCCAACCTGGATCGGCCGGTCGCCGGTGTTCGTCACCGCGAGCGACAGCACGGGCCGGCCGGCGTTGATCTCGACCTCCCCCTCGCCGGGGATGATCTCTCCGGGGATCATGGGATCGGCTCGTGGACCGTGATGAGCTTCGTCCCATCGGGGAACGTCGCCTCGACCTGCACCTCGACCAGCATCTCCGGCACGCCGTCGAGCACGTCGTCGCGCGTCAGCACCTGCCGTCCCGCCTCCATGAGCTCGCTGACGGTGCGCCCGTCGCGGGCCGCCTCCAGCAGAAAAGCCGTGATTATCGCGGTCGCTTCTGGATAGTTGAGCTTGAGACCGCGGTCTCGGCGCTTCTGGGCCACGTCGGCGGCGACGTGGATCAGCAATCGATCCTGCTCATGGCGCGTCAGAAACACTCGAACACCTCCGGGCCGGATCGTGCCACCCATCCGTTGCCGACATGTTACGCAGCGCGTGCGTCAGGAACTGATGAGCTGCGCCCGACCCCAAGGCCATGGCGTGGAACATTCCACGCTGACGGCGGGTGGCGCGGTCGCTACCGGGCACGCCTGACAGAATGTCGGGGCAATCCCGTTAGCTAAGGAGACGCTCCCGTGATCCGTACCCATGACGCCGGCAAGCTGCGCGCCTCGGACGCCGGCACGACGGTGACGCTCGCCGGGTGGGTGGCCCGCCGGCGCGACCACGGGGGAGTGATCTTCGTCGACCTGCGCGACGCGTCCGGCGTCGTACAGGTCGTGTTCCGCGAAGACATGCAGGTGGCGCACGCGTTGCGCAACGAGTACTGCGTCAAGGTCATCGGTGCCGTCGAGCGCCGTCCGGAGGGCAACGAAAACCCCGAGCTGCCCACCGGCGAGATAGAGGTCACCGCGAGTGTCCTGGAGATCCTCTCCGAGGCGGCGCCGCTGCCGGTGCCGGTCGACGACCACGTCGACGCCGGTGACGACATCCGCCTCAAGTACCGGTACCTCGACCTGCGACGCAGCGGCCCGGCGCGGGCCCTGCGGATGCGCTCCCAGGTCAACCAGGTCGCCCGCTCCGTGCTGCACGCGCGCGACTTCGTCGAGATCGAGACGCCGACGCTGACCCGGTCGACGCCCGAGGGCGCCCGCGACTTCCTGGTGCCCGTGCGGCTCCAGCCCGGCGCCTGGTACGCCCTGCCGCAGTCGCCGCAGCTGTTCAAGCAGCTGCTGATGGTCGGTGGCATGGAGCGGTATTACCAGATCGCCCGCTGCTACCGCGACGAAGACTTCCGCGCCGACCGGCAGCCCGAGTTCACGCAGCTCGACATCGAGATGTCGTTCGTCACGCAGGACGATGTGATCGAGCTCGGCGAGGCGATCGTCGGGGCGCTGTGGAAGGAGACGATCGGGTACGAGATCACCCGGCCGATCCCGCGGATCACCTGGCACGACGCGATGGCGCGGTACGGGTCCGACAAGCCCGACCTGCGGTACGGCGTCGAGCTGACCGAGCTGACCGACTACCTGCGCGGCACCGAGTTCCGGGTCTTCGCGGGCGCCATCGAGGCCGGCGGCTATGTCGGCGCCGTGGTCATGCCGGGTGGCGCCGGTCAGAGCCGCAAGGAGCTTGACGGCTGGCAGGAGTGGGCCAAGGCGCGGGGCGCGCGCGGCCTGGCGTACGTGGTGCTCGACGCCGAGACGGGCGAGGCGCGCGGTCCGGTCGCCAAGAACCTCAGCGAGGCCCACCTGTCCGGGCTCGCCGATGCGGTCGGCGCCAAGCCCGGCGACGCGATCTTCTTCGCCGCCTCGACGAACACCCGTGAGGCGCAGGAGCTGCTCGGTGCCGCCCGCATCGAGATCGCTCGCCGCGCCGGGCTCGTCGACGAGGAGGCGTGGGCGTTCTGCTGGGTCGTCGACGCGCCCATGTTCGAGGCCACCGACGACGGTGGGTGGACGGCCGTCCACCACCCCTTCACGTCGCCGAACTCGGAGTGGGTCGACGGTTTCGAGCACGCCCCCGACCGGGCGCTGGCGTACGCGTACGACATCGTCTGCAACGGCAACGAGATCGGCGGCGGCTCGGTCCGTATCCACCGCGGCGACGTGCAGCGCCGCGTCTTCGACCTGCTCGGCATCACGCCCGACGAGGCGAACGACAAGTTCGGCTTCCTGCTGGAGGCCTTCAAGTACGGGCCCCCGCCGCACGCGGGCATCGCGTTCGGCTGGGACCGGGTCTGCATGCTCCTCGCCGGCGCCGACTCGATCCGCGAGGTGATCGCGTTCCCCAAGACCCGCGGCGGCTTCGACCCGCTGACCGGCGCCCCGACGCCGATCACCGCCCAGCAGCGCACCGAGGCCGGCGTCGACGCCAAGCCCAAGCCCGCACCCGGCACCCCCGCACCCGGCACGGCCGGGACGGCCGCCCCAGTCGAGCCCACCCGGTAACGCACCGGACCAGCCACCTCAGGGCGGCGGCGCCTGCGCCCCGCGGCCCGCGTCGATCAAGGGCGAATGCACGTGGTTGGATCTCTTTTCCGCGTGCATTCGCCCTTGATCCATGTAGATCTCCTTGATCGGTGGCGCCGACGCTGGGGCTGGGCCAGCCGCCGGCGTTGCAGTCGAGGCCGGGCTGAGGCGGCGATGCGGCCGTTCCGATACGGCGGGCCCCGCGCGGTGCGCCGCCGCCGCACTCACGCCGCGTGGCGGCTTCTTGGTGGCCTGGTCTGGACGGGCCGGGATCTTGTGCCCAGTTATGTCCGGATACCTCCCGGGCGCAAGATCCCGCTATGCCTCACAAGCTGTCGCGCCCCGGCCAAGCGCCGTCGTGCGGACGCCGCGACACCCGACGCGTCCGCGCCGCGCGGCCTCTGCCGCCGCTCCAGGCCCTGTATCGACAGGGCCGGCCCGCCGATCAAGGCCATCCTCGTCGGACAAGGCCACATGCACGCGGTTGGATCTCTAAACCACGTGCATTTGCCCTTGATCGACGGAAGCCAGGGCGCTATGCCGCGCGGGGCGGCCATGACGCGCGGGGCCTCGCCCGTGGTGGTGCGTGTGTACGGGGTGTCACCGGGCGGGGCGAGTATCGCTGAGATCACAGAAATGTCCACGGTGGACGCTTGGCGGGGTGTGACGAGGGGTACATACGGCGGCAGGAATCCCCCGGATAGGAGGACACGATGCTCGCCATCATCGCGGCGGCAGTCTTCGGGTTCGCGTTGCTGCTGGACCTGCTCGACTCGGATCTCGGCGCGCCGGACCTGTTCAACTGGAACACCCTCGTACTCATCGGTTTGTTCGCCCTCGCGCTGTACTTCGCGGGCGTCGGCCGTGGGCCCGGCACCGGCGGTGGCAGGTGGTACCGCGGCCGCCGTCCGGGTCGCGGATAGCATTCGCGACATTTCGGGCGTTGGAGATCCGGCCGGTAGTGTCTTTCGGTAATGGAGCCCGATGGCCTGTTCTCTATTGCCGACACCGGCGTGCGCACAGCACCTGCCGGGGGCGGTGACGTCGGCGGCTTCACACCTCCCCGCGCCGACTCGCCGCTCCCGGTGCGCATGCGTCCCGCCTCGATCGACGAACTGATCGGGCAGGACCACCTGCTCGCACCCGGCGCGCCGCTGCGCCAGTTGGTCAGCGGCGCGTCACCCATGTCGGTGATTCTTTGGGGGCCGCCCGGCAGCGGCAAGACCACGATCGCGCACCTGGTGGCGGGCGCGACGGACCGCCGGTTCGTGGCGCTGTCGGCGCTGTCGGCGGGGGTCAAGGACGTGCGCGCGGTGATCGACACGGCCCGCCGCGAACGCCGGGCCGGTGGGCGCCCGACGGTGCTGTTCATCGACGAGGTGCACCGCTTCAGCAAGACGCAGCAGGACTCGCTGCTCTCAGCCGTCGAGGGTCGCGTGGTCACGCTGCTCGCGGCGACTACCGAAAACCCATACTTTTCGGTCATCTCTCCGCTGCTGTCCCCCTGCGTGCTGCT
>NZ_JAIBNX010000284.1 GCF_026130045.1 Micromonospora sp. CPCC 205371
GGGGCGGGGCGGGCGCGCCGGCGGCCCTGGCCGGCGGGTCGACCAAGGAGATCTGCAGGGATGAAGGGCGAATGCACGCGGGAATGAGATCGAACCACGTGCATTTGCCCTTGATCGACGAGAAGGGGGGCAGGTGGGCGGGCGGGGCGGGCGGCGTCCAGGCGAGGGCGCGGGAGGGGGTGGGTGGGTTTAGGGGAAATGGTCCTATTGTCGGGTGTGGGCGGTCATGATCTAGGGGTGGTCGGTGGGTTGCAGCGGCCCGTCGCGCCGATGCTCGCGGTGGCTGGTCCGGTGCCGGCTGGGCCTTGGGCGTACGAGTTCAAGTGGGACGGCGTCCGGGCGATCGTGGAGTCGGGCGGGGGGCGGACGCGGCTCACCAGCCGGAATCTGCGGGACATCACGAACTCGTACCCGGAGATCGCAGAGGCGGACGGCGCGCTCAGGGGGCTGCGGGCGGTGCTCGACGGGGAGATCGTCGCTCTGGATGAGCGGGGTGCGCCGTCGTTCGCGCGGCTCCAGCACAGGATGCACGTCGCCCGGCCGTCGAGCACGCTGGTCGTGTCGGTGCCTGTCCACCTGTACCTCTTTGACGTGCTGGAACTCGACGGGCGCCCGGTGATCGGCGAGCCGTACACGCGGCGCCGTGAGCTGCTCGATCAAATCGGGCTGAGCGGCGGCCTGGTGTACGCGCCGCCCTCGTTTAGCGCGGAGCGCACCACTGGCGCGGACATGCTGGAGGCAGCCCGCGAGAGCGGGCTGGAGGGCGTGGTCGCGAAGCGCCTCACCTCGACGTACCGGCCGGGACAGCGCTCGCAGGACTGGATCAAGACGGCGTTGGAGCGGACCGCCGAGGTGATCGTGTGCGGGTGGAAACCTGGCGCGGGCCGGCGGCTCGGCATGATCGGCTCGGTGATGCTGGGCGCGTACGACGAGCAGGGGCGGATGGCGTATGTCGGCCATGTCGGCACCGGGTTCACCGAGGCGGCGCTGCGTGACCTGGCTGGTCAGCTGGAGCCGTTGGCCATCGACGTGTCGCCGCTTGACGTGCCGGCCCCGCGCGAGCACAGCCGGGACGCGCAGTGGGTCGAGCCGGTGCTGGTCGCGGAGGTGGTGTATCGGACGCTCACCCCGGACGGCCGGCTCCGGCACCCGAGCTGGCGGGGCCTCCGCCCGGACAAGGCACCCGACGGGGTCTACTGGCGCGGGTCCGTCAGCTAGGCCGTCCGGACGAAGCCGCCGAGTGCGTTCCGCCGACGACAGCCGGCAATGCGGCGACGATGTCTTGGCGCGTGCCCGTGGGGTAATACGGACTCATGGATCGGCTCGACCCTTACCGGCGGAAGCGGGACTTCGCGCGGACACCGGAGCCGTCGGGTGCCGGCTCCACAAAGGGTGCCGGCTCCACAAAGGGTGCCGGCTCCACAAAGGGTGCCGGCTCCACAAAAGGTGCCGGCTCCACAAAAGGTGCCGGGTCGACAAAAGGTGCCGGGTCGACAAAGGGTGCCGGGTCCAGGAAGGGTGCCGGGGCCACAAAGAGTGCCGCGCCCGTCGAAAACAGGGGGCGGTTTGTCGTGCAGCGGCACCGGGCGCGCCGGCTGCACTACGACTTCCGGCTGGAGATCGCCGGGGTACTGGTGAGCTGGGCGGTGCCGAAGGGCCCGACGCTGGATCCGAAGGTGCGCCGGGCCGCGTTCCGGGTGGAGGACCACCCGATCGAGTACATCGATTTCGAGGGCGTCATCCCGGCGGGGGAGTACGGGGGCGGCGACGTGATCGTGTGGGACGCCGGCACCTGGGAGCCACACGACACGGACGACCCACTGTCCGCTTTGGACGCCGGTGAACTGCACCTGGACCTGTACGGCGAGAAGCTGCGGGGCCGATTCGTGCTGGTGCACACCAAGGACAAGGACTGGCTGCTGCTGCACAAGCGCGACGAGTCCGCTGTGGACGGTTGGGACCCGGAGGACCATCCGCGCTCCGTGCGCAGTGGCCGCACCAACGATGAGGTCAAGGCGGACCCGGACCTGATGTGGCGCTCAGACCTGCCAGCGGCGACCGCGGCTGTGCCCCTAAAAGCGGTGCCCCTAAAAGCTGTGCCCCAAAAGGCAGTGTCCCCAGGGGCTGTGGACCTCAGTGGACTGGACGCGCTGCGGGCCGGGGGTACGTGGCACGTCTTCGGGCGCGACCTGCGCGTCACGAACCTCGACAAGGTGCTCTTCCCTGCAAGAGAAGGGGAGGCACCGATCACGAAGCGGGAATTCCTCCGGTACACCGCACAGATCGCGCCCGTCGCCCTGCCTTACCTGACCGGCCGCGCGCTCAACATGCACCGATACCCGAACGGCGCCCATACGAAGGGGTTCTGGCACAAGGAACTGCCCGACCACGCGCCCGACTGGCTGCCCCGCTGGACCAACCCCGACGCCGACCCGGGTGAGACGCAGACGTACCTCGTCGTCGACGAGCCCGCCGCGCTCGTCTGGGCCGCGAACTTCGGCGCGCTCGAATGGCACGCGTGGACGTCCCGGATCGACGCCCCGGACAAGCCGACGTACGCGCTGGTCGACCTCGACCCCGGTCCCGCGACGAGCTTCGACGACGTGCTCACCCTGGCACGGCTGCACCGCACGGCCTTCGACCACCTCGGCGTCTGCGCGCGGCCCAAGCTCACCGGTCGGCGGGGCATCCAGATCTGGGTACCGGTGGCGCCCGGCCCGGACTTCGCCGCCACCCGCGCCTGGGTGGAGAAGCTGTCGCGTACCGTCGGCGCGCTCGTGCCGGAGCTCGTGAGCTGGAAATGGCAGGTGGACGAGCGGGGCGGCAAGGCGCGGCTCGACTACACGCAGAACGCGGTCAACAAGACGCTGGTCGCCCCGTACAGTCCTCGGCCCGCCGCGGGTGCCCCCGTCTCGGCGCCGATCGACTGGGACGAACTCGACGATCCGCGGCTCACGCCAGACGGGTACACGATCAGGAACATCGTGGCGCGCGTGGCGGCGAAGGGCGACCTCTTCCGCGATGTGCTCAGCCGGCCGCAGCGGCTCCCGCCGCTGCGCTGACCGAGGTCGGGGGCTTGCGCAGCAAGCCGCGCAGCGTCGCGGTCTCGTCGGGGGGCGGGGCCATCCCCCGCCAGGACGCCGGCGGGATCGGCCGGGCGCGCTCGCGCAGCGCGCGGCCTTCGGTGGTGAGGACGATGTCGACGGCGCGCTCGTCCTCGCGGCGGCGCTGGCGGGTGAGGTACCCGGCGGCCTCCAGCCGCTTGAGTAGCGGCGTGAGCGTGCCATAGTCCAGGTGCAGCGCCACGGCCAGGTCCTTCACCGAGCACGAAAGCCCTAACCGCGCCCCGCGCCCGTTTTCTCCCGTCGATCAAGGGCGAATGCACGTGATTCGATCGCGAAACCGCGTGCGTTTGCCCTTGATCCATGCGGATCTCCTTGATCGCCGCCGGTGGGTCGGCGCGTGGCGCTAGGGCGACGTCGCGGCGCCGCGCTCCCGGCGAGGGTGCGACCACCGTCACGGCGAAGGCGGCTCGTGGGTGGGCGAGGGCGGCCACTGAGATACTTCCGTCGCGGAATGGGGGCTGCGGTCGGCGACGGCGGCCGATGTCGAGGCGATCGCGGAGCTTCGGGCGACGGTGATGCGGCCCGACTTGGAGCGGTTGGGTCGGTTCGACGAGCACCGGGTCCGGCAGCGGCTGCGCGATTCGTTCTCCGAGCGGTACACGTCGGTCATCGTGGCCGACGGCGCCTTCGCGGGCTGCGTCACCGTGCGCCCGGCGGACGACGGGCTGTGGTTGGAGCATTTCTATCTGGCCCCCGGCCTCCAGGGGCGGGGAGTCGGTCCGGCCGTGCTTCGCGCGCTGGTCGCGCGGGGGGAGGCCCCCGGCGCGGTCGTGCGCCTGAATGTCTTGCAGGGCAGCGCCGCTCGGCGACTCTACGAGCGCCACGGGTTTACTGTGGAGGGTCGAGATCCGATCGACATCTACATGGTGCGACGGCCGGCTGTCACGCGTGCCCACACTCCTTCGAGCGCCTGAGTCGAGGCTCGGGAGGCGCTCCACATCGGTCGGAGGGCGTCACCGCGCCAGCGCGGAATCACGTGGGAATGGTAGTGAAAGACGTCCTGGCCCGCGGCCTCGCCGGTGGAGTGGTTGACGTTTATGCCGTCGGGAGCGAGTGCCGCTCTCAGCAGCGCGGCGACGCGGTGCACCATGCGCGCGACGTGCCCGTGGGTCTCTTCGGAGATCTCCCACAGGTTTCGGGCGTGCCCGCGCGGGACGACCAGACTGTGCCCCGGGTTGGCCGGAGCGATGTCGAGGAACGCCACGCAGTGCTCATCCTCGACAATGCGATAAGCGGGCGACCGACCCGCGACGATCTGGCAGAAGACGCACTCGTTCACGGGCCCATCGTCGCACCGGGTCCGGACGACCGCCCACCGTTCCAAGTGGACGCTGCCGTTAGGCGTAGGTTTCGAACTCGGCGATCCTCGGCGTGGCGCTCGAACCGGTGATCTCGAAGGTGACCTTCTTCAGGGAGGTCCGGGCGAAGGTGATGACGCCCGCCCCGCTGCCGGAGGTCAGCACGGCGCCGGTGTCGTGGTTGATGACCCGCCACGACCCGATGGCACCCGTGGCGCCGGACGCCTCCCGGATGTTGATCCTGGAAATGGCGGTGGCCGAGCCCCACTTGACCGAGATGGAGCCGGTCGAGCCGCTCGGCGACCAGTACGTGCTCATGTTGCCGTCCACCACGTTGCCGTAGCTCGTGCCGCTGGCCTTGCTGGAGCCGTCGGCCCCGGCACCGATGCTGAGGTTGGTGCCGCTGGGCTGGGTCGGGGCGGGCGTGGTGGGGCCGGGTGTTGTCGGAGCGGGCGTCGTCGGCCGCGGCCCGGCGGTGGTCGGCGCCGCGGTCGGTGTCTGCGCCGCGCAGTTGCCGTTCGACACCTGAAGACCCTTGTTGGCGCCCGCTGTCTGGCTGACGAGGGTCGGCACGCAGCTCGCACCGTCCAGTGTGTACGAGTACGGGATGCTGACCGTGGTGTTGGACGGCATGCTGGGGCCAGCGGGGTTGGTGTCGGTGCCCGGGCTGGACCACGTCACGTTGTCGAGGATGTTGCCGCTCGCCTGCCAGTAGCCGGCCGCGTCGGTGTAGAACGTGCCCAGCACGTCCTTGGAGTTCTTGAAGTAGTTGTTGTCCACTTTGGCGCGAGCCCCGGCCCGGGAGTTGATGCCCGATTCGTGGAGGCTCACGTAGTAGTTGTTGTAGATGTGGGCGACGCCGCCACGCAGGAGTGGCGTGCGGGAGTCGATGTTCTCGTACAGGTTGTGGTGGTAGGTGATGAAGCCGTTCGCGAGGTCGCTCTCGCTGGAGCCGACGAGGCCGCCACGTCCGGAGTTGCGCAGGATGCTGTACGACAGGGTGACGTACTGCGTGTTGTTCTTCATGTCGAAGAGGCCGTCGAACCCTTCCGCCTCACCGCCCGACGCCTCCAGCGTGACGTGATCCACCCAGACGTTGCGTACGGTGCTCTCCATCCCGATGGCGTCACCGCCGTTCGACAGGGGCGAGCCGGACTTCTTGACGTTCCGGACGGTCACGTTCTGGATGATGATGTTGCTGGAGTCCCGGATGTGGATGCCCAGCTGGTCGAACACGGCGCCGGCGCCGACACCGATGATGGTGACGTTGCTGATCTCCTTGAGCTCGATGACGTCCGCGGCGGTGTTGCAGCTCGCGCCCGACACCTTGGTGGTGTTGCCGTGGTTGATGGTCCCCTCGACCTGGATGATGATCGGGGTGCTGCTGCTGGCCCGGCCGCACAGGGCCGCGTGGATCGCCGTGCCGGTGGTGGCCCGCACCGTCTGTCCGCCCGCGCCCCCGGTGGTGCCACCGTTCTGGGTCGCGTAGCCGGTGACGCCGCCGGTCGCCGCCGATGCCTCGGGTATCGACAGCACCACACCGGTCGCGGCCACGAGCGCCGTGGTGCCCAGCGCCGCATAGAGTCGCAATGCGACTGGTCGTCTCATCGTTGCCTCACTCTGGGTCTTCGAAAAGGAAATGCGTGGGTCATTTCGACGGCCGCCGGAGGCTGCCGACCTATCGCACAGAGGAAAGCGCTTTCCGCCGCGAGAATAGGACGACATCGATCGATCTGGCAAGATCTCGGCCCGGATTGCGGCATATGTTCTGCGACTGATCCACTGCCGGGGTGACCCAGTAAGGTACCTGGAGAAGCACCTGACCGCCTGATACGCCTACAGGTCGCGGCGCTGGAAGGCGACGGCCGCGAGCCCGAGCACGACGGCGATCCAGAGGCCGGTCCACGCCAGGTACGTGGTGGTGAGCGGGGCCATGCTCAGGAACGGGGACTCCCCGATGCCGGAGCCGGCCTGCAACAGCAACGCCGGATCCTGGAACGAGTTCATGGCACCGCGCCACAGGCCGTCGGTCGGCAGCAGCATCCGGGAGACGGTGCCGACCCGCGCCACGCTGTCGTTGTCTAGGGCCTCGCCGACGGAGCCGACCACGCCGGCGATCCACGTGGCGCCGAAGAGGCCGACGGCCACGATGCCGGACGCCATCGGCGAGACCGCGGTGGACAGCAGCAGGCCCAGGGTGAGCAGTGCCGCGGTCTGTACCGCGAGCAGCGCCAGGCCGGTCACCGGTCGCGGTGGCCAGTAGTCCATGGTGACCCGGACGATGAGGAGCTGGGCCAGCCCGGCCACGGCCACGAAGCCGCTGCCGAACGCCACGAGGCCCAGCCACTTGCCGACCAGTACCGCCGAGCGGCGCACCGGCCGGGCCAGGATCGCCAGCGCGGTCCCGGACTCGACCTCTCCGGACAGGGTGGGACCGGCCAGGAAGGCCGTGCCGAGCGCCGCGATCAGGCTCAGGCCGAACATCACGAGGTTCAGCACGGTGGAGCCGGCCACCCTGGCCTCTCCCGAGGTGAACCCGCCGAACTCGGCGTCGAGCCGGGAGAAGCCCCAGGCGCTGAGCGAGAGCAGGGCGACCGTCATCACGGCGAGGGAGCGCAGCACCCGCCGGCGTGCGGCCTCCCGCAGCGTGAGGGCGGCGACGGTGGTGACGGTACGGACGATCATGAGGACGCTCCGGTGCGGAGGATGTCGAGCAGGCGTTCTTCGAGGCTGATCCGTCCGGGCTCGACGGAGTGCACGCGCACCCCGAGGCCAACCAGGTCGGCCACGAGGTCCGGAACCGTGGTGCTGTCCTGCTCGGCAGGGAGCGCGACGGTGAACGAGTCGCCGCTGCGGGTGAGCCGGCCCGCGGCGGACAGCCTGGCCTCCGCCCGCGCGTCCACCCCGTCGAGCCGCAGCCGCACCTCGCGCTGGCCGAGCAGCTCCGCGAGGGTGCCGGACGCTGAGATCTGTCCCTTGTCGAGGATGACGACCCGGTCGCAGACGCGCTCGACCTCGCCGATGAGGTGCGAGTTGAGCAGTACGGCGACGTTGCGGTCCTTGAGGGACAGCAGCAGGTCTCGCACGTCGGCCCGGCCGAGCGGGTCGAGGGCGCTGGTCGGCTCGTCGAGGATGACGAGCTCCGGGCGGGCCACCAGCGCGACGGCAAGCCCGAGGCGCTGCTGCATGCCCTTGGAGAAGCCGCCTACACGGTCACCGGCGCGGTCGGCGAGCCCGACGATGGCAAGGCACTCGCGCCGCTCGGCGTCCGGCACGGTGACGCCCGCGAGGCGTACGTGCAGGGCCAGCACCTCGGCGGCGGTCAGCCACGGCTGGTACCGGAAGAGCTCTGGCAGGTAACCCACGCGGGCCCTGGCCCGCGGGTCCTTGGCCGCCTGGCCGAGCAGCAGTACTTCGCCCGCGTCGGGCCGCACCAGGCCGAGCAGCATCTTGATGACGGTGGTCTTGCCGGCGCCGTTCGGCCCGAGCAGGCCCAGCACCTCGCCGCGGCCGACGGTGAAGGAGACGCCGTCGACCGCGATGCGGCGCCGGTACCGCTTGCGCAGGCCCGAGCACCACACCGCCGGTGCCGAGGGCAGGTCGGCGAGCAGCCGCTGGGCCGGCTCCAGGGATGCCGCCTCCAGGGACGGGCCGGTCACCGGTCCCACCGCAGCCCGCGCGCCACCGACAGCACCTCGTCGGCGGTCAGTGAGCCGGCCACCGCGGTGACGACACCGTCGTCCACCCAGACCACGGCGGCCATCAGGCCGTCTCGGGAGGCGAGCACCGTGGCCGGTACGCCGTTGATGTCGGCCGGCGAACTGGTCATCTCGTCGGCCGATACGAACAGGGGCAGCGTCGTCCCGTCGCCGGAGAAGCCACGTAGCTGCGAGGCGACGTTCTCCGGCAGTCCGGGCAGGGACAGCACGTAGTCGCGGGCCGTCTCGAACGGGACGCCCGAGGAGTACGCGGTGGGCGCGACCGCGCGGGCCACGATCATGGATGGCAGGGGACGATTCTCCGCCCAGACCGCCGCGAACGCCGGACCGGCGGTGAACCGGAACTGGCTGCCGTCCAGGCCCGGTGGAGGCGGCGGCAGCGTGTGGCCAGACGCCGCGACGGTCTGCTTGGCCTTCTCCACCGAGAAGGTGAAGAGCGCACTGGCCGGTGCGGCGACGTGGTACGCGGGCTCTCCCGTCACGCCGCGCGGCAGCTTACCCACCCGCGGCACGGACAGGCCGCTGGCCTTCTCCGCGGCGTCGGCGTCGGCGACCTTGTTGATGTCGACCGGCTCGGTCACCTCGACCGTGCCGAAGGCGTCCAGCTCGGGCAGCCTCACCAGGTCGGCCTCGGGGGCGGTGACCGGGGCGATCTGTTCGGCGCGGAAGATCTGGAACCAGTCCGTTGCGGCCGCGGCACTGGCTCCAGCCAGCAGCGCGACGGCGGCGAAACCGGCGACCACTGGGCTGCGCAGCGCCGCGCGCCACCGGCGGGCGGGGGCGGTCGTGCTCGCCGGCCGGCCTGGCTCGACGGCGACCGCCTGGGACAGGCGGACCCATCCCGCGTCGACGTCCGCGTCGACCTCGACGGC
>NZ_JAIBNX010000285.1 GCF_026130045.1 Micromonospora sp. CPCC 205371
CCGCTCCTATGTAGACCCCACCCGAACAGAACGCAGATCACAACCGGGTCCTTAAATCCCCAGTCCCCGCCGATCAAGGACAAATGCACGTGGTTCGATCTCATTTCCGCGTGCGTTCGCCCTTGATCCATGCACATCTCCTTGATCGACGTCGTCGAGTAGGGCGATCCGGCGGCGCCGCGGCGCGCGGCCCGACCCTCCCTGCCCGCGCTGCTACCGCCCTGCGCCGCGGCCGGCAACGCGCCGTCCGCGACGCATCGTTCGTCGCCGCGACGTGTGGTGATGTGTCCGTTGCCGCGCGGAAGCCGCGGAGAACTTGCCGAGTTGGGGTCGGTATTTCGCCCTAGCTCGGCAAGTTTGAGCGCGATGCCTCGCCGAGGTGAGACATCGCGCGCACAAGCGCGAAAGTGGAGCAGCAACAACTACTTCAAGATTCCGCGTCGACGGCGATCCGGCGCCGCGTCAAGGCCGTTGCGCACGGTGGGCCATCCGAGGGTGTGGACGACGCCGCGCCTATGCCCACGATGTGAGAAGAAGATCTCGGAAAGTGGGAACGGCGCATAGGGTCGACGCATGGTTTACACGCATGGGCATCACGAGGCGGTGTTGCGGTCGCACCGGTGGCGTACGGCGGAGAACTCGGCGGGCTACCTGCTCGGCGAGCTACGGCCGGGGATGTCGCTGCTCGACGTCGGCTGTGGTCCGGGCACGATCACGCTCGACCTCGCCGCGCGCGTGGCCCCTGGCAAGGTCGTCGGCATCGACGCCGCCGCCGGCGCGCTCGACACCGCGCCGCGAACGGCCACAGTGGACTTTCGGGTCGGCGACGTCTACGCCCTCGGGTACCCGGACGGGGCCTTCGACGTGGTGCACGCCCATCAGGTGCTCCAGCATCTCGCCGATCCGGTCGCGGCGCTGCGGGAGATGCGGCGGGTCTGCCGGCCGGGCGGGTTCGTGGCCGCGCGTGACGCGGACTACGCGGCCATGACGTGGCACCCGGAGGTCCCCGCCCTCGACGAGTGGCTGGCCCTGTACCACCGGGTGGCCCGGCACAACGGCGGTGAGCCGGACGCGGGGCGCAAGCTGCTCTCGTGGGCGCGTGAAGCCGGCTTCACCGACGTGCGCGCCACCGTTTCGGCCTGGTGCTTCGCAGCGCCGGAAGACCGACTGTGGTGGAGCGAGAGCTGGGCGGACCGGGTGACCAAGTCGGCGTTCGGCGCGACGGCGATCGAGGCGGGGTACGCCACCGAGGCGGATCTGGCGCGGATGGCCGAGGCGTGGCGGGAATGGGGCGCCGCGGAGGACGGCTGGTTCGCCGTCCTCCACGGAGAGATTCTGTGCAGAAGGTCCAACTAGCTGGCGTACGTCTCCAGGCGCTTCGACCGCGACGGGTGGCGGAGCTTCAGCAGGGTGACCTTTTCGATCTGGCGGATGCGCTCGCGGGACAGCCCGAACTCGCGGCCCACCTCGTCGAGCGTGCGCTGGCGCCCGTCGTCGAGGCCGAAGCGCAGCCGGATCACGGCCTGCTCGCGCTGGGACAGTGTGGACAGTACGATCTCGACCTCGTTGCGCAGCTCGCCCTGCGTCACGTTGTCGCCGGGCTCCTGGCGCGGGTCGACCGCCGCGACGAAGTCGCCGAGCGCGCTCTCACCGTCTTCGCCGACCGCCTGGTCGAGGCTGACCGGCTCCCGGTCGTACGAGATCAGCTCGATCACCTGGAACTCCGGCACCCCCATCGCCTGCGCGATCTCGGCGATCGACGGCTCGCGCCCGAGCGAGGTGCTGAGGTCGCGCCGGGCGCGGACCATCCGGTTGACCTGCTCCACCATGTGGACGGGGATGCGGATGGTGCGTGCCTGGTCGGCCATGGCTCGGGTGATGGCTTGGCGGATCCACCAGGTGGCGTATGTGGAGAACTTGTAGCCCTTGGTGTAGTCGAACTTTTCGACCGCGCGGATGAGGCCGAGGTTGCCTTCCTGGATGAGGTCGAGGAAGGCCATGCCGCGCCCGGTGTACCGCTTGGCGATGCTGACCACGAGCCGCAGGTTGGCCTCCAGCAGGTGGTCTTTGGCCGCACGCCCCTCGGCGGCCACGACAACAAGATCCGCCGCCTCAGGCGAGGGCGAGAGACAAGCCAGCTTCTCTTCGGCGAAGAGTCCCGCCTCGATCCGCTTGGCCAGCTCGACCTCCTGGACCGCCGTCAGCAATTTGGTGCGGCCGATACCGTTCAGGTATGCGCGGACGAGGTCCGCGGAAACGCCACGCTCGTCGGTGGCGTCGAGATCGGCATCGAGGCTGAGCTCGTTGTCGTTCATGTGCAGGACCACCTTCAGTCGCCTCCCCGCGTCGACAAGTGGCACGCGTCCCAGTCGCCGAGTGGCGCTGGTGAGAAAAGCTTGGCGGTTACCGCGTGAAGCGGCGGTGAGGAGAACGTCTGGGTGGCACTAATCCGGTAGTCCGTTTGCCCGCTTCGAGACGAACGGGCTAAATGTCCAGCAGTACCGTCCTCGGGCCCACGTTGACGCTCTCGACGAGCATGTGCGCCCGGAAGCGCCCGGTCGCCACCTTCGCGCCCCGTGCTCGCAGCGCCTCAGCGAAGGCCGTGACCAGCGGTTCCGCCACTTCGGCGGGCGCGGCGGCGATCCAGGTGGGGCGGCGACCCTTACGCGCGTCGCCGTACAGTGTGAACTGGCTCACTACGAGGATCGGCGCCCCCACGTCAGAGGCCGACTTTTCGTCGTCGAGAATCCGCAGCTCCCACACCTTGCGCGCCATCGTGTCGGCGATCGCCGGGGTATCCGAGTGGGTCACACCCAGCAGCACCAGCAGCCCGTCGTCGATGGCGCCGACCACCTCGCCGTCGACCGTCACGCTCGCGCGACTCACCGTCTGCACAACGGCCCGCATCAGTCCTCCACCGGCCGCAGGATCTCGCGCTCCACAAGGTGCGCCACGATCGGCACCGCCGCCTCGGCCAGCTCCGCCTCCTCGACCTCGTGCGCCATTGCCAGTACCGCGATCTGGTCACGCAACGGCACCTCGCCGTCGCACGCGCCGACCAGGGCGAGCACGAGCGGATCGATCTCCTCGGTCCAGCGCAACCCGTGCGGCATCGCGAGCACCTGGCGGTCGACCGCCCAACCCTCTTGGCCGATGGTCGCCTCCTGGCGCAACCGCAGACCGTCAGCGGCCCGGTACCGTGCGGAGAGCAGCGCGCCCGCGTCGCGTACCCGAAGCCAATCCTGGCGGTCGAACCAGGCCGCGACGTGCCGTCCCAGCAGGCCCTCGACCTGCTGGCGCAGGTCTTCCACGCGCACCACCGGGTCGGCCGCACCGCCGCGCCGGAGGGTGACCAACCCGAAGCCGACGGCTTCGATCTTCTGCGCGTCGAACCAGTCCAGCCACGCCGCCTTGCGCGCCGGGTCGGCGGCCTCACCGGCGTCGGTCAGCCACAGATCCACATAGGACATCGGGTCGGCGACCTCGCGCTGGATCACCCACGCGTCCAGCCCGGTGCCCGCGAACCAGCCGGCGACCCGGTCGCCCCAGTCTTCGCCAGCGACGTGCGCCCAGTTCGCCAGGTACTGCATCGTGCCGCCCTCGGTGAGCAGCGCCGGCGCCGCGGCGGCCAACTCCGCGCAGACGCCGTCGCCAGCGCGGCCGGAGTCGCGGTAGGTGAAGGTGGTGTCCCCGGGGCCGACGATGAACGGCGGGTTGCTCACCACCAGGTCGAATCGGCGATCCGCCACCGGCGCGGTCAGGTCGCCGGCCAGCAACTCCCATTCCATGCCGTTGAGCGCGGCGTTCGTCGCCGCGAACCAGAGCGCGCGCGGGCTCAGGTCGGTCGCCGTGACGGCGACCGCGTGCCGCGACAGGTGCAGCGCCTGTACGCCACAGCCGGTGCCCAGGTCGAGCGCGGTGCCGACCGGACGGCGCACCGTAGCGCCCGCGAGCGTGCTCGACGCCCCGCCCACGCCCAGCACGTGGTCGGGCGCGACCGGCCGCCCCGGATGGGCGCTCGCCGGCAGGTCGGCCAGCACCCACCAGTCGCCGTACGCCTCCAGATCGAGGCCCTGCCGCAGCCCGTCGGGCGTCTCGATGAGCAGGCCGGCGGTCAGCGCCGCCTCCAGCGGGAGCGGCGCGAGCGCGTCTCGGACGGCGGCGACCGGCTCGGTCTGCCCGCACACGAACAGCCGGATCAAGGTGCCCAGCGGGTCGCGGTCGGCGGTGGCACGCAGCGCGGCCCGGTAGTCGTTGCGGGCGACCGCGGCCGTGGCGGCCTGGCCGAGGCGTGCGGCGATGCCGGTGGAGGTGTATCCCGCGAGTGCCTCGCGGAGCTGCGCGATCCCGGAAGCCGTGAACATCACGCCATCCTGAAGTCGGCGAAGTCGAACCCGGGCGCCACCACGCAGCTCACCAGCACCGCTTCGTCGCCGGCAGGCGCCGCGGCCTGCCACACGCCGCCCGGCACCAGGGCCTGAGGGTGCTGGCCAGCAGCGACGTCACCGCCGAGCAGCACCGTCTCGCGGTCGCGCATGCGCAGCTCCAGCGGACCACCCGAGTGCCACAGCCACAGCTCGTCCGAGCGCACCACGTGCCACCGCGACTCCTCGCCGGGATTCAGCAGGAAGTAGATCGCGGTCGCTGCCCGGCGCGGCCCTTCATACCCGTCCGGCGTGAACGCGTGCTCGCTGCGCCAGGTCTCGCGGTACCAGCCGCCCTCCGGGTGGGGCGCGAGGTCGAGCTGCTCCGCCAGGGCGGGGCGTGGTGGTGTGGTCATCCGCTCATTGTGACGCGGGGTGCCGCAGCACCTTGTCGTCCCCTTCCTGGACGTCGCCGCGACCGTCACGGTTCGACGTGGTCAACCACAGCGCGCCGTCCGGCGCGACCTCGACGGTGCGCAACCGGCCATATCGCCCCTCAAGCTCCGCGCGCGGCTCACCCGCCGCGCCATTTTCCAGCGGTACCGTCCAGAGCCTCTCGCCGCGCAGTGCCGCCACGTAGAGGGTGTCGCCCGCGATCGCCGCGCCCGATGGCGACGCCTCGTCCGTAGACCAGGTGACGATCGGGTTCGTGTACCGTCCGCCGTCCGTGTCGCCGTTGCCCTCCACCTCGGGCCAGCCGTAGTTCTTGCCCGCCTCGATCAGGTTGACCTCGTCGAGCCGGTTCTGGCCGAACTCGGTCGCGTAGAGCCGCCCCGCCGAGTCCCACGCGAGCCCCTGCACGTTGCGGTGCCCGAGGCTGTAGACGGGCGACCCGGCGCGGGGGTTGCCCGGCGCGGGCTCACCCTCCGGCGTGAGGCGCAGGATCTTGCCGTTCGGGTCGTCCGCGTCTTGCGACGAGCTTCGCTCGGCGGCGTCGCCGGTGCCGGCGTACAGCATGCCGTCCGGCCCGAACGCGATCCGCCCTCCATTGTGGTTGGACGCCTTCGAGATGCCGTCGAACACCACGTCACTGGCGCCACCGTCCAGCCGGAAACGCACGATCCGGTTGTCGGAGTCGCTCGTGAAGTACGCGTACACGTACCGGTCGGTGGCGTAGGCCGGCGACACGGCGAGCCCGAGCAGCCCGCCCTCGCCGACCGCCGAGACTCCCGGCACCCGGTAGACCTGGCGCGCCGCGCCGCCGCCCGGCGACACCTGGAGCACCCGGCCGGTCTCGCGCTCGGCCACCAACGCGTTGCCGTCGGGCAGGAACGCCAGCCCCCACGGCACCTCGATGCCGCTGGCCACCTGCTGTGGCGCGGCGAGATCGGGAGCACCGTTAGGGCTGCTCGTAGCGCCGGTCGTAGTGGTCGGGGTGGGCACCGGGCTGGCTGGCGGTGGCGCCGGGTCGTCCCCGTCGCCGCACCCGGTCAACGCGACCGCCAACGCAACCGCTGTCATCGCCGTCCTCATCCGCACCGCTCTATCCAAGCAGGCGCGACCGAAAGACGGCGAAAAATCACGCACGCCCGATGGTGTACCCCTGCTCGCGCAACCGCCGAGCCCAGCCGGCGACCGTGTGCCGCGGCACCCCGAAGTGCTCTGCCACACCGGTGATCGTTCCAGCGGCCTGGTACGCGGCCATCACCTCATCCGGCTCGGGCATCCGGCGGTACGCGCGGGTGCTGGTCTGCGCGACCTTGCGTGCCCGGCGCTCGGTGACCTCCGGGGTGGCCTTGCGGCCCCTTCGCGCGCCTCCGGCGGCGGCCTTCCGGCCGCGGGCCTTCCGCTCCGCGGGCTCGGCGGCCTCCGGCGCGGCCCGCCGTCCCCGCGGCCGGCGGGCTGGTGTGGTGCGCTCGGTGGCGGGTTCCCGCGGCTCGACGACGCCGATCGGCTCGGAAGCGACCGGGGTTGGCCCGCCGGACACCAGCGCGGGTGACGGTGCGGTGGCGGTCAGCGCGCGGACGAGTAGGTCGAGGTCGACCGGCGGCAGGTCGGCCGGGGCGAGCCCGCCGCCCGTGGATGCCCGCACGGTGAGTTCGGTGATCCGGGTCTGGCCGGTGGACGTGTCGACGCGGACCGTGGTGTGCGCGGCATCAGCGCTGCCGTCGTTGTCGGGGGAGATGGTGATGACGTACCTGCTCACGAAAAGCCTCCTGTCAGGGCCGGGCAGCCGCGCACCCCCGCCCTGCGGCGCTCCGCCAATCAGCGTGAGACTACCGGTCGATCATCGATTGTGGACCCTGGCGGTATCGGGCTGCGGTTAGATGGGACGTATGACGCTCACCCTGCCCATCGACGCCGAGGCCAACAAGCTGCTGCAGCGCAGCCCGCTCGCGTTGCTCATCGGCATGGTCCTCGACCAGCAGATCACGTTCGAGAAGGCGTTCTCGTCGCCGTACGAGTTGGTGCGGCGGCTCGGACACGAGCCCACCGCCCAGGAACTAGCCGACTACGACCTCGACGCGCTGACCCTCATCTTCGCCACCCCGCCCGCGCTGCACCGCTTCCCCAAGGCGATGGCCGCTCGCGTGCAGGAGGTGTGCCGGGCGCTTGTCGATTCGTACGACGGCGACGCCGAAAAGCTGTGGTCCGACGCGGGCAGCGGCAAGGAGCTGTTCACGCGTGTGTCGGGGCTGCCCGGATTCGGCAAGCAGAAGTCGCAGATCTTCGTCGCGTTGCTGGGCAAGCGGTTCGGCGTGACACCGAAGGGGTGGCGCGAGGCCGCGGGCGAGTACGGCGGCGAGGGCGTGCACCGCTCGGTCGCCGACATCGTCGACAACGACTCGCTCCTCAAGGTGCGCGAGCACAAGCAGCAGATGAAGGCCGCCGCCAAGGCCAAGAAGGGCTGAGGCGGAGATCAGGCTGCCGTCGGGTGAGCGAGCGCCGCTATCGCGCGCCGCACGTCGGCCAGGGAGACCGTCGCGGAGTCGTCGAGATCGGCCAGCCCGGCCTCGATCCACTGGCGCATCAGCGTGGTCACCCCGATGCCACGCGCCTCGGCCGCCTCGCGCACCCGCTCGTATGTCTCGACGGGCAGCCGCACAGACCTGCTGACCATCGGCACGTCACTGTCGGGCACCGGCAACTCGGCGGCCTGCCCGTCGCTGACGAGATCGTCGCCGCCTTCGTGGAATCTCTTGATGGCGTCGTGCCTGCTCATCGCACCCACCCCTGTAGCACTTCGTCGTACCGCTTGGACTCGGCGTCGGTCAGGTCGCGCGCGGAGAGGATGTCCCAGTCGTTGTCGGCGTGGTCGGCCTCGGCCAGCAGGATCGCCAGTCGACGGCCCTTCCTCGTCACCGCGTAGACGACCATCGCGTCGTCGCCCAGGTGCCGGATGATCCGGCGCGTGCTGCGTAGCGCCTCCCAGACCTCGCCGGGAGCCACCTCGTAGAGACGCAGGTTGCTCAGGGCCTCGTCGGTGAAGCTGAACCTGCTCCCCACGCGATCGAGCGTACCACGCGCGTAACACGAAGGGTGAAGTGCGAGTATGGGAGGGTGGCGAAGCGACGGAGCGAACGGCCCATCCTGATCACCGACGCCGCCCGCAGCCAGGACGACGAACGCCGTAGCCGGCAGGTGCGGTACACCCTGATGATGTCCATCCGCGCCGTCTGCCTGATCGTGGCCGCTGTACTGGTCGGCAGCCGGGCACCGATGCTGTGGCTGTGGCTGCCGTTGTGCCTGCTCGGGATGGTCCTGGTGCCGTGGCTGGCGGTGATCCTGGCCAACGACCGGCCGCCGCGCGACAAACACCGGCTGCGGAACCGCCTGCACCACCAGCCCCCCGTCGAGGACCCTCCGCAGTCCCTCCCCGGTCAACGCACCATCGACGCCGACGACTAGCCCCCGGACCGCCCCCACGCTTGTTGCGCGCCGCCTCGCGCTTCGCGCTTCGCGGTGCGCGCTTCGCGCCGATCAAGGGCGAATGCACGTGGTTGGATCTCTTTTCCGCGTGCGTTTGTCCTTGATCCATGCAGATCTCCTTGATCGACGCCGTTGAGTCAAGCGATTCGGCGCCGTGCCGAGCCCGACCACCGCAGCCGAACCCGCGCCCCGAGGGCGCCCGGCCCCGGCCGGGGTGTCCCGCGCCGCGCGGCGAGCCTGTCGCGCTGTGAACATCTATTGCTGCTCTGGCAGCTGCTCTGGCAGCAGTAGATGTTCACAGCGCGTCGTGGAACGGCGACAACGGCGTTGTCTCCTTGATCGACGGCGCGCGTCCGTCGCGCTCTCCGGCCGCGCCCGTCCTGCTCTCCGCCGCCCGCGGGCCGGCCGCCCGTGGCCGTGCTGGATGCGCGGGCCGTTCCGCATGCGCACGGCGGTGCCGGCCGTCCGCAGCGGTGCCGGCCGCCCGTGGCCGGGCCGGATGTGCGGGCCGTGCCGGATGCCCGCGGTGGTGCCGGATGCCCCGCGGCGGCCGTCCGCAGCGGTGCCGGCCGTCCGCAGCGGTGCGGGCCGCCCGCGGCCGTGCCGGATGTGCGGGCCGGGCCGGGGGCCCGCGGCGG
>NZ_JAIBNX010000286.1 GCF_026130045.1 Micromonospora sp. CPCC 205371
CCGGCCCCGCTCCTCAGGGATGCGGGCGGGCCGGCCGGCGCCCACAGCCGACAGACCGAACTCGACCAGCGGCCGGTCGTGGTCGAGGTCGGCGACCGGGCGCTGGCACCGGTCGGCCACCAGCTCGGCGAGGACGGCGACTATCTCCATGGCGGGCCTACCTGGCCGGCCGGGTGGGGGAGCCGCCGGCCAGGGAGCGTTCCCGGGCGGGGCTGCGCGGGGGGTTGCCGCTGGGGGTACGCGGCAGGCCGCCCGGCTCGATCAGCAGGACGTCGTGCAGTGCCAGGTCGTGGGCCGCCCAGACGGCGGCGCGTACCTCCCGGGCCACCGCGTCGGGGTCGCCGGGCGGCGCCGACCGCGACCGCTCCGCCACCACGACGGCCTTTTCGCCGGCCCCGTCCGGCACCGCGGAGTCGGGCACCGCGAACGCCACGACGTGGCCGTCCGCCACCTGCGGTGCGGCGATCGCCGCGGTGGCCTCGATGTCCTGCGGATAGTGGTTGCGGCCCGCCACGATGATCAGGTCCTTGCGCCGGCCCGTGACGTACAGCTCGCCGTCGTGCACGACACCGAGGTCGCCGGTGCGCATCCACGGGCCGATCGGCAGGCCGCCGGAGCCGGCGAGCATCGCGCCGAAGACCTCCGCGGTCAGCTCCGGCTGCCGCCAGTACCGGCGGGCCGTGTTGGCGCCGTACACCCAGATCTCGCCGACCTGGCCGTCCGGCAGCCTGACCCGGCGGTCAGGGTCGACGATCGCGACCCGCTGCCCGACCGGCCGGCCGCACGACACCAGCGCTGAGCTGGCCGCCCCGTCCTCCGCGACCCGGGCCGTTCCCGCCGCGAGCGCCACCCGGTCGAACCGGGTCACGGTCGGCGGCCGGTCCGGCGGGTCACCGGCGACGAAGACGGTCGCCTCGGCCAGGCCGTACGCCGCGCAGATCGCCGACCGGTCCAGGCCGGAGCCGGCGAACGCGTCCGCGAACGCGGCCACGGTGCCGGCGCGCACCGGCTCCGCGCCGTTGAGCCACACGAAGACCCGCGACAGGTCGAAGCCGTCGCGGGCGGCCGGGTCGATCCGGCGTACGCAGTAGTCGTAGGCGAAGTTCGGCGCCGCCGTGTACGCCGTACCGGCCGTGCTGAGCAGCCGCAGCCAGCGTTCGGGGCGCATCAGGAACGCCACCGGGTCGAAGAAGACGGACCTGGTGCCGTAGAGCAGCGGTACCGCCACCGTCGCCAGCAGCCCCATGTCGTGAAACAGCGGGAGCCAGTTGACCGCCGTGACGGCGCCCCGGCCCTCGGCGAACGCCGTCCACAGTTGACGGACGTTGGCGGCCAGGTTGCCGTACGAGATCACCACGCCGGCCTGGGTGCGGGTGGAGCCGGAGGTGTACTGGAGGTACGCCACGTCGTCGCGGGAGGCCGCCGAACGGGTGAACGGCTCGGCCGCGGCCCCGTCGTCGTCGGCCAGTACCAGCGCGGGCCGGCCCGGCTCCGCTTCGACAAAGGGCTGGGCCTCGATGAACTCGGTAACCCGGTCCGCCGCCGGCGACGTGGTGACCACGCACCTGGGTGCGCAGTCCCGGTATGAGCTGGCCAGCCGCTCGCCGTGCCGGGGCAGGTCCGGCGGGAAGAGGGGCACCGCCACCGTCCCGGCGTACCAGCAGGCGAACAGCGCCACCACGTACTCCGGACTGGGCGGCGCCAGCACCGCGACCCGGTCACCCTCTGCCGCCACCCGGCGCAGGCGCCCCGCCAGGGCGGTCGCCCGCCGGTGCAGTTCGCCCCAGCTCAGCTCCCGCGGCACGCCGTCGGGGTCGGCGGCGAAGTCCACGAACGTGTACGCCGTGTCGGCGGGCCGGCGGCGCGCCCAGGTCGCGAGCCTCCCGACCAACGGCGCCACGACCGGCGGCGCAACCGGAGAACGGGCCGGTGCGGGCGCGAGGGCCGGCCGCCTGCGACCGGCTTCCACTGTGACGATCACGCTCATGTGTCCTCCCACCCGAACCGCCGAAACACCCGCGCGGCCCGAACCAACCGAACCGCGATGGGGCTGGACGCTAATCCGGCGTGAACCGGCGCGGCATCGACCGCTCATGCGCGGCCGGCGACGAAGCCTTGTCAACGCGTGACAATCCGAGGTCCGCGTGCGCACGCGCGTCACAACCGCGCCCGTCGCACTGCGTGAGCCGGGTTCATAGACGCTCGCCGGCCGCCGGACGAGCATCGCTGCCATGGTTCGTCTCCAGGCTCGTACGCGTCCCTTGTGGATCCTCGCCGCGCTCGCGCTCGTCGCGGCGGTCTCCGGCGCCGGCACCGCCGCCATCGCCACGGCGACCAGGCGGCAGGCCGGTACCTGGACCGCGGCCGAGGTGTCCGAGCAGGTCAGGACCGCCGAGGTGAGCGCGGGCGGATACGTGGCGCTGGGCGACTCGTACACGTCCGGCCCCGGGATACCGGACGAGCGCCCGGACGCCGGCACCTGCGACCGCTCCAGCCGCAACTATCCGTCACTGGTCGCCCGGGCGCTGCGCCCGGCCGCGTTCGCCGACGTGAGCTGCAGCGGAGCCGTCACCGGCGACATCACCGGCCCGCGAGGCGGCACCCCGCCGCAGGGCGACGCGCTCGGCCCGGACACCACGCTGGTGACGCTCGGTATCGGCGGCAACGACGCCGGTTTCGCCCCGGCGGTCGTCACCTGCGTGGTGCTGGGCCTGATCGACGCCAAGGGCGCACCCTGCAACGCCCACTTCACCAGCGGCGGCACCGACCGCCTGGCGGCCGCGATCGACGCGGTGGGCCCGAAGGTGGGCACGGTGCTGGCCGAGGTGCGCGAGCGCGCGCCACGGGCCACCGTCCTCGTGGTCGGTTACCCGTCGCTGCTGCCGGAGGCGAAGGACCGGTGCGCGGTCGACCAGCCGATCGCCGCCGGCGACGTGCCCTACCTGCGCTCGCTCAACGAACGGCTCAACAAGGTGCTGGCCGATCAGGCGGCCGCCGCCGGCGCGACGTTCGTCGACACGTTCGCCTCCAGCGTGGGGCACGACGCCTGCCAGGCGCCCGGCACCCGGTTCGTCGAGGGCATCCTGGGCGCCGAGGGCGCGATACCGGTGCACCCGAACGCGCTCGGGATGCGGGACATGGCCGACCAGGTCCTGGCCGCGCTGGGCAGATGAGCACCGTCAGTGATCATGGTGTACCCCTGTGTGGGATTGATCTGAACGGCAACGCGATCTCATCCGTTAAGCAGGGCAGGGCGGAAACACATTCTGGGGATGTGGTGGATGGGGGCCGCGTGCGTCAGCGTGCCGCCGGTGGACAGGTGGGGAGGCACAGCATGGCAATGCCCAACCGTACAAGCGTCACCTGGCTGACGGGCAAGATCCCACCGGCGACGGTGGACCAGCTACGGGCCGACGTACTGGACTCCGCAGCCGAGATGGTGCGGGAGATCCAGGCGCACGTGTCCGAGTACGCGCGGCCCGAGGCGCGATACGTCGAGGCGCTGCGCACCGGGGTGGAGTTCGCACTGCGCCGGTACGTCGAGCTGCTCGACCAGCACGTCGGGCGCGGCCGGCACCCTGGCGAGGACGACGGCCTGCCGATCAACTGGCGCAAGCTGTACCAGGCGGTCGGCGAGCGGGAGATGCGCGAGGGGCGCAGCCTCGACGCGCTGCACGCCGCGGTGCGGATCTGCGCGCGGGTCGCCAACCGCCGGCTGCGCGCGTTCGCCGAGCGGCACGCGCTGCCGCACAACGCGGTGGCGTGGCTCGCCGAGGCGATCTTCGATAACACCGACGACGTCGCGCGGGCATCCGCGGAAGGCTACGCGCAGGCTCAGGAGGCCGAGGCGGGCGAGTTGGACCGCCGGCGGCGCCGGCTGCTCGACCTGCTCATCGCCGATCCGCCACCGTCGATGACGGCGTTGGCGACGGCGGCAAGCGCCGCGCACTGGCAGATGCCACGCCGGTTGGCCGCCGTCGCGGTGGCCGCGCCCGCGCCGATCGCCCAGCCGCCGGTACTGTCACCGGAGATCCTAACCGCCTTCGACCACTCGCAGCCGTGCCTGATCGTGCCCGACCCGAAAGGGCTGGCGCAGGTCCGGGCGCTGGTGAACGGCCTGTCGCAGCACCACGCCGCCGTCGGCCCTGCGGTGTCCCCTGTGGACGCCGGCAAGTCGCTGCGCTGGGCTCGCCTGGCGCTGGACCTGTCGGCCAAGGGGCTCATCCCGCGCGAGCACATCATCTGGTGCGGCGACCATCTCGCCTCGCTGGCGGTGTTCCAGGACCAGGCGCTGCTCGCCACGCTCGCGGAGCGGCGGCTGGCGCCGCTGGCCCGGCTGCGGGACGACAAGCGGGAACTGCTCGCCGACACCCTGCTGGCGTGGCTCAAGTTCAACATGAACGCCAACGAGGTGGCCGCCCATCTGCACGTGCACCCGCAGACCGTGCGGCACCGCCTCCGCCAGCTCGGTCAGCTGTTCGGCAGCCAGATCCGCGACCCGGACCTGCGCTTCGAGCTGGAGATCGCGTTGCGCGCCGAACACGCCCGCAACCTACGTACCAAGACCCCAGCCGCAGCCCACTAACCCGTGATCAGGGCGTCCCTCGCGTTGCTAGAGCGACGTGAGTGACGCCCTGATCATTGGGGCCACTGCTGGACCAGGAAGTCCAGGGCCTGGAAGAAGAGGTCCTCCACGCCGTTGCCATCCGGGCTCAGGAACGTGCGGCCGCCGGTCGCCTCGCTCATGGCCCGCAGGGCCTGCGCGTCGACGTCCGGCCCGATGCCGAAGAAGATGAGCGGCAGCGGGCGCTGCGGATCGCGCAGGGCGGCGAGCTTCGCCATCACCTCGCCCAACCCGACGCCGCTCGGGTCGTTGTCGCGCCCGTCCGTTGCGATCAGGACCAGGTTGAGCCGCCCCGCCTTCCACACGCCGCGCGCCTGGCGGTACGCGGCGAGGGTGGTGTCGTTGAGCCCGGTGCGCGCGCCCTGCACGGTGCGGAGTCCGGCCAGGGCCGCGAAGACGTCGCCGCGCCGCTCGCGCAGCGGCACCAGCGGCAGCACCTCCTGGTGGTCCCGCTCGCCGTCGAGCTCGGCCGCGAACCGCCACACGCTCACCTCGGTGGTGTCACGCAGAAGCCCGATCAGGCGGCCACCGGCGGCCACCGTCGCGCTCAGCCGGGTCTGCCCCCTGCCGGCGCGGGCGGCCATCGAGCCGGACACGTCGATGACGTTGAGTAGCCGGGCGCTGAGGTTGACACCGGCCCAGCCGCGCAGCGCGGTGTCCACTGTGGCCGGTGGCGGCAGCGGCGCCGGCTTGACCGCCGGGGCGCCGTCGCGCACCGGGGCGCCGGCCGCGGTGCGCAGCCCGAGGGCGGCTAGCGCGCCCGCGCCGTCGTCGACCAGCGCGGTGCGCAGCCGTTCGGCGACCGCGCGCGGCAGTTCCGCGGCGCCGGGCAGCACGACGAACGGGAAGTCGAGCCCCGGCGTGGACGCGTCCGGGTACACGGGAACGAGCGGCCGCGCGTCGCCGCGCGCGTTGTAGGCGAGCACCTCCTGCTCGCTGACCACCGCGCCCTGCAAGGTGTCGGGCGCGTCACCGCCCACTCTGGACAGCAGGTCGGTGCCGGCGGGCGCGGCGACACGCGAGAGCCGTCGCAGCATCTCGGCGCTGGCGGGGCCGGGCGAGTCGGTCTGGCCGGCGATCCGGCGGATCTCCAGGACGCCTGACAGGCCGGCGGGATCGCCGGTCGGGTCGGGCAGGCCCAGCGGGCGGGCGTCCTCGTCCGGGTCCAGCAGCGCCTGCCAGCCCAGCGGTGGGCCCGGCGGCACGAACTCGGCGGCGACCTGCCCGGTGACGGCCAGGACGACCGGCGAGCTGGCCACCGGCGTACCGGTGGCGGGCACGCCGCGGCCGGCGCCGGCAGCGGGGGGCGCGCGGCGCAGCCCCCCGGTCGGTTCCGGGACCCACGCGGGCGGGGTCGGGCCGGTCGGGGCCGCGAGGGGGGGGGCCACGCCCGCCGATCCGGTACCGGTGACGGTGAGCCGGAAGCAGCCGCCGCCCGTGTCCTGGGGTACGCCGGCGGCCACCCGCGACACCGCCGGGGCGATCGACGGCGCGGCGGCCACCTCGACGCTCACCGGTTCGTCGCAGTCGTCGCCGACGATGTTCGCGAACCCGGCACCCACCCAGCCGAGCACGATGGCCGCCAGCACGACGCCGACGACCACGAGGCGCGGCGACACGCGAACAGGGCTGATGATCACAACCGCCCGGTGCGCGGCGCGATACTCGTTGGATCGCGTCATCGCCTACCTGCTTTCGGTGTGCTCCCCCATCGCTTCCGCCAGGCTGCGCGGTCGCATGTCGGTCCAGTGCCGCTCGATGTGCGCCAGGCACGCGTCCCGGCTGTCCTCCGGGTGGGCGACGCCCCACCCATCGGGCACCGCGACGAAGGCCGGCCACAGCGAGTACTGCCCCTCGGCGTTGATGAGCGCGAGGTACCGGCCGTCCGGGTCTTCGAAGGGATTGGTCACGGTTAGCTCCTCACCTGTTGCACCTCGATGCTGGACTGGATATTTGCCTCTTCGATCGCGCTGGCCAGGATCGGGCCGATCCGCGCCAGCCCCGGCCGGCGCAGCATCGACCGGTGCTCGCAGCCGGCCGCGTGGATGTCTATCCGCCCGGTCACGTACGGCAGCCAGGCCAGCTCGGCGCCCGCGATGCCCGGGTCGGCGCGGAACAGCAGCAGGTCGCCGTGGAAAGGGGCGGGCTGGAACTCGTTGTAGAGGTGGATGTGGTTGACGACGATGGCGTCGGCGACCTCGGGTGCGGTGCCGGTCAGCGACGTTGCCGAGGCGTCCACCTCGCCGCGGGCGATTGCCAGGGCGCGGTCGATGTCGACGGCGTCCAGCCCGATCGGGTACGCGTCGAGGACCGCCAGCAGCGCCACGTGTTCCCCCTCCCGCTGGAGGCGGGTGGCGATCGCGTGTGCCACCAGGCCACCGAACGACCAGCCGAGCAGGTGGTACGGTCCGGACGGCTGCACCGATCGCATCTGGTCGATGTAGTCGGCGGCCATCTGCTCCACGCTCGACGGCAGCGCGCCCGTCTCGGTGAAGCCGCGCGCCTGCAAGCCGTACACCGGCTGCTCGGGGTGCAGGTAGCGCACGAGGCCGGCGTACGGCCAACTGACCCCGCCGGCCGGGTGGACGCAGAACAGCGGCGGCCGGCTGCCGTGTGCGCGCAATGGCAGTAGCACTTCGAGTTCGTGCCGGGTCTCCGGGGTGCCGAGGCGCGCGGCCAGCCCTGCCGGGGTGGGCGCCTCCAGCACCGTGCGGAGGCTGATACCGGCCCGCAGCGCGCCGCGCAGGTGGCCGACCAGCTTGGTGGCGAGGATGCTGTCGCCGCCGAGGTCGAAGAAGTTGTCGTCGGCACCGACCAGATCCTTGTCCAAGACCTCCGCGAACGCCCGGCACAGCACCTCCTCGTCGGCGGTAGCCGGCCCGCGGGACCGCGTGAACGTGGGCAGGGGCAACGCCTTGCGGTCGAGCTTGCCGTTCGCGTTCAGCGGCAGCTCGGCGAGGCCAACGATCGCCGACGGCACCATGTAGGCGGGCAGCCGGCGGGCCACCGCCTCGCGCACACCCTCCACATCGGACGTGACGGCGTAGCCGACCAGCCGCCCGTCGCGGACCGCGACCGCCGCCCGGCTCACGCCGTCGCAGGCCGCGAGGGCCGCTTCCACCTCGCCCAGCTCGATCCGGTGACCGCGCACCTTCACCTGGTCGTCGGACCGGCCCAGGAACTCCAGTTGGCCGTCGGCGCGCCAGCGCACCACGTCGCCGGTCCGGTACATGCGCCCGGGGCCGAACGGGTTGGCCACGAACCGTTCGGCGGTCAGCGCCGGGCGGCCGGCGTAGCCGCGCGCCACGCCCGCGCCGGACACGTACAGCTCGCCGGGCACGCCGTGCGGCACCGGCCGCAACCATCCATCGAGGACGAGGACCCGGGTGCCCTCGATCGGCCGGCCGATCGGCACCTGGTCGCCTTCGAGGGGCTCGCTCACGGTCGCGCACACGGTCACCTCGGTCGGCCCGTACGCGTTCAGCAGCCGCCGCCCCACCGACCAGCCGGCCGCCGTCTGCTCCGGCAGCGCCTCGCCGGCCGACACGACGGTGCCGGGCGCGGCCGACGGCGTCACGGAGGCCAGTACGCTCGGCGGCACCGTGGCGTGCGTCAGGTCGCCGCGTGCCGCCAGCTCCGCAACCGGGTCCGGGCCGGCCACGACCACCGCCCCGCCCGACGACAGCGCTCCCCACAGCTCCCACACCGACGCGTCGAAGCTCGGGGACGAGAACCAGAACACGCGGCTCGTCGCGTCCAGGCCCAGGCGGCGCACCTGCGACCTCGCCATGGCCGGTACGCCGCCGTGCGGCACCACGACACCCTTCGGCACGCCCGACGAACCCGAGGTGTAGATGACATACGCCGGATGCCGGGAGTCGAGGCGCACGGCGGGCGGCGGACCGGCCGGCCCGTCGACGAACACGTCACCGGCGCTGAGCAGCCGCTCAGCCCCCGCGTCGCGGCACATGAACGCGATCCGCTCGGCCGGGTAGCCGGGATCGACCGGCAGGTAGGCCGCGCCGGCCTTGAGCACGCCGAGCATGCCCACCACGAACTCCAGCGAGCGCGGCATCACCAGGCCGACAACCTGCTCGGGGCCGACGCCGCCGGCGACCAGGCGGTGCGCCAGCCGGTTCGAGGCCGCGTCCAGCTCCGCGTATGTCAGCGAACGGTCGCCCGCGATCACCGCGACCGCCCCCGGCGAGCGGGGCGCCTGCGCCGCGAACAGCAGTGGCAGCAGGCCGGGCGGCCCGCCGGCCGTACCGGCCCCGTCCGATAGCCGTCGGGGCGG
>NZ_JAIBNX010000287.1 GCF_026130045.1 Micromonospora sp. CPCC 205371
GCCCGCGGGGGGGAGGGGCGCGGCGGGAACGGCCAGCCGCACCAGCGAGCCCCCCGCGAGCCCGGTCCCGACGGCCGCGAAACAGGCAAGGGCGGCGGCGTAGGTGGCAGCGGCCACCGCGACGCCGGCGGCATGCCCGCCGCGCTCCAGCATGGCTCGGGTACGCGCACCGACCACCGCCGCACCGGCGAGCGGGCCGGCGACCAGCAGCGCGAGCGGCGAACCCGCCAGCAGGAAGGTGATCGGGTACAGCCGGCCGCCGATGCCGGCCACCGTCCAGTCGACCGGTGCTCCCGTGCTGGCCGCGACGGCAGCGGCGGTGCCCGCCAGGTCGGCGCTGAGGAAGCCGCCGATCTCACCGGCCGCCGTGTCACCGCCCGCCAGCAGCGCGAGGATCGCCCAACACACGCCGATGGTGAGTGCCGCGGCACCCAGCGCCTCGGCGACCACGCGGCACAGACTCGACAATCGGCGTACCGGCATGGGCATGCTCCCCCGCGAACAAACGTTTGTATAGGTGGCGAAGAATGTGACATGGAGATCATCATCGCCGCAAGTCCACATAGGTCACGGGACGGTAAAGCCCGAAATGCGCCACACCACCCGCGTCGCACGCCACCCGCGTGGCACGCCGCCCGCGTCGATCAAGGGCAAATGCATGTGGTTGGATCTCTTTTCGCGTGCGTTTGCCCTTGATCGATGGGAATGCCCTTGATCGCCGCCCCGCTGCCCGCAGGCGCCTCCGGCCTCACGGCCGGCGGCGTCACGGCCGGCGGCGTCACGGCCGGCGGCGTTGGGCAGCCCGCGCGCGGACTCAGCCGCCGCTGCCGTCCAGCGAGCCGCCATTGCGGCCGCGGTTGTCGATCACGATGGCCCCGGCGGCGGCCCACTTGCCGTTGCGGCGTTGTACGCGGCGGCGCCGGGCCCGAGGGTCGGGCTGGTCCCGTGCGGGCGGGACATCACGGTTGTCTTCCACTTCGTCCATGCGGCCCCACACCTCCGTCAGCGACCCGTTACCTTTGGCAACGGACGCGAGACTCAGGGGGATCAATGCGACAGCCACGGATCGTCGCGGGTGTGGAAGAGCTCCGGCTCAGCCGCCGCCGGTTACTGGTCAGCGCCGGCTCGGGCGTGCTGGGTATCGCCGTGGTGAACACGCTGGCCGGATGCTCGAGCTCGGACGAGCCGGAGGGCGCTTCGGATACCCCGGATACGGGCTCCACGGGCTCGACCGGCGGGGCGGTGGCCGCTGACTGGCGGCGCGTCGACCTGGCGTTCGTCTCCGCATATGTGCTGGTCCGAGGCGGCGAGGTGGCCGTGGTCGACCTGGGCACCGAGGGATCGGCAGAGTCGATCGAGGCTGTGCTCAAGGGTGCCGGCACCGGCTGGGACGCCGTCAAGCATGTCATCCTCACCCACCAGCACTCCGACCACGCCGGCGGCCTGTCCGAGGTGGCGCCCCTGGTGTCCGCTTCGCTGTATGCCGGCGCGGCCGACGTGTCCTCCATCAACTCCACGAAGCCACTGAAGCCGGTCAACGACGGTGACGACGTCTTCGGTCTGCAGATCATCGGCACGCCGGGGCACACCGCCGGCCACGTGTCCGTGTTCGACCCGTCGACCGGCGTACTGGTGGCCGGCGACGCGCTGCGGGCCACCGCTGGGCTCGAAGGGCCGGACGCGCGGTACACCGCCGACATGGCGCAGGCGGCAGCCTCGGTGCGCAAGCTGGCGGCCCTCGACGTCAAGACCATCCTTCCCGGGCACGGTGCCCCAGTTACCACAGGCGCCGCCGACGCGCTGACCAAGCTCGCCGAATCCCTGAAGTAGTCTGCCCGGATGTATGTGAACGTCCATCCGGTCACGACAGTGCGGGTCGGCGCCATGACCGCCGAGATCGACGAGATGCTCGCGCCGGTCATCGAGGCCATCTGGCGCAACGGGATACAGACGCTGACCTCCTGCCAGGATGCCGGCGAGAGCAATGTGGACTGGGTCGAGAAGCTGCCCCACATGGCCGACTACGTCGCCACGCATGAGGGTTGGGCATTCATCGACTTCACGATGGACAGCGGCACGGCGTTCCTCGACGCCGTCGCTCGCTCCGGTGCGCGCGACGCCTTCTACGTCCGCATGGTGCACTGGGCCGCGCCCGATGCCTGGCGGATCAACGCCAAGCCCTATGACAGGGCCATGTTCGACGAGACGGCACCGTCCACATTCGAGCTGCGGTTGATGCAGGTCACATTTCCGCAGTACGACATCCCGGAGATCACCCGGCGACTCGACGAGCACGCCGCCGGGCGGATCGTCCAGCCCGCCCCCACCGACTGGAGCACGGTCGGCCGGTAGCGGTGTGGATTTCCGCACCCCCGTTCGGCGGTCGCCCTCATGGTCGGCACGCTGGCCGGTTCGTACCGTTGACGCATGATCAATTCTTTGACCAGCCGGACCGAGCCGCCGGAGGGCGGTCTGGTCGGGTTCGTGACCGACCTGGTGGAGCGGCTCGGCGGGCCCGGCGCGGGCCTGGCGGTAGCGCTGGAGAACCTGTTTCCGCCGATCCCCAGCGAGGTCATCCTGCCGCTGGCCGGGTTCGCGGCCAGCCAGGGCAAGATGAACCTGTTCGGCGCCATCGCCTGGACCACCCTCGGCTCACTCCTCGGTGCCATGGCGCTTTACTACATAGGCGTCGCCCTCGGACGCGACCGGGTCCGAGCGATCGCGGCACGGCTGCCGCTGGTGAAGCTGGCCGACGTCGACCGCACCGAAGCCTGGTTCGCCAAGCACGGCGGCAAGGCGGTCTTCTTCGGGCGGATGATTCCCATCTTCCGCAGCCTGATCTCGATCCCGGCCGGCGTGGACCGGATGCCTGTGGCGAGGTTTCTGCTCTACACGGCGCTGGGCAGCCTGATCTGGAACACCGTGTTCGTCATGGCCGGCTACCTACTCGGGGACAACTGGCACACCGTCGAGGCCTACGCGGGCACGCTGCAGAAACTGGTCATCGTCGCCTGCGTCCTCGCCGTCGGCTACTTCGTCGGCTCGCGGCTGCTCAGGGCACGCCGGAAGCCCGTCGAACAGCCGGCCACCCCCGTCCGGAGCGGGCGTGGCACGCTGTACGGCACGCCGCGCCGCCCGGACGACGCCTAGCCTGTCGTGCTGGCCAGGATGGCGTGGCTGCGTTGCTCGCCGATGGTCCATCCGGTCTCGCGGTGCACCGGGAGCGCGTGCAGCGCGTGCTCGCTGGCGAGGTCGTGGCTGCCGACGCTGTGGTGAATCTCGGCGAGCGTGGTGAGGGCGTCGCCTTCGAGCATGCGGTACCCGGCCTTGCGAGCGACGGTGAGGCCCTTGTGCGCGCGTGACAGGGCCTGTTCGTGATGGCCGGTGCCGCGATAGGCGACGCCGAGCCCGACCAGGGCGTGTGCCGCCCGGTAGCGCATGGCATCCTGCTGGGCCAGCTCAAGTGCCTGCTCGTGCGCGCCGACGGCCCGGCGATACTCGCCCAGGCGGGAGTACACGGTGCCGAGGGTGTGCAGGACCACCGCCTGCGCGTGAGTCAGCGGGTGGTCTCGCAGCGGGCGATGGGCGGCGCGGGCGTGGGTGAGGGCCAGCTCGTGCCGTCCCGCGTCGCGGTGGATGGCCGCCAGCGTGTCGTGCGCGAGAGCCTCGTCCAGCGTCATCCCTGAGCGGTGGCATAGGTCGAGCGCCTCGCTGGCGTACTCGACGGCGTCGTCCGGCCACCCGAGAAGGCGGCGGGCGTTGGCCAGGTTCACCAGGGCCGCCCCGCGCGCGGCGGTCCGCCTCGCCCGCAATGCCAGGGAACGGCGCGCGAGTCGTTCGGCTTCGTCGTACCTGCCCAGGCTCAGAGCGACGTCGCTAAGGTTGGCCAGGCTCGCCGCCTCGCCTTCGACATCACCGGCGGCGCGGTACGCCGCCAAGGCGGCGTGGAGGTGGGTGCTCGTTCGCCGCGAGTCGCCGCGAGTCGCGTACACGATGGCGATGTTGTTGTGTGCGGCGCCGCTGCCGCTCTGCCATCCGGCCCGCCTGCTCAAGACGATGGCGTGCCTGTGGTCGTGGATGGCCTGCAGATGCTGGGATCGCAGGACGCTTACCCCGGCGATGCCGAGCTGAGCGGCGGCCTGGCCGGACACGTCACCCTCGGCGGCCGCGGCGTTCCGCGCGGCGCTGGCGGTCAGCAGCCAGTCGGCGAGATGCGTTCGATAGAGCAGATGGCCGCGCAGGGCGTCGGCGAGGAGCCACGCGAGCGGCCGCGGGCCGTGCTGGGCGGCGTGCAGGACGGTCGCGACCAGGTTGGCGCGCTCGGCCTCCAGCCACGCCGCCGCCTCGCTCTCGCTTCCGAAGGCGATCTCAGCCTTGCCGGCCCAGGCGCGGGTGGCCGGCAGGCGGTGGATGTTCGGGTACGCGTGCTCGGCGGCGCGGGCCGCACCGGCCAGATACCAGTTTGCAAGCCGGCCTGTGGCGGCGCACTCGTCGGGGCTGGCCTGCTCGGCTGCGTACGCGCGCGGCAGGTCTTGGAGGGCGTACCGGTGCGGAGCGCACTCCTCGACCAGGTGCGCGGCCGCGAGCCGGTCGAGGCGCCGCGCGGCAAGCGCCGGTGCGATGCCGGCGAGCGCCGCCGCTGCCCCGACGGTGGTATCGGGACCGGGTACCAGACTCAGCAGCCGGAACAGCTGGCGGTCCTCATCGGACAGTCGGGCGTACGACAGGGCGAGCGCGGCGCGGACGGCCGCGCAGCCATCGACCTCGAGCATGCCGAGCCGGTCACCGCGAAGGGCGGCGGCGTAGTCGGCGATCGGGTGGCCGGGATGGGTCGCCAGGTATGCGGCGGCGACTCGCAGCGCGAGGGGCAGGTGCCCGCACAGCCGGGCCACCTCCGCCACCGCCTCGGGCTCGCGGCGAATCCGCCGGGCATCCACCACTGTGGAAAGGAGGCGACGCGCAGCGGTCGCGTCAAGCCGCTGGACTGTGAGATGGCTGGCGCCATGGCTCGCGATCAGACCGGCGAGCCGGTGCCGGCTGGTGACCAGCGCGAGGCAGCGGGGCGCGGCCGGCAGCAACGGGCGTACCTGCTCGGCCGACACGGCGTTGTCCAGCACCAGCAGGACGCGCTTGCCTGCGAGACACGACCGGAGCAGGCCGGCCGCGGCGTCCTGCTGTGGGGGTATCCGCTCGGCGGGCACGCCGAGGGAGCCCAGCAAGCGCGTGAGCGCCTCCTCGGGGCTCATCGGTGAGCCCGGGGCGTAACCGCGCAGGTCCAGAAAGAGCTGACCATCGGGGAACCGGCCGGCCACGGTGCGTCCGAAGTGGACGGCCAGCGCGGTCTTGCCGACACCGGCGGTGCCGGCGACGACGCAGACCGTGCCGCCGGATGCCCCGTCCAGTGCCGCCAGTTCGTCCTCCCGGCCCACGAGCGTGGCTACATCGCCTGGAAGCTCCGCCGGCCCCGCAGGCGGCGTCGCCGGCGTAGCAGCGGCGACCTCGTCGCGCAGGACGCTTAGGTGGTGGCGATGCAGTGCGGGCGTCGGATCGACGCCAATCTGCTCGGAGAGCCAGGTCCGGGTCCGCTCGTACGCCGCCAGCGCCGCGGCCTTGTCGCCGATCCGGTACAGGGCGGTCATGTACAACTCAGTGAAGCGCTCGCGTGCCGGATGCTCCACCGTCAGGCGCGCCAGTTGCGGCAGCGCCTCGTCGAACCGCCCTGCCGCGACCAGGGCACCGGCCCAGTGCTCCAACGTAGACAGATGCAGGGTGTGGAGGTCGGCGCCGACCCGATCCCGCAGGGCGCTGTCGGCGTCGTCGCCGAGCACCGGGCCCCGCCACAACTCCAGCGCGGCCGCCAGCCCGTCTGCGCGGCCACCCGGCTGGCTGTCGGTCATCGCCTCCGACACCAGTCGGCGAAACCGGTGCGCGTCGACCGTGTCCGGCTCCACGCGCAGCACGTACCCCGCCCCGCGGCCCGTGCCCTGAGTGTCCAATCGCACGCTCCCAAGAGCGGCGGCTCCACTCAGGACCGTCCGCAACCGCGCGACATGGCTGTGGAGGCTGCGCCGCGCGTACGCCGGGCCCTCCCCATCCCACAGCAGGTCGACGAGGCGGTCGACGGCGACGGCGCGCCCGGCTTCCAGCAGCAGCAGGCCGAGCAGGCACCGCTCGCGCCGGCGACCGATCGGCAGCCGGCGGCCATCGAGGCTCACCTCGACGCCACCCAGCACGTGAAATCGCGCCCCCGATGTCATCAACCATCCCCCGATCGACGCCCGCCCACGTATTGGAGCACCGGGCTCTCATACAAACGCGCATGCCTCCTGTCCGCGTTGTCAACAACGTGGCAACAGTGGTCCCTCACCCTCCTATCGAGACGCTGAACTTTCGAACGGAGTGTTGCCTTGCGCTGGAAAACGAGGACGATGGCGGCGGCGCTGGTCGGTGCGGTAGCGGCGGTCACGACGATGGCGGCACCGGCTCAGGCGTTCCAGTTCTCCCTGGAACGCGGCGTCAGAGGCGCCTACGCGACCGTGACCTTCGAGCACGGAGTGGACGTAAACCTGCAGGTAAAGGTGTGGGACAGGGAGGCCGACGGTCATCGAGCGGTGGGCGTGCTGTACCAAGGCGGCGTACGGCAGGAATGCCACAACACCAGCGGCAACGGCACCGTCGAGGACGACTGCGACTACGGCGCGGTGGACGGCATGACGGTCAGCTTCCGGGTGGACGTCCGGGAAGGCACGAAGATCATCCGATCGTCGGACTTCATCGTCGCCACCTACCGGAACGGCCGTTTCGAAGACGTCTACGTCCCCTGACCGGTTCCGGGGTGGTGCGCGCGTCCTCGCGCGGCGGGCGTTCGCACGCGGCGGGCGTTCGCGGCGGGCGTTCGCGGCGGGCGTTCGCGGCGGGCGTTCGCGGCGGGCGTTCGCGCGGCCGGCGTTCGCGCGGCGGTGGGCTCGATGGCGGCCGACGCGCCGCGATCAAGGAAATCCGCATCGATCAAGGGCGAACGCACGTGGAAAAGAGATCGAACCACGTGCGTTGCCCTTGATCGGCGGGAGAGGGGGGCGGCGCGCGGGCGCGGCGCGCGGGCGCGGGCGCGCGGCCGGGTTAGACGGACATTGCGGCCGCGCGGCCGGCGGTGCGGCCGGAGAAGAGGCAGCCGCCGAGGAACGTGCCCTCCAGGGCGTTGTACCCGTGCGCGCCACCTCCGCCGAACCCAGCCACCTCCCCCGCCGCGTACAGGCCGGGGATCGGCTGGCCGTCGGCGCCGAGTGCCCGCGACTCCAGATCGGTCTGGATTCCGCCGAGCGTCTTGCGGGTCAGGATGTGCAGCTTGACGCCGATCAGCGGACCGGCGGCCGGGTCGAGCAGGCGGTGCGGCGGTACGGCGCGGCCGAGCCGGTCGCCGATGTACCGGCGGGCGTTGCGGATGCCCTGGATCTGGGAGTCCTTGCTGAACGGGTTGGCCACCTGCAGGTCGCGCGCCTCGATCTGGGCGCGGATGGCGGCGGCGTCGAGCAGGGGCTCCTCGGTCAGCTTGTTCATGCCGGCGACCAGCTCTTCGAGGGTGTCGGCGACCACGAAGTCGGCGCCGTGCCGCTTGAACGCCTCGACCGGGGCGGGCGCGCCCTTGCCGAGTACCCGCTCGCGCAGGAACGCACGGCGGTCCTTGGCGGTGATGTCCGGGTTCTGCTCGGAGCCGGAGAGCGCGAACTCCTTCTCGATGATCTTCTGCGTGAGAATGAACCACGAGTGGCCGTACCGCGCGATGTCCGGCGTCGTACGCAGGTGCTTGAGCGTGCCGAGCGTGTCGTACCCGGGCAGGCACGTGCCGGGCAGCCGGCGGCCGAGCGCGTCGAACCACATGGACGACGGGCCGGGCAGGATGCGGATGCCGTGGCCGGGCCAGATCGGGTTCCAGTTCTGGATGCCCTCGGTGTAGTGCCACATCCGGTCGCGGTTGACCAGGCGCACGCCCGCGCTGGCGGCGATGTCGAGCATCCGCCCGTCCACATAGGCCGGTACGCCGGTCACCATCTCGGCTGGCGGCTGTCCGAGCCGCTCCGGCCAGTACCGCCGCACGATCTCGTGGTTGGCGCCGATGCCGCCGGTGGTGACGATGACTGCCTGAGCGGTCAGTTCGAAGTCGCCCATGGTGTCGCGATTGGACGGTACCCCGCGCGCCGCCTCGTCGGGCGCCAGCACGGTGCCACGTACGCCAGTGGCCGCCCCGCCCGACAGCACCAGCTCGTCGACGCGGTGGCGGTGGTAGAAGCGGAGCAGCCCGGCGTCGGCGGCCCGTTGGGCGGACGCCACGAACGGGGCGACCACGCCGGTGCCGGTACCCCAGGCGATGTGGAAGCGCGGCACGGAGTTGCCGTGCCCGTCCGCCCGCAGCGCGCCTCGCTCCGCCCAGCCCACCGTCGGCAGAAACGTCACGCCGTGGCCGAGCAGCCACGAGCGCTTCTCCCCCGCGGCGAACTCGACGTACGCGCGCGCCCACTTGGCAGCCCACGCGTCCTCGTCGTCCAGCCGGTCGAAGCCGGCGCTGCCCTGCCAGTCGGACCACGCCAGCTCCAGCGAGTCGCGGATTCGCAGGCGGCGCTGCTCGGGCGTGCCGACCAGGAAGAGCCCGCCGAACGACCAGAACGCCTGCCCGCCGAGGTTGGCGGAGTTCTCCTGGTCGACCAGCGCGACGGTCCGCCCGGCGGCGGTCAGCTCGTGCGCGGCGACCAGCCCGGCCAGCCCCGCGCCGACGACGATCACATCAGCGTCCACGCGGGCAGCGTATCGTCCCGCGATCAAGGCCCTCCCGCGATCAAGGCCATTCGCATCGATCAAGGGCGAATGCACGCGGAAAAGAGATCAAACCGCGTGCATTC
>NZ_JAIBNX010000288.1 GCF_026130045.1 Micromonospora sp. CPCC 205371
CTCCCCCGTACGTCCAGGCGGCCCGCGCGGTGCGGCCCCCCCCGGGCCGCGTAAACGCGCGGAGCGCGTTTACGTCTGATCGACGCGGACCGCGGAGAGGGCGGGCGACGCCGCCGCGCAAAGCGCAAGCACCGCGCAAAGCGCAAGCACCGCGCAAGCGCAAGCACCGCGCAAAGCGCAAGCACCGCGCAGCGCCGCCAGCGAGTGTTACCGCTACTCGCCGAAGTCGCCGAAGTCTTCGCCGCCGCCCTCGAACATTCCTTCCATCGCCTCGCCCAGCACCATGCCGCCCAGCAGGCCCGCGCCGGCACCGGCGATGGCCCCGCCGACGCCGATGCCCCGGCCGTGCCCCTTGCTGCCGTGCCCGCCGCCGTGGAATCCGTGCGACGCGCGGAAGCTGGAGTACCGCTCGGTCGCCTGCCGCACCCAGCCGTCGACGACCGCGGCCCAGTCGGTCTGGTCCACCGTCGCGTGCTCGACCCGGAACCGCCCGAACGCGTCGTGCCCGCCCGTGAAGAAGCCACCCCGCTTGTCGAACTCCAGCACCACGTCGACGCCCTGCGCGTCCGCGACGAACGTCAGCTCGACCTCGTTGATGCTGCCCGCGTGCTGCGGCGCCGGCCAGAACTCGATCTCCTGGTAGAACGGCAGCGTCTGGTTGAGCCCGCGGATGCGCCCACGCTCCAGGTCGGCGCTCTTGAAGCGGAAGCCCAGCTTGTTGAACGCGTCGAGGATGCGCTCCTGCGCCGGCAACGGGTGCACGTGCACCGGGTCGAGGTCGCCCTTGTCGACCGCGCGGGCCACGGCCAGTTCGGTGCGCAGGCCCATGGTCATGCCGTGCAGGCGCTGGCCGTACACGTCGGTGACCGGCGTCTCCCACGGCACCGGGAACTGGAACGGGATCTCCTTGCGCTCGCCCTTCTTCAGTGCGAACCGTCCCGCCACCGCGATCCGGTGGAACTCCACCGTCGCGTCGTAGTTGGCGTCGCCGCTCTCCACTTCGACCCGCGTGACCAGGCCGAGCGCTACCTGCTCGATCTCGACGTCGTGGTCACCGCCCAGGATGTGCACCTGGCCTTCGAGGGTCAGGCCGGGCCGAGTGTTGGGGTTGGACAGTACGGTGTCGACCGATGGCCCGCCAACACCGAAGGCGCCCAGCAGCTTCTTGAAAACCATCCGGTTGCTCCTATCGCATTCGCCGGCCCCGCGGGACGGCATCTGTTTCGTCGTCGAACTCGCCGATGACCTCTTCGAGCAGGTCTTCCAAGGCAACGAAGCCGACCGTCGTGGCGTCGTCGCCCACCAGTGCGAGCTGCGCCCGCTCGGTGCGCATCGCCGCGACCGCGTCCATCAGGTTTGCGGTGCGCGGCAGCGTGAACGGGGCCGTCATCAGGTCGGTCGCGGTCGCCGACCGGCCCTGCGTGGTGGCCCGGACGACATCACGTACGTGCACAAGACCAACGTACGTACCGTTCGCCACCGCCAGGCGCGACCGGCCGCACGAACGGGACACCGCCTCGATCCGCTCGGCGCTGTCACCCGCCGACACGGTCACGAGCTGGTCGATCGGCGTCATCACGTCGGACACCGTCTTGCGCTGGAGTTGGAGCATGCTCGACAGCAGCTCTTCCTGGTCGGCCGCCAGCGTGCCGTGCTCGCGCGACTGCTCCAGCAAGATTCGCAGCTCCTCCTGGCCGTGCACCTCCGACAGCCGGTCCTGCGGCTCGACCTTCGCGAGCCGGAGCACGCCGTTGGCCAGCCCGTTGAAGACCGCCAGCGCCGGCCGGGTCGCCCGGGTGAACGCCCGGAACGGCAGTGCCAGCAGCAACGCCGACCGCTCCGGATCGGTGATCGCCCACGACTTGGGGGCCATCTCGCCGACGACGAGGTGCAGGAAGCCAACCACCAGCAGCGCCACGATGAACGCGACCACGTGGCTGGCGGCGTCGGGCAGGCCGAGCGCGTGCAGACCGGGGCCGAGCACCGATTCGATCGCCGGCTCGGCGAGCGCGCCGAGGCCCAGCGTGCACAGCGTGATGCCGAGCTGCGCGCCCGCCAGCATCAGGGACAGCTCGCGGCTGCCTTCGAGCGCCGCGCGTGCCGCGCGGCCACCGCTGGCCGCGGCCTGCTCCAACCGGTACCGCTTGCTGCCGACCAGGGCGAACTCCGCCGCGACGAAGAAGCCGTTGAGCGCCAGCAGCGCCAAGGAAAGCACCAGAGCGAGCGGGGTACTCATGCGTGCACCTCCAGCCGCACCGACTCGGGCACGCGCCGGCCCACCGACTCGACCCGCACGGTGGCGGCGCCCTCCGGCAGCTCGATCTCGACCCGGTCGCCCACCGCCGGAACCCGGCCAAGCTCGCGCATCACCAGGCCGGACAGCGTGTCGTACTCCGGCCCTGCCGGCAGCTCGATGCCCGTGACGTCGGCGACCTCATCGATCCGCCAGCGCGCCGGCACGAGCCACGCGCCGTCCGCGAGGCGCGTCGGCGCCGGCTCCGGGTGGTCGTCCTCGTCGCGGATCGGACCCACGAGCTCTTCGGCCACGTCTTCCAGGGTCACCACGCCGGCGAAGCCGCCGTACTCATCCACCACGCACGCGAGCTGCCGATGCCCGGCTCGCAGCCGGTCGAGCACCGCCGGCAACGGCAGCGTCTCTGGCACCAGCAGAGGGGGTACCGCCAGCGCGGTCACCGGCGTCGTCTGGCGCTCGGCGGCCGGCACTTCCATGACCTCGGCGATGCCCACCACGCCCACCACGTCGTCGACGCCGTCCTCGCCCAGCACGGGGAACCGGGAGTTTCCGGTCTCCAGCAGGTCCACGACCTTCGACACCGGCTCGCCGGCACGGATCGTGTGTACGTCGACGCGGGGCACCATCGCCTCACCGGCGGTCAGCCGACGGAAGTCGAGACCACGGTCGAGCAGGATCGAGGTCTGTGCGTCGAGGTGCCCCTGTGCGCGTGCGTCCGAGATGATCTGTGTGAGGTCTTCGGCGGTGGCGCCGGTGGGCAGTTCCTCGACCGGCTCGACGCCCACCCGCCGCAGCAGTCGCGCGGCCGCCAAGTCGAAGACCTTGATCAGCGGGCCGAACATCGTCAGGTAGATCAGCGTCGACCGGCTGAGCGCGCGGGCGAGCGGCACCGCGCGGGCGATCGCGTAGTTCTTGGGGGCTAGCTCGCCGAGCACCATCTGGATGCCCGTCGACACGAGCAGCACGAGCAACACCGAGACGGGCAGGCTGACCGACTGCGGCACGCCAGCGGTACCCAATAGGTCTGCCAGGCCCTTGCCCACGAACGGCTCGGCGACGTACCCGACAAGCAGGACCGTCACGGTGATGCCGAGCTGAGCGCCCGACAGCATGAAGGACAACCGGCTCGTGACCTTCAGGGCACGCCGCGCAGCGGAGTCGCCCTGGGCGGCCATGCGGCGCAGAGCGCCCCGGTCGACGGCGACGTAGCCGAACTCTTGCGCGACGAAGTAGCCCGTAGCGGCGGTGAGCAGCAGGATGAGAAGGAGGCCGACCGCGATCAACACGGCGAACTCACCGGAGAGGAGCGCCGGGCGTTACCCGGCTCGGTACTACTGCCCTCCTGGGCAGTGGCCTCGGTCATGGCGAGGATTCTATCGGCGGACTCTGTACGTTCGCTGTGAGGCTCAGGCACCGGCGAGCTGAATGACCAGGTCATCCCGGCCGAGCGAGCGCGCGATCTCGTTGACCACGCGAAGGTCGGCCACAAGCGACCGGCGCAGCATCAGGTAGTGCACCGCGGCGCGCACGCGGGCCCGGTCGACCGCGCTGGCCTGGGTCGTACTGACGATCAGCTCGCGCAGGCTGCCAGCGAGCCGCTCGGCGACCGTGATGTCGGTTCTCCCCGAGAATCGCATCAGAGCCAGGTGGCTGTCGACCTGCCTGACCAGCACATCCGTGTCGTGCTCAAGAGCATTTATCACAGGCCGTCACCCCTCCATTACCGTCCTGTGTTCCGGCGAAGCTACCCGACCCGCTCTATTACCGGCAAGAAGGTAAGTCTTCTCATCTGTCACAACAGTCACTCTGGTCACGCGGGGCGGCCATTGTGTCGTACCTGGTAGGCAAGATTGGACACATGGCTGAGGCACTGGCGCAGTTCGGGCAGGCGACGCGAGAGTGGTTCCGCGCCGCCTTCGCGGCGCCGACCAACGCTCAGGAAGGCGCCTGGCGGGCCATCGGTGCGGGCCGCAACGCCCTGGTCGTGGCGCCCACCGGGTCCGGCAAGACCCTGGCGGCCTTCCTCTGGTCGCTCGACCGCCTGGCCCGGGAGCCCGCACCCGCCGACCCCAAACACCGCTGCCGGGTGCTCTACGTCAGCCCGCTCAAGGCGCTGGCTGTCGACGTCGAGCGCAACCTGCGAGCTCCGCTCACCGGCATCCGGCACGCGGCCGCCCGGCTCGGCGTCCCGCAGCCCGACATCACGGTCGGCATGCGCACCGGCGACACCCCCGCCGACGAGCGCCGCAGCTTCGCCCGCACCCCGCCCGACATCCTGATCACCACGCCCGAGTCGCTGTTCCTGCTGCTCACCTCGGCCGCCCGCGAGTCACTGGCCGGCGTCGAGACGGTGATCGTCGACGAGGTGCACGCGGTCTCGGCCACCAAGCGCGGCGCCCACCTCGCCCTTTCGCTGGAGCGGCTCGACGCGCTGCTGCCGCGGCCGGCCCAGCGCATCGGGCTGTCCGCGACCGTGCGGCCGATCGACGAGGTGGCCCGGTTCCTCGGTGGCGCCCAGCCCGTCGAGGTCGTGCAGCCGCCGGCCGCCAAGACCATCGAGGTCGAGGTCCAGGTGCCGGTCGAAGACATGACCCGGCTCGACGAGATCGAAGATCCTGGCGAAGAGGGCTCGCGGCGGCCGTCCATCTGGCCCGCCGTCGAGGAGCGGGTCTTCGACCTGATCGGGCAGCACCGATCGACGATCGTGTTCACCAACTCGCGGCGCGGCGCCGAGCGGCTCTGTGCGCGCCTCAACGAGATCGCGTCTGACCATCACGAGATCGGCAAGTTGCCGGCCGAGATAATGGCCCAGTCGGGTGCTGCCGCCGGTGCGCCGCCCGTGATCGCGCGTGCCCACCACGGCAGCGTCTCCCGCGAGGAGCGCAAACACATCGAAGAGGCGCTCAAGTCGGGCCAGCTTCCCGCCGTGGTCGCCACCTCCAGCCTGGAGCTGGGCATCGACATGGGCGCGGTCGACCTCGTCGTGCAGATCGAGGCGCCGCCGAGCGTCTCCGCCGGCCTCCAGCGCGTCGGTCGCGCCGGCCACCAGGTCGGCGCCGTCTCGCGTGGCGTGGTCTTTCCCAAGCACCGGGGCGACCTGGTCTCCTGCGCCGTCGTGGCCGAGCGCATGACCAGCGGTGCGATCGAAGAGCTGCGCTACCCGCGCAACCCACTCGACGTGCTTGCCCAGCAGATCGTCGCGATGGTGGCGCTCGACCAGTGGCGGGTCGCCGACCTGGCCGAGCTGGTGCGGCGGGCGGCGCCGTTCGCCGAGCTGCCCGACTCGGCGTTGCACGCCGTGCTCGACATGCTCTCCGGGCGCTACCCGTCGACCGCGTTCGCCGAGCTGCGCCCCCGCCTGGTCTGGGATAGGGCAGCCGACGTGCTCACCGGCCGGCCGGGCGCCCAGCGGCTAGCCGTCACCAGCGGCGGCACGATCCCCGACCGCGGCCTGTTCGGCGTCTTCCTAGCAGGCGCCGAGCGGGCGGCCCGGGTCGGCGAGCTCGACGAGGAGATGGTCTACGAGTCGCGCGTCGGTGACGTGTTCCTGCTCGGCTCGACGTCGTGGCGGATCGAAGACATCACCCCCGACCGGGTTCTCGTCTCCCCCGCACCTGGCGCGGCGGCGCGCATGCCGTTCTGGAAGGGTGACCAGCTCGGGCGGCCGGTCGAGCTGGGCCGGGCGATCGGCGCACGGCTGCGCGCACTGGTCAAAGACGACGACGAGACCGCCGTGGCCGCGCTGCGCGGTGCCGGGCTCGACGAGTGGGCGGCCGACAACCTGATGGCCTACCTGCGCGAGCAGCGCGATGCCACCCGTGCCCTGCCCGATGACCGCACGGTGGTGGTCGAGCGCTTCCGCGACGAGCTGGGCGACTGGCGCATGGCCGTCCACTGTGTCCTCGGTGCCCGGGTCAACGGCCCGTGGGCGCTGGCGATCGGGCAGCGGCTCGCCGAGCGATACGGCGTCGACGCCCAGGTGATGCCCTCCGACGACGGCATCGTGGTGCGGCTGCCCGACACGGCCGACGAGCCGCCGGGCGCCGAGCTGGTCGCGTTCGATCCCGACGAGATCACCCAGCTCGTGGAGGAGGCGGTTGGCGGATCGGCGCTGTTCGCCTCCCGCTTCCGCGAGTGCGCGGCCAGGGCCCTGCTCCTGCCCCGCCGCGATCCCCGGCGCCGCCAGCCGCTGTGGCAGCAGCGTCAACGAGCCGCCCAGCTCCTCGACGTCGCCAGGGAGTACGGCGACTTTCCCATTACGCTCGAAGCCGCCCGCGAGTGCCTGCAGGACGTGTTCGACGTGCCCGGGCTGGCCGGGCTCATGCGCGACCTGGGCGGGCGCAAGGTGCGGCTGGTCGAGGTCGAGAGCCAGAAGCCGTCGCCGTTCGCCCGGTCGCTGCTGTTCGGATACGTGGGCGCGTTCCTGTACGAGGGCGACGCCCCGCTGGCGGAGCGCCGGGCGGCCGCGCTCGCGCTCGACTCCACCCTCCTCGGCGAGCTGCTGGGCCGCGTCGACCTGCGCGAGCTGCTCGACCCGGCGGTCGTCGGAGCCACCGAGCAGCAGCTCCAGTGGCTCACCGAAGAGCGCCGGCCCCGCGATGCCGAAGACGTGGCAGAGCTGCTACGGCTGCTTGGTGACCTGTCCGACACCGAGCTGTCCGAGCGCGGCGCCCTCCTTGAGTGGCTGTCCACATTGGAGTCCGCGAAGCGGGTCCTACGCGTCCGCGTCGCGGGCGAGCAGCGGTGGATCGGCATAGAAGACGCCGGGCGCTACCGCGACGCCCTCGGCGTGGCACTGCCCGTTGGCGTCGCCCAGGCATACGTCGAGCCCGTCACCGACCCACTCGGTGACCTGGTCTCCCGATACGCGCGCACCCACGGTCCGTTCACAGCAGCCACCTGCGCGGCCCGGTTCGGGCTCGGCGTCTTCGTGGTCGAGCAGACCCTGCGCCGCCTCGGTGGCACGGGTCGCGTGGTGTCCGGCGAATTCTCGCCCGATGGGGCAGGCCTGGAGTGGTGCGACGCCGAGGTCCTCCGGCTCCTGCGCCGCCGGTCGCTCGCCGCGCTGCGCCGCGAGATCGAGCCCGTGCCGCCCCGCGCGCTCGCCACGTTCCTGCCCCGCTGGCAGTCGGTCGGCACATCCGCGCGCGGCGTCGAGGCGGTCGCCGCCGCCGTCGAGCAGTTGCAAGGCGCGGCCGTGCCGGCGTCCGCCCTGGAAAGGCTGGTGCTCACCGCCCGAGTCGCCGACTACTCCCCCGCGTACCTCGACGAGCTGTGCGCCAGCGGCGAAGTGCTGTGGGCGGGCGCCGGCTCGATCCCGGGCGGCGACGGCTGGGTCACGCTGGCGTACGCCGACGCCGCCCCGCTGCTCCTGCCACCACCCGACGAGTCGCTGGCACTCACCCCGCTGCACCAGTCCGTGCTCGACACGCTGGCCGGCGGGCAGGCTCTGTTCTTCCGCGCGCTCTCCGATCGCGTGGGCTCCACCGACGACTCGACGCTCACGGCCGCGGTGTGGGATCTGGTCTGGGCCGGCTGGCTCACCAACGACACGCTCGCGCCCCTCCGTGCGGCTCTCGGCGCTGGCGGCGCACACCGCGCCAAGCCGACCGCCGCACGCACCCGATACCGCAGGCCTGGCCGGGTCGCGATGCCCACCCGCACCGGCCCGCCGACCATGGCCGGACGCTGGTCACTCCTGCCCGAGCGCGACACCGACCCCACCCACCGCGCCGCCGCGCTCGCCGACACCCTGCTCGAACGGCACGGCGTCGTCACCCGTGGCGCCGTGGTCGCTGAGGGCGCACCCGGCGGCTTCGCGGCCGTCTACCCGGTGCTGTCCGCCCTCGAAGAGCGCGGCGCGGCCCGCCGGGGATACTTCGTCGAAGGGCTGGGCGCGGCACAGTTCGCGGTGCCCGGCGCCGTCGACCGCCTGCGCGCACTCGCCGACGACCACCGCGGCTCGACCACCGCCCTCGTACTGGCCGCGACCGACCCGGCCAACCCCTACGGCGCCGCCCTGCCGTGGCCCGACCGCGTGCTCGCCCAAGAGGGCGCCGGCCACCGCCCGGGCCGCAAGGCAGGCGCGCTGGTCGCACTGGTCGGCGGCGAGCTAGCCCTGTACGTCGAACGCGGTGGCCGCACACTACTGTCCTTTGTAGACGACAGTGACGCGCTAGCGTCAGCCGCGAAGGCCCTGGCCGACGCGGTCCACTCCGGCGCCCTGGGCGCACTGTCCGTCGAACGCGCCGACGGCGAAGCCGTCCACGCCTCCCCACTCCGCGACGCCCTGACCGCTGCCGGCTTCCGCGCCACCCCCCGCGGCCTCCGCCTCCGCGGCTAACCCCACCGCCCTCCCGCACCGCACGCCCCGCACAGCACGCCCGCACCGCGGCCGCCCCACCGCCGGGCGGCCGCAGGTGGCATCGGAAGGCGTCGCCGCGCGTCGCGGCCCGGCGCGACAAATCACGGCGCGACACGCCACAGCCCGGCCCGGCACGACACGTCGCTGCACGGCCCGACCCGGCACGTCGCGGCGTAGCGCGGTCCGGCGCGGTCCGGCCCGGCACGGCACGGCGCGGCACGGCGCGGCACGGCGCGGCGCGGCAC
>NZ_JAIBNX010000289.1 GCF_026130045.1 Micromonospora sp. CPCC 205371
AGAAAGAGGACCGCGCCGGGGGCTTCCCCCGTGCTCGGGGGGGGATGGGCGGGCGCGGCCGCGGCGGCGCCCGCCGCGCCCGCAGCGTGACGTGGGGCGGGCTAGGTCGGGGTGTACCAGGCGGCGGTGTTGGGGATGAGGACTTCGCCGGGCTCGCTTGCCAGCACGACTCGGCCCGGGATCTGCGCGGGGTCGGGGCCGAAGTTCAGGGCGCACGCCAGACCGGGGCCGCGTTCGAAGGTCAGGACTCCCTCTGGCGCCGGAAGCCACCGGAACGGCTCGTCCACAAAGGACTTTCGGAGGCGGAGCGCGGCCGCGTACAGGGACAAGGTTGAGCGGGGGTCGCGGAGTTGGCGGGCCACGGACAGATCCGCCCATGACGTTGGCTGGGGTAGCCACGGCTGACTGCCGTCTGGGCCGAAGCCGTACGGTGGCGCGTCGCCGGACCACGGGATGGGCACTCGGCAGCCGTCGCGGCCCAGCAGTTCCCCGCCGGAGCGGCGCCAGATCGGGTCTTCGCGGGCGGACGGTGGCAGGTCGAGCACTTCGGGCAGGCCCAGTTCGTCTCCCTGGTACACATACGCGGAGCCGGGCAGCGCGAGGCTGACCAGTGCCAGCGCCCGCGCCCGCCGCAGTCCGACCGCGGCGTCCAAAGGGGACGATGACACGACCGGGCGGTCGGCCATGCCCGCACGGAGCGTGCCCGCCGCTAGCCGGGTCGCCGCGCGGGCCTCGTCGTGGTTGCCGATGACCCAGGTGGGCAGCGCGCCCACGGCGCCCATCGCGGCCAGCGAACGGTCTATCGCGTCGCGCAGGCTGGGCAGGGACCACGGCGCCCACAGGAAGTCGAAGTTGAACGCCTGGTGCAGTTCGTCGGGCCGCACATACAACGCGGTCCGCGCCACGTCTCGCAGCCGCGCCTCGGCCACCGCGACCCGTGGCGGGTCGTACCCGTCGAGCAGGCGCCGCCAGCGCCGATAGATCTCGTGCACGCCGTCCTGGTCGAAGTACGGGCGGCGGCCGGACGAGCCCAGGTCGGTGGCGTCGGGCAGGCCGGGTGGCTTGATCAGGCCGTGCGCCACGTCGACCCGGATGCCGTCGACGCCGCGGTCGAGCCAGAACCGCAGCACGCCGTCGAACTCGTCGCGCACCCGCGGGTCGGCCCAGTTCAGGTCGGGCTGCTCGGGCGCGAACAGGTGCAGGTACCAGTCACCGTCGGGCAGCCGCGTCCAGGCCGGCCCGCCGAACACGGAACGCCAGTTGTTGGGCGGCCCGCCGTCCCGGCCGGGGCGGAAGATATAGCGGTCGCGCGCACCGGGCTCCCCCGCCAGCGCCTCGCGAAACCAGGCGTGCCGGTCAGAGGTGTGGTTCGGCACCACGTCGACGATCACCCGCAGCCCGCGGGCGTGCGCGTCGGCCAGCAGCGCGTCCATGTCGCCGAGCGTGCCGAAGGTGGGGTCGACGGCCCGGTAGTCGGCCACGTCGTAGCCGCCGTCGATCATCGGCGAGGCGTAGAACGGGGTCAGCCACACCGCGTCGACGCCCAGGGCGGCCAGGTAGTCCAGCCGGCCGTGCACCCCGGCCAGGTCTCCGACTCCGTCACCGTCCGCGTCGGCGAAGCTGCGCACGTACACCTGGTAGACGACCGCGGACCGCGCCCAGTCCGCCCCCACCTCAGACCCCCGCGCGGGGTGCCGGCGCGGAGCGCCGCGCCCCCAGCGCCGCCCGCAGCCCCTGCGAGAGCTGCCGCACGGTCGCCGCGGTGTCCGCGCCGGCGCCCAGGTCGGGCTCCGCGCGCCCCCGCCGGCGCCACACTTCGGGCATTTCTGGTACCGATGGCATGAGGTCGCCGTTGCGGCACTCCGCGGCGATGGCGGCGATCCGCGGATCGGTGTCGACGACCTGCTCCAGCGCGACCCGCAGCGCCGGCGGCCGGGGCTGCGCCTCGTACAGCGCCAGCGCCACCTCGGTACGCGTCAGGTAGTGCACGGCCAGGTCCTGGGCGATGGTCTTGTTGGGCCCGTGCCGGGTCAGGAAGAACCCGTGCACCGACGAGAACGCCCGCACTGGACCGAACCCCTCGAACGGCGGCACCGGCCCGACGGCGAACGGCAGCCCGGCCCGCGCGAGGTCGGCGAGGACCCGGGAGGCGCAGATGAGGTACGGCGTGCGCCCGGCCCCGAACAGCTCCGTGGCCTTCTCCCGGTCGATCTCGCGCCGCAGTACACCGATGCCGCGCGCGCCGAGGTCGCGGAAGCGGTCGAACGCCGCCACCGTCTCCGGCGCGTCCACGGCGAGCGCGCCGGTGTCGAGGACCCCGCCGCGGTTGCGGTCGAACAGCCGGCCGCCGGCGCCGACCAGGATCGGGTACATGTAGTACGCGTCGCCGTCCGGACCGACCTGCATGGCGAGCACCTCGTCGGCGCGCCCGTCCGCCCGAAGCGCCTGGCCGGTGGCCAGCAGCTCCTCGAACGTGGCCGGCTGCTCCGGCGCCAGCCCCGTGTGCCGCAGCAGCACGGCGGTGTCCAGCGCGTAGGGCACGCCGTACAGCTCGCCCTGGTACGTCATCGCGGCGACCGCCTCGGGCAGGAAGGCCTCCCGGCGGCGCGGCGACATGGCGAGTGGCTCGACGGCGCCGGCCCGCACCAGCCCACCGAGCCAGTCGTGTGGCCCGACGAGGATGTCCGGAGCCTCATGGCCGCCGAGCAGGTCGTCGCGCAGGGCCTCCATCCGGCCGGTGCGGAATCGCACCTTCACGCCGTGCGTGGCGAGGAACTCCGACGCGAACCCGCGCAGCGCCCGGGCCCGCCGCTCGTCGGCCCAGATCACCACCTCGGGCCGCAGCTCCGACAGGCGCCCCTGCTGGTCGCGTATCCAGCGGGCACCGGCCGAGTCGGTGAAGGTGATCTCGACGCGGTAGTCGGCGCCGGCGCTGCCGCCGTCAGACAGCCCCGTCGGGCGGAACATGGGCTCGCCGGCCGGCGGGATCACCGGCAGGTCGACGCGTTCGTGCACGTCCGGGTCGTGCAGGTCGATCACGGTGAGGCTGGCCTGGTAGACCGGGGTCTCGGAGGCGTTGCGGACGAAGGCACCCCACGCGTCGGCATCGCGCCCCCACCACGCGGACACCAGGGCGGCCTGGGTGCGCCGCAGGTACGCCTCCTGCTCCTTGCGCTGCTCGGCGTTGACGCGGTCGCGTTCGGATTCGATCCGGTACACCCGGTGGGCGGCCATCGCGGCCATGGCGGCGAACAGCAACGCGCCCACCGTCGCGACCGATGACAGCCATGTGGGTATGTCGCCCCAGTCCACGCCTTGATCCACGGTTCGGCAACTTACCTCAGGCGGGGTCCGCCGGGCGGTCGTCGCGGTGCGCGCCGTACCAAGCGGATTGGCGGGCCATCATCTCGGCGGCGGGCGTGCCGCGCGGCAGGCCGTAGACGGTGCCCGGGAAGTCCAGGTCGCGCTGGATGGCCCAGATCCGCTCGTGCTGGTCCGGCGGCAGGATCTGGGCCGGGTCACCGACCGCGACCCAGCCGATCGGCACCATGCTGCCGGCCGGCAGCAGCGTGTTGACGTGCACGACGCCGTGCACGCGCACCTCGCAGCGGGGCCCCAGCCGCACACCGGGAAACAGCGCCGCGCCGGTGGCCAGGAAGCAGCCCTCTCCCACGGTGGCGCCGTTGACGTGGGCGTGCGGCCCGACCAGCACGTCGTCGCCGAGCCGCGCGGGGTGCGCCGCCCGCCCGCGCACCAGCGCGTTTTCCATGACCACACACCGCGCCCCGACCTCGACGTATCCGTCTTCGGCGGTCAGCACGGCCCCGAACAGCACCCGCGCCTCCGGCCCGACCCGCACGTCGCCACAGAGCACCGCGGTCGGCGCCACATACGCGCTCGGATCGATCGTCGGGCGGTGCCCGCGATGTTCGTACGTCGGCACGGTCTCACCCTATTCCGGCCCGCGCGGGGGCGCTGGGCGAGACGATGGGGTGTGGTGTCGCACGCTCGGCGGGCTGCCGTGCTGTACGCGGCCGTAGGGGCGGTCGACGTACTGGCGGCGGGCGCGCGGAAGGAACGGGTGCGCTGGGTCGCCAAGCCGCTGCTGATGCCGCTGCTGGCCCTGTACGCGATCGCGGCCTGCCGGGAGCGTGGCCGCCGGGTCAGCCGCCGGCTGCTGGTGGCGCTCGCCCTGGCCTGGGCGGGCGACGTGGCGCTCCGGTTCCGGGGTACGGCCGCGCTGGCCGCCGGTGCCGCGCTGTTCTGCGCCGCGTACAGCGTCTACACCGCCGAGTTCGCGCGCCGGGGTGCGGGCCGGGTCCGGTGGCTCGCGCCGGTGGGGTACGGCACGCTGACCGGGGTCGTGCTCGCGCGGCTGTGGCCGGGCTTGCGGGCCACCGGCCTGGCGGTGCCGCTGTCCGGATACGCGATGCTGCTGGCCGGGATGGCGGCCGCGGCGACGACGCAGGGCGCGCGGGTCGGAGCCGGCGCGGCGTTGTTGCTGCTCTCGGACGCCCTGCTGGGCGCGGACCTGGCCGGCGCGCGGGCCGGTGGACCCGCATGGGTGATGGCCACCTACCTGTTGGGCCAAGGGCTGGTGGTAAATGGTTGGCTCGATCCCCCTAGGCCGGAGTGACTACTCGGTGCGCAGTGCGTCTGGCCGGGTGGCCGCGCGCACGAACGGCAGCACGGCCGCCGTCGCCAGCAGGCTCGCCACCACCGCGGCGGCGCCGATGGCCGCGTACCCGGCCCACGGCAGCCGCACGACCGCCGCCGCCTGGGCGGTCACCCGCACGTACAGCCACGAGGTGGCCGCCGTGACCAGGATGGCCAGCCCGATGTTGAGCAGCAGCGGCACCGCGGTGTGCAGCAGCACCCCGCGCCGCAGCAGGCGCGCCGGTGTGCCCATCGCGGTCAGCGCGGCGTGCACCCGGTACCGCTCGCGGACCGCGTCGGCCGTGGTGACCGCCAGCGACAGGCCGCCGGTCAGCACCACCGCGAGCGCGGCGATGAGCGCCGCCTGCCGGTAACCGTCCGACTCGGACCGTGCCAGCTCGGCGGACTCCCCCGGCGTGGTCGGCGGGAGGGCCATCGCGGTCGCGCCCAGTCCGGTGCGCACCGCCTCGACGGTGTCCTCCCGGCCGTCGGTGGCCACCAGCAGCGTCGGGAACCACCGGCCGGGCTCGTCCCACCCGGCCAGCAGCGCCGGCGGCACCAGCAGGTCGCCGCGAACCGCGAAGCCGTACGGCACGTCCTGGGTCAGCCCGCCGGGCAGCGTGAGGGTGTCGATGCCGCCCGGCAGCGGAACGGCTGGGCCGCTGCCGTCGGGTGCCAGCTCGCCCGCGGCGGCCAGCACGTCCGCCTCGAAGACGCTTGTGGACAGGCGCTGCACCGTGCCCGGCCGGCACCCGGAGACCGCGTCGCCCAGCACCGCGCCGAGCGCCGCACAGTCCGCGACGACCGCGCGCACGCCCTGGTCGACGCTCGGGTCGGCCATGTCGGTGTCGCTGGCCATCTCCGCACCCGGCGGGAGCAGCGTCACCTCGCGGAACGCGACCACCCCGGTGACGCCGGGCACCGCGCGGACCCCGGCGACGGAACTGTCCACATCGGAGTCGTCGGCGAGCGTGACGACGACCGTGCGGGCGGGAAGCACGCCGATCAGGTGGCCGTTGCCCTCGTGCTGGCCGGACGTCAGCATCGGCAGGAACGCCATCAGCCACCCGACGACGACCACCACCAGCGCGGTGCCGGTGATCGTGCGCGCGGCGCCGGCCGGGTCGGTCAGCAGCCGCCGGCCGGCGAACTGGCTGGCCAGTCCGGGGCCCCACCGTGCCAGCAGCGCACCGGCCACTCTGGACAGTGCGGCCGCGCCGATCGCGAGCCCGACAAGGCAGGCCGCTCCCCCACCGAACAGCAGCGCCTTGGCGTGGAACGCACCGGTGGCGAGAGCCCCGCGGTCGGCGTACACGATGGACAGTGCGAGAAGCCCGGCGGCGAGCGGCGCCAGGCGCAACAGGCCCGCGCCGGACCGCGCGACCTGGCGCCGGGCGGCCAGCGGCGTCGACAGTGCGCGGCGCAGCGACAGCACGCCGGCCGCCGCTGTCAGCACCGGCACCCCGAGGATGGTCGCGAGCGTCACGCCGAGCGGCGGCGCGACGTCGCCCGCGTACAGGCCATCCGGGATCGGGATCGCGGCCGCGACCGGCGCGCGGAGCAGGTAGAAGAGCAAGAGCCCGGCGACGGCGCCCAGGACGCCCACGATGGCGCCCTCGACCGCGCCGAGCCGGCGCAGCTGGCGCGGCGCGGCGCCGACCAGTCGCATGGCGCTGGCCCGCCGTTCGCGGGCGGCCGCCGACAGCCGCGTCGACGTGCCGACCAGCACCAGCAGCGGCGTTATCAGGCCGACGGCGGCCAGGCCGAGCACCAGCGGCATCGCCTCCGCCGGGCTGGAGGACTGCCGCATGCCGGTGCCGTCCACATAGGCGCTCTGCCCGGCGAACAGGCCACCGGCGGGCTTCGCGAAGTCGGCCGCCCATCCCTCGAACCCGCCGACCCCGTCGAGCGCGCCGGCGCTGGCGCCCGCTACCGCGTACAGCTCGTCCGGCCCGACCAGTCCCTCGCGGGCGACCGTGCCGGCCACCTTGCCGGGCAGCCGGGGCGCGAGCTCCGCGCCGCGCGGGCCGGCCAGCGCCGCCGCCAGCGCCGGGGACACGAAGACCTCACCCGGAGCCGGCGTCCGCGGCACACCGGGAGGCGCCACGGCCGGCGACCCCGTCTTCGCCACCAGCAGCACGCGTACTTGATGACCTCGCCACAGCCCGACCGACAGCCGGGCCCGCACCCCCTCGGCGCGCGCCTCCCCTTCCGCGACCGGCTCGACGCCGCGGCCGGTGGTCTTGCCGATCCGCTCGGCCGCGGCGGGCAGCGCCCCGGATATCCCGAGCATCAGGGCGACCGCCGCAGCGACCCCGCCGACCATCATGAGCAGCCGCACCCGGCTCCCGCTCAGGGTCAGCCGCACCCCGAGCGCCACATCGAAGGCCCCCATCAGCTGACCACCGGTGACGTGACGCGGCCGTCGCGCAGCACGATCTCGCGGTCGGCGTACGCGGCGATCCTTGTCTCGTGGGTGACCAGCACGACCGACGCGCCCTGCGCGCGGGCCGCGCCCATCAGCTCCTCCATGACCAGCTCGCCGTTGAAGCTGTCGAGCGCACCGGTCGGCTCGTCGGCGAAAACCACCCGCGGGCCGGCAACGAGCGCCCGTGCGACCGCGACCCGCTGCCCCTGGCCGCCGGACATCTCGCCGGGGCGCTTGGCGGCGACGTCGAGCACGCCGAGCCGCTCCAGCCACTCGCGGGCCTTGGCCTCGGCGCCGCGCCGCCGGGCGCCGGCCAGCCGTAGCGGCAGGGCGACGTTCTCCACCGCGGTCAGCTCCGGCACCAGCGAGCCGAACTGGAACACGAACCCGAACTCGTCGCGCCGCAGCCTGCTGCGCGCCTCCTCGGAGAGGGTGTCGAGGCGGGCGCCGCGGTAGACGACCTCGCCGCTGTCGGGGCGCAGGATGCCCGCCAGGCAGTGCAGCAGCGTCGACTTGCCCGATCCGGACGAGCCGACCAGGGCCACCATCTCGCCGGCCCGCACCTCGATGCCGGCGCCGTCGAGGGCCCGGGTCTGTCCGAACGCCAGGTGCAGGCCGGTCGCGTGCAGCAGCGGCTCACTCATGAGAGCTCCTTGGCCAGCTTGTCGAGTCTGGCCGCCGTGTGCTCCAGCCAGCGCAGGTCGGCTTCCAGGTGGAAGATCGTGAAGTCACAGCTCAGTACGGTCGTGAGGTCGGCACCGGATTTGCGCCGGAGCAGCTCGCGCATCGCCGCGACGTGCGCGGTGCGCTGGGCGTCGAGCAGCCGCTCGGCCGGGCGCCCGGACCGCAGCGCCAGGATCACCTTCGTGAAGATCACTGACTGTAGATAGGGCGTGTGCGCCTCGGGCTCGGTGAGCCAGCGCTCCAGCCGCGTCACCCCGTCGGGCGTGAGCGCGTAGGTGGTGCGCTCCGGCCCGCCGACCTGCTCCACGGAGACGACGTGGATGTCGCCGTCCCGGGCAAGGCGGCCGAGTGTGGCGTACACCTGGGCCGGCTTGACAGGCCGGCGCTCGCCGAACTGGGCGTCGTACTCCCGGCGCAGATCGTAACCGTGCCGTGGGGCGGGTTCGAGCAAGCCGAGCAGGGTCTCCGCGATGGTCACGGAGACAGTAGTAACTGAGTTACTAGTGCGGTGTCAAGCTACCGCAGCGGACCCTCCCCCGGACCGAACGGGTCGTCGACCACGTGCACGGCGGCCTCCTCGGCGCTGGCACCGCCCGCGTCGATGCCCGCGTCCCACGCCACCGACTCGGCCTCCTTGTCCTCACCGAAGCCCTGGTCATCGGCCACCAGCCGGCCGGCCCGCTCGTCCCGCTCGTACCCCCGCCGGGTCAACTCGTCCTCGTCCTGCGCGTCCTCGGCGTACGGGTCGACGTCGGGCTCCTCCTCGGCGAGCAACTGCTCCAGCGACTCGCCGGCGCGCGCCTCGGCCGGCGTCGTACCGAAGCGGTTCGCCCCCGCCCACCGGTCCGCCGGCGCCACGCCCGTGTCCAGCGGATCGGGCACCCGGTCGTCGTCGAGCGTGTCCGAGGTGTCCAGCACCCCGTCGTCCTCCGCGACGTTCCACACGTCGAACCCGTCCGCCCGCTCGTCCTGGCTCATCAACCCACCCTATGCCGCCCCCTCCCCACCCGCCCGCCGCCGCCCGCCGCGCCGCCCGCCGCGCCGCCCGCCGCGCCGCCCG
>NZ_JAIBNX010000029.1 GCF_026130045.1 Micromonospora sp. CPCC 205371
GATCAAGGGCGAATGCACGTGGTTGGATCTCTTTTCCGCGTGCATTCGCCCTTGATCGATGCGAATGCCCTTGATCGACGGCCCGCGTGGCCAGGGCCGGGATGTGCGGCCCTAAGGCCGCGCAGGTCGCCCCCTTGGGCGGCGACGACCCGCGGCGGCCCCGCCGCCCGCGACGCCGACACGACGCGGGACGCGGGACGCGGGGTGGGCGTACGGGGGGTGCCCTACGGGTACGGAGTGGTGTAGTACGCCTCGCGGCCGAGGGCGGGGCGGCACGCCGTTCGTACGGTGGAAACAGCCGCGGCGAACACCCCGCCGCCCGACGTCAAGGAGTTGACGACCATGAGTCGCAAGCTCGTCCGACCTCGCGACAATCGCATGATCGCCGGTGTCTGTGCCGGTCTCGCGCGCCGCTTCGGCATGTCGGCCGGGATGATGCGCCTGATCTTCGTGCTGTCGTGCCTGCTGCCGGGGCCGCAGTTCATCATCTACATCGCGCTGTGGATCGTCATGCCGAGCGAGGACCGCTACGCGACCGCGCGTTAGCTGTGCCTGAGCCCTCGCTCCGCTCGGGTCGCTCGCGCGCTCGGCAGCGCTCGCTAAGGCTTGCGGACGCAGACCACGACGTCTTCGGGCAGGTCGTCGACCACGGTCCAGTGCTCGGTGGAGAACTGCTCGCGCTGGAACCGCAGGTTGTCCCACTGCCAGCCGTTGGCCCGCTTCCGCAGCACGAAGACGTCAATGGGGCCGAACTTCGTGTTTGCGGAGGTGGCCGCGAACGCATCGGGGTCGAGGGTCTGCGACAGGCGGGTGACCTCGGCGCGGCGTTCGGTCCAGCGGGAGAGCGAGCCCGCGCCCTCGACCGGGATGGCCACGTAGGCGGGCCAGGGCAGGTAGGAGAAGAGCCGTTCGTCGACGGTCAGCGTGACGAGTCGCGCGTCGGGGCCGCGGGCGTCTGCGACGGCCTTCTTGATGGGGTCGATCGGGAACCAGCGCCGCCGGTTTTCGCCGCTGGGGGCGAACACCGGGTACTCGCCGTTGGGTAGAGGCTCGTTGTGCGCGTCCCAGGCGTACCGCTGCCCCGTGTACAGCTCGGCGTTTTCCTTGGGCATCCACTCTTCGGTGTAGTAGCTGGCGGACCAGGCCAGGGCGACGGCGAGCGCGGCGGCACCGGCGGCGCGGGGCGCGATGAGCCGCACCCGCCGCAGGATGATCGGCACGGCGTGGGCGATCGTGAGCACGCCGGCGATCGCGAGCAGCACGGTGTACAGCCGGACCGTGTAGTGCAGGAAGAACGTGTGCTCGGTGAAGACGAAGCGCACCATGTTGATCAGCCGGTAGGCGTACACGCCGAGCACCAGGAACAGGATCGGCTTGGCCCACCACGTGGAGCGGTAGAAGAACAGCAGACCGGCGAGGCCCGCGAGCTGGAGCATGCCGAGCGGGGTGATCTCCAGGAACGGGAAGAGGTTTTCGTTGATCCCCGCGGAGACGAAGAGGTCGGAGACCAGTTCGCCGTTCTGCGTCAGCATCGCCCAGGCGTACGGGATGACGTACCAGGCCGAGACCGCGAACGCGACCAACGCCATCAGCGCCAAACGGCGGATGTACGCCTTGCGGTCGGTCTCGGCGCGGAAGGTCACGATGATCAGAGCCACGATCGCGAAGACCGAGTAGATGATCCACGCCTGGTAGACGACCACCATCAGGCCGCCGAGCACGCCGGAGAGCAGCCAGTGCATCCGGGCCCGGGGCGGCCTGCCGAAGGTCTCCAGCACCCACGGCACGAAGATCGACAGGGTGATGACCTCGAACGCCTTGCGCGGGTCGGCCCAGGTGACGAATGCCAGGGCGGAGATCGCGAGGGCGACCCAGGGGCCGACATGGCGGCGCCACAGCAGGAACGCCACGAGCAACGCGGCCGACGTGGTGAGCACCTCGGCGTCGGCGAGCAGCCGCCACGCCTGCGCGTCGAGCACCACGGCGGCCCGCCCGATCAGCCAGGCGTAGAGCGGTGGGTACTCCGACACCAGCCCCGGGATCGGGTCGGACGGCTTCATCGTGGTGGTGTAGTGCTCGACGATCGCCGACATGCGCATCATGTCGCCGGCCACGCCACCGAACCCGAACGGCGTGCCGTAGAGCGAGCTTCGCAGGAGCAACACCACCCAGGCGGCTGTCAAGCCACCCGCGGCGCCGGCCACCAGCTCACCGCGCCAGCGAAGGCCGATAACGAAGAGCACGCCGGCGAGGATGAGCGCGGCGGTCAGCGGGACCGCGTAGCCGATGTAGGAGAACGGGTCGTACCTGAAATACGCGGGGGCGAAGAACGCGATGGGGGTAGCCACCAGCCACACCAGCACCGCGATGGTGCCCGAGTTCGACAGCCAGCCCAGCAGTCGCTGCCGGCGCGGTGGCGACGCCGCGGAAGGAGGCGACGGCGACTCCACGTCCGGCTCCTGAGTTTGCACCGCCATGTCGTCCGACATTCCCCCGTCGTCGTCGGGCACGTGGCGTCAGGCGCCGGTAGCCGCGTATTCGCTGTTGGCCTGCTGCTTGGAGGTCACCGGCGCGTGCACCCGGCGCAGGCTGAGCAGGCTGGAGAACAGGCCGGCGAAGAGCACCATCACGCCGAGACCGATGGCGGTGGACGATGGCAGCACGACGCGGAGCGCTTCGCCGAGATCTTGCGCGCCGAAGCCGCGCGAACCCCACGCCGAGAAGGCCAGGATGCTGCCCGCCAGGCCGATCAGGATCATCACGATGCCAGCGGCCGTGCAGGTCTCGAACCGGATCAGCCGGGTCCAGCGGTCGGCCTGCTTGTCGTTCGTGATGCCTTCGTTGTGCCCGTATATCAGCGCGAACACACCGAACAGCAACAGTTGGGCGCCGACGAGCATGGCGAGGCACGTGTAGACGAGCGTGTTGATGTCGAAGCCGACGCCGGCGACGCTCAGCGGGCCGACGGTGAGGATGCCGGTGCCGATCAGGCCGAGAACGAACATGATCGCGCCCGGCCAGATGAGCGTCTTGCGGGGCGCGAACACCAGCAGGAAGCGCAGGTGGCGCCAGCCGTCGCGCCAGGTGCGCAGGTGCGGCGGGCGGCTGCGGCCGTCGGGCTGGAGGGTGGTCGGCACCTCGACGATGTCGTACTTGTTGAGCGCCGCGCGGACGACCAGCTCGGACGCGAACTCCATGCCCGGCATGCAGAGCCCGAGCTGGCGGATCCGGTCGCGGTTGAAGCCGCGGATGCCGCAGTGGAAGTCGCCGACGCGGAGGCCGAAGAGGCGCCGGCCGAGCCAGGAGAGCACCGGGTTGCCCAGGTACTTGTGCAGGGGCGGCATGGCGCCGGGCGCGATGCCGCCGCGGAACCGGTTACCCATGACCAGGTCGTGGCCGGCGCGCAGCTCCCGGACAAACGGCTCAAGATTGGACAGATCGTACGAGTCGTCGGCGTCGCCCATGATGATGTACTTGCCGCGCGCCTCTTCGATGCCGTTGAGCAGCGCACCGCCGTAGCCACGGATCGGTGCGTGCGACACCCTGGCGCCCGCCTTGGTGGCGATCTCCTGGGAGCCGTCGGTCGAGCCGTTGTCGCTGACCAGCACCTCCCCGACGACGCCGAGCTCATCGAGGGCGCGGAGCGCCTTCGAGACGCACACCTCCAGCGTTTCTGCCTCGTTGAGGCAGGGCAGCAGGACGGTGACCTCGATCTCGTCTCTGGCCACGGTGCCAGCCACAGGCATTCTCCCAGGTAAATCAGGCGGCGACGGAAGCGACGCACCCTATATGGCGCACTTTACGCAGGCGGCGAGGCGCGGGTGGTCTGACCTGTCGAATCCCACCCGGTGGTACGCCACCCGCAGAAGGATAGCGGGTGGCGGGAGAAGGCGGGGACGCACCGGCTACGACGCCGTATAGGTAACCGTAATGGTCTGATAACCCAGCGAACGCAGCAGCCCCTCCAGCATCTTTCGCGTGTTTGCCTCGGCACGCTGAGCGAGCCCACTATCGCCGGCAGCGGCCGTGATCCGTTCCTGCGCCAGCCGGTAGACCTCCTGCTGGCGGTTGGGATCACCGCCGAACACCTCGCCGATGCGGTTGATCAGGCCACGCTGCTCGGCGAAGACGTAGCTCTTCTCCAGGTCGAGGCGCGCCTCACTGAGCTGGGGCGCGGGCAGCTTGACCTCGACGGACGTGCCATCGGCGGATGCCACTACTGCCCCTTCGCCGACCTTGGTGAAGTCGACGTATGCGTCGACCGTGCCGGCGCCGACGAAGAGCGTGCGCTCGTTGACGAGGAAGTCCGGCACGTATTTGCGGTCTTTCTGCAGGTCGATGACCACCTGGAAGGTGCCCTCAGCGGCCACGTAGCGGCTCAGGTCTTGGATCGACTGGAGCAGCGGCGGCTGGCTGCGGTCGGTCTTTTCCGAGGCGAACGGGTTGCGCCAGCTGGGCCACAGGCCAAAGGCCTGCACGCTGAGCACCAGCGCGACGACCAGACCGACGGCCACGGCGAGCCAGAACAGGCCGCGCCCGCGCCGCGCGCCCTGAGTGGGCGTCGGGTCGCTGAGCTCGTCGTCGGTCACTTGGGGAAACTCGCTGGTCGGGTGCGTCATCCCCGGATCACCGTCCTCTTGAGACTGGTACCTAAGAGCAACGGTAAGGCCACCGTACGACACCCGCAGGATGATCTTCAGGCGAAGGCGGCGAGGCCCGTCAGGTGCTGGCCGATGACCAGCTGATGGATCTCCGAAGTGCCCTCGTAGGTCAGCACGCTCTCCAGGTTGTTGGCGTGCCGCAGCACTGGGTACTCACCGCTGATGCCGTTCGCACCGAGGATCGTGCGGCACTGCCGAGCGATCACCAGCGCCTCCCGGACGTTGTTGAGCTTCCCCACGCTGACCTGCTCGGGTCGCAGCGTGCCGGCGTCCGCCAGGCGGCTCAGGTGCAGCGCCAGCAGGTACCCCTTGTGCAGCTCGACCGCCATGTCGGCGAGTTTGGCCTGGGTGAGCTGGAACGCCGCGATCGGCCGCCCGAACTGCTCGCGGCTCGTGGCGTACGCGATCGCCGTGTGAAGACAGTCGCGCGCCGCGCCGAGCGAGCCCCACGCGATGCCCTGGCGCGCCTCGGTGAGGCAGCTCAGCGGCGCTTTGAGGCCGGCTGCCTCTGGCAGCCGGGCCGACGCCGGCAGGCGCGCGTCGTCGAGCACGATCTCACCGGTCGAGGACGCGCGCAGCGACAGCTTGTGCCGGATCTCGCGCGCCGTCACGCCGGGCGTGTCCATCGGTACGACGAAGCCGGCGACCCGGTCGTCGGCCCTGGCCCAGATCACGGCGACGTCGGCAATGGGCGCGTTGGTGATCCACATCTTGGTGCCGCTCAGCAGCCAGTCGTCACCCGAGCGGCGGGCCCGCGTGGTCATGGAGGCCGGGTCGGAGCCGTGGTCGGGCTCGGTCAGCCCGAAGCAGCCGACCGCCTCACCGGTCGCCATGAGGGGCAGCCACCGCTGCTTCTGCTCGTCGTTGCCGAACCGCCAGATCGCGTACATCGCGAGCGAACCCTGCACAGAGACCAGCGACCGGACACCCGAGTCGCCAGCCTCTAGCTCCATGCAGGCCAGCCCGTACGCCACAGCGGACGCGCCCGCGCACCCGTATCCGGTCAGGTGCATGCCGAGCAGGCCGAGCTTGCCGAACTCCAGGGCCAGCTCGCGGGCCGGCACCCGGCCCTCCTCGTACCATTGCGCCACGTGCGGGCGCACCCGGTCGTCGACCACCTGACGCACGACGGACCGGATCTGCCGTTCCTCGTCGCTGTGCAGGGAGTCGACGTCGATCAGATCGAGCGGCAGGGTGGTCATGCTAGCTCCGGCATGTCAGGTCAGGACCAAAACCCGCGCGTGGATCTGGTTGCGCTGCTGGAGCGCCGCGCGCAGTGCCCGGTGCAGCCCGTCTTCGAGGTACAACCCACCGTTCCACTGCACCACATGCGGAAACAGGTCGCCGTAGAACGTGGAGTCTTCGGCCAGCAGCTTGTCGAGGGCGAGCTCGCGCTTGGTGGTGATCAGCTGGTCGATCCGGATCGGCCGCGGTGGGATCTCGGCCCACTGTTTCAAGGTGAGCCCGTGCTCGGGGTACGGACGCCCGTCCCGAACCGCTTTGAAGATCACGACGGCACGCTCCCCTCCCATGTCGTCGCACCACTGACCCGTTGTCGACCGGGTGCCAGCCTAGCGACCGCTGCCGACATCGCGGTTTGTTCCCGAATGTCAGTTTTCTGGCACGCTGGCCAGCCACCTACCCCGGTGCACCACCTGGTCCACGGGGCGACGTCCCCGCTTCAACGACGGCGACCGGCGGTCCGGTGCGGGATATCCGACCGTGATCGCACCGATCGGCGTGTAGTCGGCGGGCACCCCGAACGTATCCCGGTACGGCGCGATCCGGTCGGGTGGGATGCCGAAGAAGCACGCTCCCAATCCCTCGTCGACCGCGGTGAGCAGCACGAGTAGCGACGCGAAGCCGGCGTCGATGTGCCAGTACGGAACAGGCCAGCGGGACTCGTCGCGGTCGGTCCAGCCCTTGTCGGGCTCGGCGTACCTGTCCAGGTAGACCGATTTGTTCGAGTGCGGCACCACGATCAGCGGCGCTCGCCGCATCCCGGTCAGCCAACGGGTCGCGGGTCTACCCGAAGGCGTGGTGGCGTCCCAGAACGCGTCCCGGTCGGCGGCGTCCGACAGCACCAGGAAGCCCCAGCCCTGCGAGAACCCCGCCGACGGGGCCTGGATGGCGTGCGCCAGCAACCGTTCCACCACCTCGGGTGGCACCGGACGGTCCGGGTCGTAGTTGCGCACCATCCGCCGCGCGCGCACGACATCGGCGAACTCCACCTAGCGACCGCCGCCCGGGGTGATGCCCCAACTCGCCCGCCAGGTCTGTCCCGGCTCCAGCACGGTCAGGTCGCGGCCCGACCGGAACGCGTCGGGCGGGCACGTCATCGGCTCGATCGCGATCGAGCGGCGCAGCCGGTCACCGGCCAGCGTGTCGCTCGTGAAGACCTGCCACCAACCGAAGAGCTCGTCGGCCCACACCGACACCGAGTACTGTCCGTCCACGGTGGACAGCTCGACCCGGGAGCCGCCGTCGGCGTCTCGCTCGACGTCACCGAACGCCGTGTCGAGCACGCTGGCGCCGATCCGCTTCGGCTCCGTGAAGTCGAACCGGGTGCCAGCCACCTTGGCCGCCCCGATCGGCAGCAGCCGCGAGTCGACGAGCAGCCGGCTGCGCGCCGGCACCTTCAGCACCATGTCGTCGACGCGCGCCCCGGGCAGGCTCAGGTACGGGTGCACGGAGAACCCGATCGGGCACGACTTGTGGCCAACGTTCGTGATCTCCTGCTCGGCACGCAGGCCACCGTCGCCGACCCGCCAGGTCGTGCGCAGGAGCAGCGGCCAGGGGTACCCCGGCTGTGCCGGCATCGGGCACTCCAGCGTGACGGCGTCCGCGCTCTGCTCGACGGCCCGCCACGGCTGCCAGCTGACCAGCCCGTGGATCGCGTTGTGGCGCTGCGGCTCGGTCAGCGAGAGCTGCTGCGGCTCACCCGCGAACGTGTACCGCCCGTCCCGGATGCGGTTGGGCCACGGCGCCAGGATCTGGCCGGCGCAACCAACCGGCAGCTCGTCCGCGCCGTAGCCGTCGACGTAGTCAACGCCGTCCGCCCGGTACGCCCGCAGCCCGCCGCCGACCTCGACCAGGACGGCCTCGTGGCCGCCCGAATTGATCGTCCACTGTGTGCCGGAGAGCGGCGCGGTGCCGTTGAGCTGGTTATCCATGCGGGGACCTTATCTGGTAGCGGAGCAGCGCGGGGAAAGCCATTGCCAGCGCGAGAGCCAGCACCGCCGCCGCGAGGCCGCCACCGACCCAGGCGACCGGCAGCCCCCAGGCACCGGCCATCGTGCCGGCGCGCAGGTCGCCCAGGCGCGGCCCGCCCGCCACGACCGTGATGTTGACACCCTGGAGGCGCCCGCGGAGCCGGTCCGGCGCGTACGTCTGGAGGATCGATTGGCGGTTCACGGCGCTGACGAGGTCGGCGCCCCCAGCGACGGCGAGCAGCACGACCGCGAGCCAGAGCTGCTGTGCGAGCCCAGCGGCGGCGATCGCGAGACCCCAGGCGATCACGGCCGCGACGAGGGCCCGCCCCTGCCGGCGTACCCGGCTGGTCCAGCCGGACGTGAGCCCGCCGAGCACCGAGCCGAGCGCGATCGCGCTGAACAGCCAGCCCGCCGCCGCGCCGCCCCCGAAGCGCTCCTGGGCCGCCTCGGGGAAGAGCGCCTTCGGCATCGCCAGCACCATGGCGACGATGTCGATCGCGAACGACAGGAGCAGCACGGGCGTGGTGGCCAGGTACTTGAACCCCTCGGCGACGCTGCGCAGCCCCATCGACCGGTGCTCGCCCTCGGGCGGCATCGACGGCAGCCGCACCGTCGCCCAGAACGATAGGGAGAAGAGCACCGCGTCGACCGCGTAGGCCACCGGTACCCCAGCATCAGTGCCCCAGGCGGCGAGGATGAGGCCCGCGGCGAGCGGGCCCGCGACGGAGCTGCCGCCCGACGTGGTGAAGCCGAGCGTGTTGGCGGCGGGCACCAGCTCGGTGCCCACGAGCCTCGGGATGATCGCCTGCCGGGTGGGCGAGCTGATCGCGAACGCCGTGGTCTGCATGGCCACCAGCGCCAGCAGGAGCACCGGACTTCCGACCTGGAACACCGCCTGGGCCAGCAGCCCGGCGGTCGACGCCCACATCAGGCTGGAGCTGGCGAGCAGCACCTTGCGGCGGTCGATCGCGTCGGCCACCGCGCCGCCCCAAAGGCCAAAGACCAGCAGCGGCACCAAGCCAGCCACGCCAATGAGGCCGACCCAGAAGGAGTCGCGGGTCAGGTCGTACATCTCGACCGCCACCGCGACACCGCTGAGCTGGAATCCGAAGAACGAGACGGCGTTGCCGAACCACATCCGCCGGTACGCCGGCACCCGCAGCGGGCGCACGTCGATCGCCCACCGGCGGGCGCTGGTCTCGGTCATGCGCCAGCTAGCTCGGTCAAGGGGCGAGCCGCTCGATCATCCACACTCCCTCGTCGGTGCGGCGGTACCGGAGACGATCATGCAAGCGGCCCGTCCGGCCCTGCCAGAACTCCACCGTGTGAGGCGTCACACGCAGGCCACCCCAGTGCGGCGGCGGGGGCACGTCGTCCGGAAACCGCTCTCCGGCCGCGCGCAGCAACTCGTCGAGCGCCGCGCGATCGGCCACCACCCGCGACTGCGGGCTCGCCCAGGCGCCGAGCTGGGCGTCGCGCGGGCGGGTCGCGAAGTAGGCCTCGGTCTCGGCGCGACTGACCGGGGCCACCGAGCCGGCGACGACCACCTGCCGATGCATCGGAAACCACGGAAAGACGAGGCTCGCGTACGGGTTGACGCGCGCCTCGCTGCCCTTGCGCGACTCGTAATTGGTGTAGAAGACGAATCCCCGCTCGTCGTACCCCTTCAGCAGCACGGTGCGCGCGCTGGGGCGACCATAGGCGTCGGCGGTGCCCACCACCATGGCGTTCGGCTCGGGCAGCGCGGCGGCGACCGCGTCGGCGAGCCACCGTGCGAACTGCGTCACCCAATCGGTCGCGAGATCACCTTCGGCAAGCCCTTTCACCTGCGTGTACTCCCGACGCATGCCCGCTAGCCAGGATGTGTCTTCGATCACGTGACCATCCTCGTACACAGGTCAACGACGGTTAAGGAAGCGACAGGGGATGATGTCGTATGTAACACAAGTGCGACGGGTCGCAAAGGTAGTTACTCACCAGGCAAGATGGCGCTGCCAGTGCGGACAACAATTCCAGGAGAGCGAAATGTCCGACTTCAAGCCGGGACTCGAAGGAGTCATCGCCTTCGAAACCGAGATCGCCGAGCCCGACAAAGAGGGTGGGGCACTGCGATACCGCGGCGTCGACATCGAAGACCTGATCGGCCAGGTCTCGTTCGGCAACGTTTGGGCCCTCCTGGTCGACGGCCGGTTCGGCCCCGGGCTACCGCCCGCCGAGCCGTTCCCGGTGCCCGTGCACTCTGGCGACATCCGCGTCGACGTGCAGTCCGCGGTGGCCATGCTGGCGCCCTACTGGGGGCTCGGGCAGCTCCTCGACATCTCCGACGAGCAGGCTCGCGAAGACCTGGCCCGGGTGTCAGTGACCGCGCTGTCGTTCGTGGCGCAGTCCGCCCGCGGCCTTGGCCTGCCGGCGGTGCCGCAGAAGGAGATCGACAAGGCGTCCACCATCGTCGAACGCTTCATGCGCCGGTGGCGCGGCGAGCCCGACCCGCGGCACGTCAAGGCCGTCGACGCCTACTTCATCTCCGCCGCCGAGCACGGCATGAACGCCTCCACGTTCACCACCCGCGTGGTCGCCTCCACCGGCGCCGACGCCGCGGCCTGCATCTCGTCCGGAATAGGAGCACTGTCCGGCCCGCTGCATGGCGGCGCCCCCTCCCGGGTGTTGCACATGATCGAGGCGGTCGAGCGCAGCGGCGACGCCGAGGGGTACGTCAAGGGCGTCCTCGACCGGGGCGAGCGGCTGATGGGCTTCGGCCACCGGGTGTACCGGGCCGAAGACCCGCGCGCCCGCGTGCTCCGGCGCACCGCCAAGGAGCTCGGCGCCCCGCGGTACGAGATCGCCGAGGCGCTGGAGAAGGCGGCTCTGGAGGAGCTGCACGCCCGCAAGCCCGACCGGGTCCTCGCCACGAACGTAGAGTTCTGGTCGGCGGTCGTGCTCGACTTCGCCGAGGTGCCGGCGCACATGTTCACATCGATGTTCACCTGCGCCCGCATGGGTGGCTGGAGCGCGCACATCCTGGAGCAGAAGCGCCTCAGCCGGCTCATCCGCCCGTCCGCGAAGTACGTGGGTCCAGCACCGCGCAAGCCCGCCGACGTCGAGGGCTGGGACGCCGTCCCGCACGGCGTCTGAGCCCCCCTTTCAGATCGGGCGATCTCGAGGTGGGAGGATGGGGCCGTGGCTGACGTTTCCACCATCCGCATCCCAGACGAGCTCAAGCCCGCCGACGGTCGCTTCGGCTGCGGGCCTTCCAAGGTCCGCCCCGAGGCCGTGTCCGCGCTCTCGGGCGTCGCGACGACGCTCCTCGGCACCTCCCACCGGCAGAAGACGGTCAAGGACCAGGTCGCCCGGCTCCGCCGCGGCATCGCCGAGTTCTTCTCCCTGCCCGAGGGGTACGAGGTCGTCCTCGGCAACGGCGGCAGCACCGCCTTCTGGGAGGTGGCGACGTTCGGGCTGATCCGTGACCGGGCGCAGTTCGCCAGCTTCGGCGAGTTCGGCGCGAAGTTCGCGTCGTCGGTCAAGGCGGCGCCGTTCCTCGGCGACCCGACCGTGCGCAAGGCCGAGCCCGGCTCGGCTCCGGGACTGGTCGCGGAGGCCGGCGTCGACGCATACGCCACGCCGCACAACGAGACCTCCACCGGCGTGGCCGTGCCCGTCAAGCGAGTCGAGGGCGCCGACGAGGGCGCGCTGCTGCTGGTCGACGCCACGTCGGGCGCCGGTGGCCTCGACGTCGACGTGCGCGAGAGTGACGTCTACTACTTCGCGCCGCAGAAGTGCTTCGGCTCTGACGGCGGCATCTTCATCGCCCTCCTGTCGCCGGCGGCGCTGGCCCGGGCCACCGAGATCAAGGAGTCGGGCCGCTACATCCCCGCCTTCCTCGACCTGGTCACGGCCATCGACAACTCGCGGCTCGAGCAGACCTACAACACGCCCGCCCTGGCCACGATCTTCCTGGCCGCCGAGCAGACCGACTGGATGCTCGCGCAGGGCGGCCTGGCGTGGGCGAACAAGCGCACCGCCGAGAGCGCCGGCATCGTGTACGGCTGGGCCGAGCGCTCGTCCGTGGCGACGCCGTTCGTCAGCGACCCGGCCCTCCGGTCTAACGTCGTGGCGACCATCGACTTCGCCGACGGCGTCGACGCGAGCGCGATCGCCAAGGTGCTGCGGGCCAACGGCATCGTCGACACCGAGCCGTACCGGAAGCTGGGCCGCAACCAGCTCCGCGTCGCGCTCTTCCCGGCGGTGGACCCGGCCGATGTCGACGCCCTCACGCAGTGCGTCGACTACGTGGTCGACCGCCTCTGAGGAGTAAATAGCCGGCGTGGCCTCCCCCCACTCGGGCCGATAAGGGCGTAGCGTGTCGCGGGAACGGGGCCAGCTCAGCGGGACGGAGGCAACGCGATGCGGCCAGTACGCTTCGTCGCCCTCTCCGAGGACGGCCAGGCCTTGGTGCTTGCCGACGAGGTCGGCCGCCTCCTGGCGCTCCCGCTCGATGAGCGAGTCTCCAGCGCGCTGCACGCCGAGCCCGGCGTGGGGGCTGCCCCGGCGACCGCCTCCGGCGGTGGCCACGAGCCCCCACCCTCGCTGTCGCCGCGCGACATCCAGGCACGCATCCGCGCTGGCGAGTCGGCCGACGACGTCGCACGCATCGCTGGCGTGCCCGTCGACCGGGTCCTGCGATACGCGGGCCCCGTCCTCCAGGAGCGCGCGATGCTGGCCCAGCACGCACGCCGCACACGCTTGAAGACCTCCGAAAAGGGCGCACCCCTCGCCGAAGTGGTCGACGGCCGGCTGGCCCAGCACGGCATCGACTCCGAAAAGATCTCCTGGGACGCTTACCGGCGCGAAGACGGCACCTGGCGGATCGTCGCCACGTGGCCGTCGGGCAAGGCGACCGCGCAGGCCATCTGGGAGCTAGACAAGACCCGGCAGATGGTGTCTCCCCACGACGACATGGCGCAATACCTCTGCGCCGAGCGGCCGACGCAGATCCTCGGCCAGGAACCGCCCGCCGACCGCACCGGGCACGGGCTGCCCGGCCCGTCACGTGGCGAGCCGAGCCGAGGTGGCCACGGGCTGCCGGCGGCCGCGGGCGACAAGTCGCGGAGTGGGCGTGACCCGATCCGTGCCGGCCGTGACGCCCTGCTCGCGTCGCTCGACCGGCCGGCGGCGTCCGGCCGAGGGCTCGACCAGGGCGGCGGACTCGCCGGCTCGGAGCCGCGGCGCTCGGGCGCCGTCTCCGGTGGCGCAGCGGCGCTCCTCGGCGGCGGTCAGGGTTCGGCGTTCGACGACGACAGCGACCTCCCCAAGGAGGTGCCGGCTGTGCCGTCGCTGGCGGTGCTCCGGCCCCGGCGCACGACGTCGGGCGGTGGCGCCGCAGCGGCGGGCGGCGGGCCCGCCGGAGGGAGCGGGAAGGCGCGCGAGCGCCTCCCGAGTTGGGATGACGTGCTCTTCGGCAGCGGCCCGGCGGCGCGCGAGAGTTCCTGATCTTCACTGGGGCCGCCTCCCGCCGCGTGGCAGGCTGGGCTCATGGAGTACACCAACCTCGGCCGGACCGGCCTGTCTGTCAGTCGTCTCTGCCTCGGCACCATGAACTTCGGCCCGCAGACCACCGAACCGGACAGCTTCGCCATCATGGACCGCGCGCTGGAGCACGGGCTCAACTTCTTCGACACGGCCAACACGTACGGCCAGAAGCAGGGTGAGGGCCTCACCGAGCAGATCATCGGCCGGTGGTTCGCGCAGGGCGGCGGGCGGCGGGAGAAGGTCGTGCTCGCCACGAAGGTGTACGGGAGGATGGGCGACTGGCCCAACGAGCGTGGCCTGTCCGCTCGGCACATCGTCCGGTCCTGCGAAGACTCGCTGCGGCGCCTCCAGACCGACTGGATCGACGTGTTCCAGATGCACCACGTCCTGCGGGCGACGCCGTGGGAGGAGATCTGGCAGGCGATGGAGATCCTGGTCGCCCAGGGCAAGGTGCTCTACGTCGGCTCGTCGAACTTCGCCGGCTGGGACCTCGCCCGGGCGCAGGAGTCGGCCGCACACCGAAACTTCCTCGGGCTGGTATCCGAGCAGTGCCTGTACAACCTGCTGACCCGCCACGTCGAGCTGGAGTTGCTGCCCGCCGCCCAGCACTACGGCATCGGCGTCATCCCGTGGTCGCCGCTGCACGGCGGGCTGCTCGGCGGTGCGATCCGCAAGCTGGCCGATGGCGAGGCGGGACGGCGGACCAAGGGCGGGCGCGCGGCCGACGGGCTGGCCGAGCACCGGACCACGATCGAGGCGTACGAGAAGCTCAGCGCCGACCTGGGCCACGACCCGGCCAACGTGGCGCTGGCTTGGCTGCTGTCTCGCCCCGGCGTGACCGCACCGATCATCGGCCCGCGTACCGTCGACCAGCTCGACGCGGCGCTCGGAGCGTTCGACGTGACCTTCTCCGATCAGGTGCTGAACCGCCTCGACGAGCTCTTCCCGCCGATCGGCAACGGCGGCTCGGGGCCCGAGGCATGGGCCTGGTGACGGCCTACAGCTTCCAGGCGCCCAGCCTGTCGTAGCTGGGATTGGGGCCGGGGTGGCTGCGCATCAGCACCACCTCGGTCACCCGCCACAGTGGACCCTCGTACGCGGCCAGCGCCGCGCGGTCGGCGGTCACCTCGTCTCGGCCGATGCGGTCACCCGGACGGGCGATCGTCAGGTGCGGCCGGAAGGGCTTGCGGTCGAACGGCAGCTTGGCGCGAGACAGCTCGCGCCGGACGGAGCGGCTGAGCCCAGTGAGCGCCGGCAGATCGCCACCGAGAGCCGCCCACAGGATGGTGAACCGACCACGCCCGAACCGCCCGCCGCCTGCGACCCTGATCTCGAACGGCGAGGCAGAGAGTCGGGAAAGAGCCGCCTCGACGTCCGGCAAGCGCTCGTCGGGCACCTCGCCGAGAAACGCCAGCGTCACGTGCCAGTTGCTTCGGGGCGCCAGCCGCGTGTTGACGCCATCGGCGGCAGCGCGGCTGACCCGCAGCTCCGACACGCACGCCGCCAAATGATCGGCTACATCGTCCGTCGGGTAGACCGCGGTGAAGAGCCGCACCTCAGTGGTCTTGCCGGTGCTGGATGGTCGACCGCAGCGCGAGACCGGCGGCCTGCAGCTCGCCCTCGACGCGCACCCGCTCGATCGCCAGATCGATGCCGTCGAGCTGCTGGAGGTGCTCCGCCACGCCGAGGCTATGGCTGGCCAGGCGCAGCCGGTCGTCGTACGCCTGCTGCACCGCGGCGTGCCACACCCGCGACTGGGTGGCGACCCCGCCGAGCCGCTGCCTGTCGAGCCGGCGCAGGTCGGCGGCGATCTGCTGGATGCTCGGCTGCCGGCGGTCGTCGAGCGCCGTGATCTGGATGGCCTGCGTGCCGAGCATGCGGTCGAGCCGCTGGAGCGTGCGGCGCTCGCGACGGCGCTGGATGCGCCTGCGGATGTCGCCGGTGACGTCGTCGGCGCAGATCACCAGCGCGATGGCAACCGGCAGTGCCGCGAGCGCTAGGAGCGCCGCCGCCAGCACCATTGCGCGCACGGGAGCCACGTCCTTCAACGCTAGGCGCTAGTCGCGATGACCGCCACCCGATTCAGCTTCGTGTCGGTAAGGGACCCGTGGCGACCAACGACGGCGAACGACCTGAATTCCGGTTTGGTTTGTCACGCGTGAACGACGTACACCTTGGGAAGCGGACGGAGCCGCAGCCGCAGACGGCCTCCGCTGCGGCGAAGCTGCCAGGCAAGCGCGACGGCGGCCGCGGCCATCGAGATGAGCCCGCCGAGCCAGATGCTGGTGCCCGCCCCGTACTCCTCGGCGACCCAGCCGATGAGCGGCGCCCCCACCGGGTTGGTGCCGAGGAAGACCAGCACCCAGAGCGACATGACGCGACCCCGGTACGCGGCGTCGACGCCGAGCTGGACCCGCTGGTTGGACGCCTGCGCGAAGAACACCATGAAGAACCCGGTCGGCACCAGGACAGCCACGACCAGCCAGTACGTGGGCGCGAGCCCCACCAGCGTGCCGAACGCCGCAAAGGCGAGCGCGGAGCCGATGACCACGTAAACCGACGGGCGCGACCGCCGGCCGCCACTCGCCAGGGCACCGACCAGCGCACCGGTGGCGAGCGCCGTCGTGAAGAGCCCGAACGACGCCGCGCTGGTGTTGAAGACGGTCTTGGCGAGCGCCGCGAGGGTGAGCTGGAAGTTGAACAGCACCATGCCGATGACCGACATGAGCGCCATCGGCAGCAGCAGGTCGGGGCGGCGCGCGACGTACCGCAGCCCATCGACCACGCGTGCCGCGTCGCGCTGGTCGATCGGCAGCAGTTCGGCCCGGTGCAGTTCACTCGCGCGCATCATGAACAGGCCGAATAGGGGTGCGAGCGAGCTGACCGCGCTGATCAGGAAGACCGGCCCGACGTCGAAGGCCGCGATGGCGACACCGGCCAGTGCCGGCCCGAGAATCCGGGCGGTGTTGAAGGTGGCCGCTGACAGCGAGAGCGCGTTGGGCAGCAGATCGGTGCCGACCAGTTCGGAGACGAAGGCCTGCCGCACCGGAGTCTCGATCGCGTTGGAGACCCCGAGCAGGAGGGCGAAGAGGAAGACGTGCCAGAGCCGCACGGCGCCGGTCACGACGAGCACGCTCATGCCGAGCGCCAGCACGCTCCAGGTCGCGTTGGCGATCACCAGGAGCAGCCGCTTGTCGTACCGGTCGGCCAGCCGTCCGGAGAGAAGGGTCAGCAGCAGGACCGGGGTGAACTGGAGCGCGGTTACCACGCCCAGCGCGGTCGCCGAATCGTTCGACAGCTCCAGGACCAGCCAGTCCTGGGCTATGAACATCATCCAGACGCCGATCAGCTTGGTGAGCTGACCGATCGCGAACAGCCGGTAGTTGCGGACCTTGAGAGATTGGAACGTCGTGCTCAGCTTCGCCCGCACTTGGGGGTGCGCCTCCTCGGGTCAAATACGCGTCATCCACAGTGGACGAAGCGGACCCGGTGCCCCGAAGGGTCAGGCGCGCGCGACCTTTTGCAAGATCTCCGCGGCTCGCCGCAGCGAGTCGCGTTCCTCGGGTGTCAGCTCGGCCAGCCTCGCGGCCAGCCACTCGTCGCGGGCCCGCTCGTGGTAAGCGAGCACCGCGCGCCCCGACTCGGTAGCCGACAGGATCACCTGCCGGCCATCGGTCGGGTGGGGAGACCGCAGCACGAGGCCGCGGTCTTCCAACTTTGCGACGATCTTGGTCATCGTCGGCGGCTGGACCCGCTCGACATCGGCGAGCTCGCGGGGAGTCAAGGCACCGGCCAGCTCGAGGCTGGTCAGCGCGGAGAGCTGAGTCACCGTGAGGTCACCGACCGGGCGGGCCTGCCGCACCCGTCGGTTGAGCCTGGTGATCGCGTCGCGCAGCATGGGCGCGAGCTGAACGGCAGTAACACGCACCGCCATCACCATCCGCTCCGTCACAGTCGTTAGCTTAGCTAATAAGCCAAGCTAACGACCACTGGTTATGATCGCGATCACCATGACCTCTTAGAAGAGCCAGGTCTCGATGGGACCGCGCAAAAAGTACAGCACGAACAAGGCGGCCACGGCATAGAGGAGCGGGTGCACCTCGCGGGGCTTTCCGCTCGCGACCTTCAACAGCACGTAGGAGATGACGCCGGCGCCGATCCCGTTCGAGATCGAGTACGTGAACGGCATCAGCACGATCGTCAGGAACGCCGGGATGGCGATCTCGTAGTTGGTCCAGTCGATCTGGCGTACCGCCGTCATCATCAGGAAGCCGACGATCACCAGCGCGGACGAGGCCGCCTCGAACGGCACCAGCTGCACCAGCGGCGCCAGGAACATGGCCACCAGGAAGAGCGCGCCGGTCACCAGGTTGGCCACGCCGGTCCGGGCGCCCTCCGCGACACCGGCCGCACTCTCGATGTACGAGGTGTTGCTCGACACGCTCGCCGCACCACCCGCGGCGGCGGCCACCGAGTCGACGAGCAGGATCTCCCGGGTACGCGGGGGCATGCCGCGGTCGTCGAGCATGCCGCCCTCCTGGCCGACCGCGACCATCGTGCCCATCGTGTCGAAGAAGTCGGTGAGCAGGAGGGTGAACACGAACATCAGCGCGACCAGCACACCGGCCCGGTCCCAGGCGCCCAGCACGTTGAAGTTGCCGAGCAGCGACAGGTCGGGGGTCGCGTCCCAATTCGACGGCCACTCCGGCACGTTGAGCGACCAGCCGTGCGGGTTGCCCTCGGGGCCGCCGGCCGGGCCGACATCCGCGATCGCCTCCACGATGATGGCGAGCACCGTCGTACCCAGGATGCCGATCAGGATCGCGCCCTTCACCCGGCGCACCACCAGGACCAGCGTGGCGAGCAGGCCGATGACGAACACGAACGCCGGCCAGGTCACCAGCAGGCCGCCGATGCCCATGCCCACCGGCGGGGTGCCGGCGTTGCCCTTGACGAAGCCCGCGTCGACGAAGCCGATCAGCGCGAGGAACAGGCCGATGCCCACCCCGATCGCCGTCTTGAGCTCCGTGGGCACGGAACGGAACACGGCGGTACGCAACCCAGTGAGCACCAGGATCGCGATGATCACACCCTCGATCACCACCAGGCCCATGGCGTCGGCCCAGGTCATCTCGGGCGCGATCTCGTACGCCACGAGAGCGTTGACGCCGAGGCCAGCGGCCAGCGCGAGCGGGAAGCGGGCCACGACGCCCATCAGGATCGTCATCACGCCCGCGACCAGCGCGGTTGCGGCGGCCACCGCTGGAATAGCGAGCTTGGCACCGTCGCCATCCGCCGAGCCGAACAGGATGAGTGGGTTCAGCACGACGATGTACGCCATCGTGAAGAAGGTGGCCAATCCGCCACGGATCTCCCGGCTCAGCGTCGAGCCGCGGGCGGATATCTCAAAGAACCGGTCGAAGCGGTCCATGGGACCTCACCTATGATCATGGATACAGTTGCGCGCATCGTCCCAGATCACAAGGGCACCGAGGAAGCACCCTCGCGTTACAAAGCCGTACCCTTGGCTGGTGTCTGATCAAGACGAACCACGCCGGGTCGCACCCCTCGATCCGCCGATGGTGCCGTTCGCGGTCGCGGGCATCGTGATCTGGGCGCTGGTCGGCCTGGTACTGCTGATCTTCTTCCGCGACTGGCTCGCCGACCACGACCGCACCGACTGGCTCTGGACCTGTCTAGCCGGCTTCCTGCTCGGCTTCCTGGGCCTGGCCGTGATGATCCGCCACGACGCCAACCGCCGGCGCCGCCGCACCGATCCTTCGTGATCAGCCGTGCCCGTAGGGCTCGGCAGGCTCGGCGGCCTCGACCGAGCCGGGCGCGCGGCTGACCGCGACCGCCTCGACCTCGCTGTCGTCGTACACGGTCGGCAGCTCCTCGACCGGAGCCTCGGGCTCGCGAAGCGCCTCGGAGTGCGCGCCACAGCCGTGATCGACGCTGACGACCCGCCCGTCATCGGGGGCGTACAGGTTGCCACAGGCCCCGAACGACTGCCGGAGCGAGCCGGCGAGTGGCAGGTAAAACCCGCACGACCCGCACCGCGCCGTCTTCGGCGCCCCCAAAGAGATCGGAGCGTCCGGCCCGGCGTCGCCGTCGTACCACCGCTGCGCCGTGTCGAGCCGACCCTCCAGGGACATCACCCGGGCCCGGCCGAGACCCAACTCCCAGGAGACCTCTTCGACCGCCGGGTCGTCGGACAGCGTGTATCCCGGCGCGAGCCGGTCGTCGTCGGCTGGCGTCGGCAGCAGGTCGCCCACGCCCAGGTCGCCCGGCTGCAGCCGCTCGTGCCACGGCACCCAGCCCGGGGCCAGCAGCGCGTCGGGGCCGGGCAGCAGGACGGTCTCGCACACGGTGACGTGCTTGCTGCGCGGCACCCGGGTCACGGTGACAGCCCACCGCCACCCGCGATATCCCGCGAGATGGCAATCGAAGAAGTGGGTCACCAGCCGGTCACCCTCGGCCACCGCCTCCAGGTGGTCGCCCACGTCAGAAGGCTCGACCTCGGTGATGGCCGCGCGCGCCAGGTCGACGGCATCGGCACATACCTGGTCGAGTCGGGCAGCGCGTGTGGCGGACGTCCTGGTCACGTCGGACATTGTTTCATGGAGCATCGGGGGTGTCTTCATGGGCCAGAATGAGGGGATGCCGCTGTTGCCATCTGCCGGGCGAGCCGTCGGCTCAGCGATCCGGACGGCACGGGTGGCTGTCCGAGGATCGCTGACGGGCGGGAAGTGGGTGACCCGCAAGGTCGGCCAGGTCCGCGAGAAGGGCGCCGGCGGCGAGGTCGGCATGACCCGGCTGCTCGACCTGCACGCCGCCTCGTACGCGGGCGACACCCTCATCGCGATCGGGCTGGCCGGCACCATCTTCTTCAGCGTGCCGCTCGGCGAGGCGCGCAGCGGCGTCGCGCTCTACCTGCTGATCACGATGATCCCGTTCGCGCTGCTGGCACCCGTCGCCGGGCCACTGCTCGACCATTTCCGGCACGGCCGGCGATACGCGCTCGCCGCTACGATGCTCGGCCGCGCCTTCCTGGCATGGCTGATGTCCGACTACATCCACGGTTTCGGCCTGTACCCAGCGGCCTTCGGCGTGCTGGCGCTCTCCCGCGCCTACGGCGTCGCCCGCTCCGCGGCTGTGCCCCGCCTGCTGCCGGGCGGCATGGGACTGTCCCAGGCGGCTGCCCGCGCCGGCGTCTACGGCATGATCGCGGGAGCCGTGGTCACTCCGCTGGGACTGGCCGCATTCAAGATCGGGCCACAGTGGCCACTGCGGGTCGCCTCGGTGATCTTCCTCGTCGGCATGGTGATCTCGCTACGACTCCCGCCCCGCGCCGACTCCGATCCACCCGAGACCGTGCCACCACGGTTCTCGATCATGGGCCTGCGGCGGGGCGAGCGCGCGTTGACCGGCCGCCTGGTCACGTCGACGCTCGTGGGCAGCGCCGCGCTGCGCGCGATGCACGGATTCCTGTTGCTGTTCCTGGCGTTCGCGATCAAGGCCGGCGCACTGACGACGGCCTTCCTCGGCCGCGACATCGGCGACGAGGCCGCGCTCGGCCTGGCCGGTGGCGCACTCGTCGTCGGCGGTTTCTTCGCCACCGCCCTCGGCACCCGCATGAACATCCACCGCCCCGCTGCCCTCCAGTCGAGCGGGATGATCATCGTGGCCGGCGTGGCGGTGCTGACGACCCTCAAGTTCTCGCTCGCGATGGTGGCCCTGCTTTGCCTGGTGACCGGCTTCATGAGCGGCATCTCCAAGCTTGCGGTCGACGCGTCCATTCAAGAACGCATCGTCGACCGGCTGCGTGCCAGCGCGTTCGCCCGCTCCGAGACCGTGCTCATGCTCGCGTGGGTGGCGGGCGGCGCGGCAGGGCTGATCCCGTTCGGCGGGCGGGTCGGCATCGCGGTCGCCACGGTGTTCGCGGTGGCGGCGGCGGTGCGGGCCATCGTCGTGGCGGGGGCACTACGCAAGGAAAAGCTCAATGGCCGCTCATCCCACGACGAGGCCGCCGATCCGTCGCCCGCGCCGTCCACCCCGGAGCCTTCACGGTCCGCGACGCCAGCGCCTGCGAAGGCAGAGCCTTCGCAACCGGCGAGCAGCGAGCCCAGGAGCGACGCGCCGGTCTCACCCGCCCCACCGCCCGGCTTCCACGTGTACCGGCCAACGTCCGGCCCACCGTCGTGACGCTCCTCATCGTCACCGCCGTCGCGCCCGAAGCCGACGCCATCCGCACCGCCGCAGGTCGATCGTCGTCCACAGTGGAGGTTGTTGGTGTGGGTGCGGCGGCCGCGGCGGGCGGCACCGCGCGGTTGCTCGCGTTGGCTGAGGCCGCCGGCCGTCCATATCGGGCGGTGCTCAGCGCCGGCATCGGCGGCGGCTTCCCCGGTCAGGTACCCGTCGGCGGCACCGTGCTCGCCGCACGCAGCATCGCCGCCGACCTGGGCGCCGACTCCCCCGACGGCTTCATCCCACTCGACGAGCTGGGCTTCGGCTCCGCGATCGCCGCTGTCGACGAGTCGCTGCTAGCGGCGCTCCGGGCCGCGCTGCCGTACGCGGTCGTCGGCGACGTGCTGACGGTCAACACCGTGACCGGCACGGCCGAGGGCGCCAAGGCGCTCGCCGCCCGCTATCCGGCGGCGGTGGCCGAGGCCATGGAGGGGTACGGCGTCGCGTGCGCCGCCACGGCAGCAGGCCTGCCCTTCGCCGAGCTACGCACGATCTCCAACCCCGTCGGCCCCCGCGACCGCGCCGCCTGGCGCCTGGCCGACGCGTTCGCCTCCTTAGCGAAGGCCGCGGCGACGCTCCCGCGCGCCCTGCCCTAATACCGCGCGAGCGCCCGACCGCGCCGCCGCTCGCACGGCCAGCGCGACCCCGACAGCGCGACCCCGGCCAGCGCGACCCCGGCCAGCGCGACCCCGGCCAGCGCGACCCCGGCCAGCGCGACCCCGGCCAGCGCGACCCCGGCCAGCGCGACCCCGGCCAGCGCGACCCCGGCCAGCGCGACCCTGACAGCGCAGCGCGGACAGCGCGCCCGGACAGCGCAGCCTGCGCGTCGATCAAGGAGATCTTCATCGATCAAGGGCGAACGCACGCGGAAATGAGATCCAACCACGTGCGTTTGCCCTTGATCGGCGGAAGGTGGCGGGCCGGCCGGGCCGGGCGGGCGCCGGGCCGGGCGGGCGCCGGGGCGAGCGGGGCTACGGGGTGGTGCCTAGGTGGGCTAGGAGGTCTTGGCGGGTTAGGACGCCTGTGGGTTTGCCGTCTACCAGCACCAGGGCGGCGTCGGCCTTCTCCAGCAGGCGGACGGCCTCGCCTACGGGCTGCCCAATGCCGATCATGGGCAGTGCGGGGCCCATGTGGCGCTCGATCGTGTCGTGCAGGTGAGCGCGCCCGGTGAAGAGCGCGTCGAGCAGATCCTTCTCCGCGATCGACCCAGCCACCTCACCGGTCACCACGGGCGGCTCGGCCTTCAGCACCGGCAGTTGGGAGACGCCGTACTCGCGCATGTAGTCGATCGCGTCGCGCACCGTCTCGGTCGGGTGTACGTGCACGAGCGACGGCATCCCGCCCGGCTTGCTCGACAGGGCGTCGGACACGGTCGGCTCGGCGCTGCCGGTCTCGAGGAAGCCGTACCGGGCCATCCATTCGTCGTTGAAGAGCTTCGAGAGGTAGCCCCGGCCACCGTCGGGCAGCAGGACAACCACTACGTCGTCGGGCGTACCCCGGCTGGCCACATCGAGCGCGGCGGCGACCGCCATCCCGCACGAACCGCCGACCAGCAGCCCTTCCTCGCGCGCCAGCCGCCGGGTCAGCTCGAACGACGTCTTGTCGGAGACCTTGACGATCTCGTCGCACACCGTCGGGTCGTACGTCTGCGGCCAGAAGTCCTCGCCGACACCTTCGACGAGGTACGGCCGGCCGGTGCCGCCGGAGTACACCGAGCCTTCCGGGTCGGCGCCGACGATGCGCACCGCGCCTGCGGAGGCCTCCTTGAGGTACCGGCCGACGCCCGAGATCGTGCCGCCGGTGCCGACCCCCGCCACGAAGTGGGTGATCCGGCCGTCGGTCTGCTTCCACAGCTCCGGACCGGTGGTCTCGTAGTGCGAGCGCGGATTGGCCGGGTTGGAGTACTGGTCGGGCTTCCACGCGCCGGGGATCTCACGGGCGAGGCGGTCGGAGACGTTGTAGTACGAGCGGGGGTCTTCGGGGGCGACCGCGGTGGGGCAGACCACCACCTCGGCCCCGTACGCCCGGAGCACGTCCTGCTTGTCCTGGCTCACCTTGTCGGGGCAGACGAACACGCAGCGGTACCCGCGCAGCTGGGCGACGAGCGCTAGCCCGACGCCGGTGTTGCCGCTGGTGGGCTCGACGATCGTGCCTCCGGGCTTGAGCAGTCCCGCGTGCTCGGCCTCTTCGACCATGCGCAGCGCGATCCGGTCTTTTACGGACCCGCCGGGGTTGAGGTACTCCACCTTGGCCAGCACGGTCGCCGGGATGCCGGCGGTCACGTTACGCAGCTTGACCAGCGGCGTGTTGCCGATCAGTTCGACGACGTTGTCGTAGTAGTGCACCAGCTCAGAGTACGGTGCCCGGAATGACGCTCTCGCGGCGCGCCTCCCAGGTCAGGAACCGTTCGGTCTCCGCGAGTACGGCACCGGCCAGCCAGGTGATTACCAGGGCATCGTCGGCGAGGCCGACCAACAGCAGCAGCGCCTCGGGCACCGCGTCGATCGGAGAGGCGACGTAGATCATCGCGGCGGACATGAGCGCCAGCCGGAGCCCGCCGTCGTACTCGCCCTTCATAGTTGCTTTGATCATGCGCGGCAGGGCGGCCAGCCGCTTGCCGATCGACGGCCCACCGCGCGCCCCCGCAGTGATCGCCCGCCCGAGCGCGCTGAACGCGGCGGCCCGCTTCAAGGTCCTACCCATGCCTCCAATGGTGCCCCGGCAGCGCAAGGCTCAATCGTGTCGTGCCGTCGCGATAACCTCGTAAGCCACAGGGGGGCACAGATGAGTCGGACCGGTTGGCGGGTCGTCAAGGCGATGGCGGCCACCGCAGGCGTAACGGCGGTGGCTACGGGAAGCGTGTTAGGGGTGCTCGCGGCGCAGGCGCAGCGGGCGCGGCGGACCATTCCGATGGCCGAGAGTCCGCCACCACGCGGCGACGGGCTGTACGGTGCCAGGCTGCCGGGTCCACCGCTCACACTGGTCGTGCTGGGCGACTCGTCGGCCGCTGGTTACGGCGTGCACCGGTCGCGGGAGACCCCGGGCGTGCTGCTCGCGATGGCGATCTCCCGCCGGCTACGCCGGTCAGTGCGCCTGCACCGCTTCGCCGTGGTCGGTGTGACCTCCGCCGGCCTCCCGCCGCAGGTCGAGGCCGCGCTGGAGGTGCGGCCAGATCTGGCGATCATCCTTATCGGCGGCAACGACGTGACCCACCGCTCGTCGTTCAACACCGCCGTGCGCCATCTCGTCAACGCGGTACGTGATCTGCGTGCCGCTGGCGTCGAAGTGGTGGTGGGGACGTGTCCCGACCTGAGCACGATCCAGCCGATCAAGCCCCCGCTGCGGTGGCTGGCCCGGCACTGGAGCCGCCAGCTGGCGAGGGCGCAGACCGTGGCGGTGGTCGAGGCCGGCGGCCGCACGGTGTCGCTCGCCGACCTGCTCGGGCCCAAGTTCAGGGCGGAACCGACCCGCATGTTCGCTTGGGACAAGTTCCACCCGTCGGCCGACGGCTACGCGGTGGCGGTCGCGGCGCTCCTGCCGACCGCGCTCGCGGCGCTGGGAGCGGGCGAGTCGAGGGCGCTCAGCCGCGACGAGGGTGTGCGCTCGCTTCCCCGGGCGGCTCACGAGGCGAGCAAGCACGCTGGCACGGAGGTCACCGGTGCACAGGTGGCCGGGCGCGACCGCGGGCCGGCCGGGCGCTGGGCTGAGCTGCGCCGGCACACGCGCTGGTTCACCGAGCCCGAGACTTCGCTCGATGCCGCCGTACCCTTGGATGAAACGCAGCGACAGGGGTGAGGTGACCCGATGAGTTGGGCCCGGCACGCTGGCCGAGCCGCGGTGCTCACGTTCGTCGCCGGCACGGTGGGTGGCGCCGCGGTGCTGGCCGCCGAGGCGATCGTCGCCCGCAACCGGCGGTACGCGAAGCCGGAGATGAGCCTCGCGCTGCGCACCACGATGGGCCCCGACAGCGCACCACCGCTGCGTTTGGTGCTGCTCGGCGACTCGTCGGCGCTCGGCGTCGGGGTGGAGCGGCTCGCCGACACGATCGGCGGCCAGCTCGCGCAGATGCTGTCAGACGGCACAGCGGGGCTGTCGCCCCGGCACGTCCAGCTCTCCTGTGTCGGTGTGTCCGGTTCCCGGTCGACCGATCTGGCCACGCAGGTGGCCCGGGCGCTGTTGGGCGAGCGTCCTGACGTCGCGGTCGTCCTGATCGGGGCAAACGACGCGACCAGCGTGCGGCGGCCGTCCGAGGCAGCGGCATATCTGGGCGCGGCGGTCCGGCGACTCCGGGATGCCGGTGTGGAGGTCGTGGTGGGCACCTGCCCGGATCTCGGCGCGGTGCGGGCCGTGGCCCCGCCGCTGCGCCAGGTGGTGGGCTGGCTGGGCCGGCGGCTGGCCCGGGCTCAGGCCCGCGCGGTGCTCGCCGCGGGCGGCACCGTGGTCGACCTGGCCGCCGAGACGGGTGCGGTCTTCCGGGCAGACGCGGGCACGCTCTGCTACGACGGCTTCCACCCGTCCGCCGACGGCTACCGGGTCTGGGCGCACGCCCTTCTACCCGCCGTGATCAGGGCGGCCGTCCCTACTACCCGCTAATATCAACCAAACCGGAATTCAGGTCATTTCGCCGTCGCTGGTCACCACGGCTCCCTTACCGACACGATGGTTACTAGCGAGTAGAGTCACGGGTATGCCTGAAGCCGTCATCGTCGCCACCGCCCGGTCCCCCATTGGCCGGGCTCACAAGGGCTCGCTGCGCGAGGTGCGCCCCGATGATCTGGCCGCCACCATCGTGCGGGCGGCGCTCGACAAGGTGCCGCAGCTCGATCCGGGCGAGATCGACGACCTGTACCTGGGCTGCGGACTGCCCGGCGGTGAGCAGGGCTTCAACATGGGCCGGGTGGTCGCCACCCTCCTCGGCCTCGACAAGCTGCCGGCGGCCACGGTCACGCGGTACTGCGCGTCGTCGCTCCAGACCACCCGGATGGCGTTCCACGCGATCAAGGCGGGCGAGGGTGACGTCTTCGTCTCGGCGGGCGTGGAGTGCGTGTCCCGGTACGCCCGGGGCAGCTCGGATGGGTTGCCGCCGGAGGCGCAGGCGGCTGTGGGCGGCAGCTGGGAAAACCCGCGGTTCACCGCGGCGAGCGCACGCTCCGCCGAGCGGGCGAAGGGCGGTGCCGAGGTGTGGCACGACCCGCGCGCCGACGGCGAACTGCCCGACATCTACCTGGCGATGGGCCAGACCGCCGAAAACCTCGCTCAGGTCTACGGAGTGACCCGCGAAGAGATGGACGAGTTCGGCGTACGCAGCCAGAACAACGCTGAGAAGGCGATCGCCGACGGCTTCTGGGCCCGCGAGATCACCCCCGTGACCGTGCCGTCCGGCGACGTGGTGAGCACCGACGACGGCCCGCGTCCCGGGGTCACGATGGAGGGTGTGGCCGGGCTGAAGCCGGTCTTCCGCCCCGATGGCACGATCACCGCCGGCAACTGCTGCCCGCTCAACGACGGCGCCGCCGCCGTGGTGATCATGAGCGACACCCGAGCCCGGGAGCTGGGCGTCACGCCGCTGGCCCGGATCGTCTCGACGGGCGTGACCGCGCTGTCTCCCGAGATCATGGGGCTGGGCCCGGTCGAGGCGTCGCGCCAGGCGCTCAAGCGGGCCGGCATGACGATCGACGACGTCGACCTGGTGGAGATCAACGAAGCGTTCGCCGCCCAGGTCATCCCGTCGTACCGCGACCTTTCCATCCCGGTCGAGAAGCTCAACGTGATGGGTGGCGCGATCGCTGTCGGTCACCCGTTCGGGATGACCGGCGCCCGGATCACCGGCACGCTGCTCAACGCGCTCGACTGGCACGACAAGACGATCGGCCTGGAGACCATGTGCGTCGGCGGCGGCCAGGGCAAGGCCATGATCGTCGAGCGCCTCAAGCACGCCCTGGGAGCTCCGCGCGTCGCCGGGGGCGGCCGCCAGCACTTCGTCGGCCGGCGCCGCCGCCAGCAGGTCGGCGCAGACCACCCGAAGTTGATCGAGAAGGCTGGTGTCGACGCTCAGGCGAGGCACCGGCCTGCGGGGCTGGCCCTCGGCGTCGGCGGCGCGGTCGGCCATCCGCTGCACGAGGCCGTACACGACCTCGGCGCGGGTGCCCTCGGCTCCGAAGGCCACGACGCCCCAGCGCGGCGCCTCCCAGTGCCCCACGTGCCGGCTCAGCCGCTCGACCGCCTGGCTCAACTCCTGCGCGCTCATCGTCAGGCAGCCTAATCAGCGGAACGCCCGCCCCGGGAACCGGGAGCGGGCGTTCATCGCTGGAGGAGACGAGTGTCAGTCGTCGCCCTGGAAGTAGCTCAGCAGGCGCAGGATCTCGATGTACAGCCAGATGAGGCTGACCAGGATGCCGAAGGCGGCCGTCCACGAGTACCGCTGGGGCAGGCCGAGCCGGACGCCCTCTTCCACCTCGGCGAAGCTCAGCACGAAGCTCAGCGAGGCGACGACGATGCAGACCAGGCTGAACCCGATGCCGAGCAAGCCGTTGTCACGCAGGCCGGTGTTGAAGCCGAAGATGGCGAGCACGAAGTTGATCAGCATGACGGCGAACAGGCCCGCCATAACCGCGATCATCCCGCGAACGAACTTCGGCGTGGCCCGGATGACCCTGGCCTTGTAGAGCATGGCCATCAGGAAGAACACACCGAACGTGGCCACGACGGCTTGGAGGACGATGCCCTCATAGCCGGCGATGACCTCGAAGTACTTGCTGACCATGCCGACGAAGACGCCCTCGATCACGGCGTACGTCACCACGAGCGCCGGATTTGCCACCCGCGAGAACGAGATGACCAGGCCGAGGACGAGGCCGACGAGCGCCGCACCGATCCACGCCGCGCCCATGAGCGAGTCCGGAATGAGGACCCAGGCCGCCGCGGCGGAGGCGCCAACGATGGCCAGCAGCGTCACGGTCTTGACGACGACGTCGTCGACGGTCATGGGCTGCGTGGTGGGCGGCGCGGCCGGGTAGCCAGCGGCGGTCTGGTACGGATCGCCGTAGGTGGGCGCGCCGTATGGACCGGCGGGGGCATACCCGGCGGCCCGCTCCCGCTCAGCCGCCTGGCCGAGCCGGCTCAGCACCGGGTTGGAAGTCTTCACGTCAAGCCTCCCTCGAAGGGTTGAGCACGGGTCAGATCTCGTGACCGTGCCCATCAAGGGTAGATGGCCGAAGCGACATTGTGTGTGCAGGCTGTGCTGGGGATATGCCGGGTGCTCTCGTGCCCGGGGCGGGACTCGAACCCGCATGCCTCTCGGCAGCCGCTTTTAAGGCGGCCGTGTCTGCCGTTCCACCACCCGGGCAGGGGCGCGACCTGCGCGCAGATGCCACGGTAGCGGGTGAGTGCCCACCAGGGCGCACCTGGACGGGCCATCGGCACTAGGGTCAAGGCCGTGACCAGCACTGCCCGCGCCGCTCACTCCGACACCGGTGAGGCCGCCATCGAGGCCTCGGCCAGCACCGCCACCGATACGGCACTCGGTTCGCCGTCGAGACGCACGCGGCTCGCCGCGCGCGTCCGGCCGTACGGGCCGGACGCGCTGGTCTGCCTGGTGTTTCTCGCGCTCGCCGGCTACGTCACGCACGGGCTCTGGCCTGACCCGGCGAGCCGGGTCATGGGGCTCAACCCCGAAGACCAGGTGCTGTACGAGTGGTTCCTGGCCGCCGACACCAAGTTCTTCTTCGGTGACCTGAGCCTGCTGACCGACCGTCTGAACGCCCCGGAGGGCGTCAACCTGCTCGCCAACACCACGGTCATCGCGCTCGGCACCCTCCTCACGCCTGTCACCCTGATCTTCGGCGTGCCGGTGACGTTCGCCCTGATCGCGGGCGGCAATCTGGCCGGCACGGCGATCGCCTGGTACTTCCTCTACACCCGGGTGCTGGGCGCCCGCCGGTTCGCCGCGGCGGTCGGCGGCGGGCTGTGCGGCTTCGGGCCGGGCATCATCTCCCAGAACAACAGCCACCTCCATATGACCGCCCAGTGGCTGGTGCCGGTCATGGTCTGGCTGGTGGTCCGGATGGCACGGGCGGCCGATCCGGACGACGTCGCGAGCCGGCGCAAGGTGATCACGTCGGGCCTCTGGCTCGCGGTGACGGTCGCTGTCCAGGTCTTCGTCGGCGAAGAGGTGCTCTTCCTCACGGCCTTCACCCTCGCGATCATGACCATCGCGTACGCCCTCACTCGGCGCGACTGGGCGAAACGGGTGGCGCCCGGCTTCCTCCGCGGGCTCGGCGTGACCGCCGGCACCGCGGTCGTGCTGCTGGCGTACCCGCTGTGGTTCCAGTTCGCCGGGCCGCAGAGCGTGCCCAACGGCGTGTTCAGCCCGCACTACTTCTCGGCCGACCTGGCCAGCTGGACGGCCATTTCGCCGCTGTCCATCGCGGGCTCCGACGCGTCGAAGAAGCTGTCGACGGGCGCGGCCGAATACAACACGTTCCTCGGCTGGCCGCTGCTGCTCGTCACGGTCGTGTACCTGATCTGGCAGATCCGCCGGCCGGTGGTCATCGCGTGCGCGGTCGCCGGAGTGCTGATGGCGTGGCTGTCGCTCGGGCCCGACATCGTGCTCAACGGGCAGCGCAGCGACATTCACGGTCCGTACTCGGTCCTAGTCGGGCTGCCGATCGTCGACGGCGCGCTGCCCATGCGGTTCGCCCTGGCACTGCTGCCGCTGGTCGCCACCGTGCTCGTGCTGGCGATCGACAAGGCGCTGCGCGACACCTCCCGGACCACCCGTCTGGTCGTGCCCGGCGCCATCCTGGCCGCGCTGCTGCCGATCTTCCCCGCGCCGCTGCCCACAGCAGAGCGTCCGGCCCTGCCGGAGTTCATCTCGGGTGGCCACTGGCGCGAGTGCGTGCAGCCCGGTGGGGTACTCGTGCCCGTGCCGCTGCCGACACCGCCGCAGCCGTGGGCGATGCGCTGGGCGGCGGCCGCCGATGCCGAGTTCGGCCTGCCAGAGGGCTTCTTCATCGGGCCGTACGGCTCGAAGGGCAAGGCGTCCATGGGCACCGCCAAGCGGCCGACCTCGCGGCTGTTGGAGCAGGTGGCCAAGGACGGCGGCGTGCCCGCGATCGGCCCCGACCAGTTGCGCGAGGCCAGGGAAGACGTCGCGTTCTGGGGCGCCTCGTGCGTCGTACTCGCCGACGCCCCCCACCGCGACGACCTGCGCGCCACGCTCGATGCCCTGTATGGGCCGGGCACGCAGGTCGCCGACGCCTGGATCTGGAAGGTCTAGCCAGGCACCTTCGGGGTGACCTCGGTGAACTCCACACGCGGGTCGTGGAGCTGGCCCAGCGCCACGACCTCGCGCTTGAGGAAGAAGGCCAGCGTCCAGTCGATCACCACGCGCACCTTGCGGTTGAACGACGGAATCCGGCTCACGTGGTACGTGCGGTGCATGAACCAGGCGAGCGGGCCGGTGAGCTTGATCCCGTACACCTGGGCAACACCCTTGTGCAGGCCGAGGCTCGCGACGCTGCCGACGTGCTTGTGCTTGTACGGCGTCGGCGCCTTGCCCCGGATGACGTCGCGGATGTTGTCGGCCAGGCGCACCGCCTGGCGTACCGCGTGCTGCGCGCTCGGCGAGCAGTAGGCGCCCGGCGGCCCTGTGAGGTCGGGCACCGCGGCGCAGTCACCCGCGCTCCAGGCACCGTCGAGCACCCGGTCACCGTCGGCCACCTGGAGGGTGGGCAGGCAGGTGATCCGGCCGCGCGGGTCACGGGGCAGGTCGGTGTCGTCGAGCATCGGCGACGGCTTCACGCCCGCGGTCCACACGAGCGTGTCGGCCGGGAAACTGTCGCCGTCGGAGAGCTTGACCACACCGTCGACGCAGGACTCCAGCCGCGTGTCGAGCCGGATGTCGAGCCCGCGCTTGATCAACTGCTGCACGGTGTAGGCGCCCATGTCGCGGTCGACCTCGGGCAGCACCCGCTGGGTCGCCTCGACGAGCACCCAGTGCATGTCGCTCTGCTCGAGCTCGGGATAGTACTTGAGGGCGTCCCGGGCCATGTCTTCCATCTCGGCGAGCGCCTCGATGCCCGCGTAGCCGCCGCCGACGAAGACGAAGGTCAGCGCCCGCCGCCGGGTCTCGGTGTCTCTCGTAGCGGCGGCCACGTCGAGCCGATCGAGCACATGGTTGCGCAGGTAGATGGCCTCACCGATGGTCTTGAACCCGATGCCGTGCTCGCGCAGGCCTGGGATCGGGAGGGTGCGGGAGACCGAGCCGGGCGCCACCACGATGTGGTCGTACTCGATCTCGCGGGCCGGACCGATGATCGGCTGCACGGTCGCGACCTTGCGCGCGTGCTCGATCCGGGTGACCGCGCCGGACACGATGCGACAGCGCCGCAGCTCGCGGCGCAACGGCACGACGGAGTGCCGGGGAGAGATGTTTCCCGCCGCCGCCTCCGGCAGGAACGGTTGGTACGTCATGTGCGGCTGCGGATCGACGACCGTAACCTCGGCCTCGCGCCGACGCACCTTGTCGGACAGCCGTAGGGCCGCGTAAAGCCCGACGTGGCCGGCCCCCACCACAAGAATCCGCTGCGGTTTCACGGCCTCCATCATCCTCCTGAGACCGCCCTCACACAGGGCCGATCCGCGCGGCTGTGACGCCGGTGACCCAACCTCCATGATCAGGACGTCACAGCCGTGATCAAGAACGGCGCAGGAGCCACGACAGCAGTGCCGACGCGCCCACTGCCACGGCCAGGCCCGCGAGCGCCGCCAGGAGGAACGGCCGGTCGCCGCCCAGGTCGGCGCCGCCCAGGACCAGTACGGCCAGCACCGCCGAGCCGAGCACCACGGCGAGCGCCCGGGAAACCCATCGGAAGAGCACCTCGGGCGCCACGATGGCGTCGTATGGCAGCGAGGACGCGAGCGCGGCGAGGCTGTGCGTCAGGTACAGGAAGGTGGCGAGCCCGATCAGCCGCCACAGCTCGATCGGCTCGTCGTACCAGATGGTCGACACGCCCCAGCCGCCCACGGCGATGAGCACCGCGATCGTCACCCACGGGCTGCGCGGCAGCACCGCCGCCAGGCCGGCCTGCAGCGTCAGGATGCCGAGCATGTAACCGGTCAGCATCTCCGGTGAGAACGCCGTGACGAACGCCGCCATGGCGCAGCCGAGCAGCAATGCCCGCACCAGCATCGGCGCGAACGTCATGCGGCTGAAGAGCGTGACGAACCGCGTGATCGCCTTGCTCATCGCAGCATCGCCTTCGGCGCCGACGCCAGCCGGGCCACGTCGCGGAGGACGAGATCGAGGCTGCCCGCACCGGCCCAGCGCACCACCGGCACCCCGTGCTCGCGGAGCTGGCCGATCGTGTTGTCGCGCTCCAGCCGCCACAGCCCGTACGCCACGTCCGTCCAGTTGCTGCGCCGCGACGGCACCGCCCCGGTGGGCAGGGTGTCGACCGCGACCACGAAACGGCCGCCCCGGGCCAGCCGGGCCATCATGGCCGCCGACCGCCCGTCGACCAGCGGAGTCAGCACGACGACGAGGGCGTTCGAGGACAGCAGGTGCGGGCCGAAGACCTGGTCGTACGGCTCGTACGGGGACGGCTCGGCGCGGACGTCGAGCAGCCACTCCAGCACCGTCAGGTACTGCCGGCGGCCGGTGGCGGGGCGGAGCCGGCGGGCCGCCGTGCCGTACTCCAGCAGCGAGACCCGGTCGCCGCGGTGCAGGTAGTGCTCGGAGATCGCGGCAGCCGCCCGGACGGTCGTGTCGAGCACCGACGCGCTGCCCCCGATGCCGCCCGAGCGCCCGGCCTCGGCTAGCACGTCGAGCAGCAGCACGACCTCGGCGTCGCGGTCGGACAGGGTGGCCGCCACGTGGAGCTGGCGAGCGCGCAGCGACACCCGCCAGTCGATGCGGCGCAGCCGGTCACCGGGGGCGAAGACGCGCACCCCGGCCAGCTCGCCGCCCTCGCCCGGGCGCCGCGACCGGTGGCCACCCACCAAGCCCGCCGCGCGGGGCATCGCCTCGTCGGCGTCGAAAGGCTCGGTGACCGGGTACACCTTGACGTCGTACGGGTCGGCCACCGACAGCCGGCTCGCCAGCAGCCCGTCACAGGCCACCGCCTGGGCGACCGCAGGGCCGAGCCGGTGGCGGCCCCAGCGCACCGCCGGGCCTTCCAGCGCGATGTCGTCGACGGCGTCGCTGACCAGCGTGCGCACGTACGGCCGATCGGCTTTCTCGATGCGCAGCCAGCGCGGCGTCTGCGCGCGGACCACCACGACGTCGTACGCCACCGGGGTCGGGTTGCCGACGATGACCGCCGCCGACACGTCGTCGCCCTCGGCGAGTTGGGTGTCGTCGGCGCCGATCGCGATCCGAGGCCGCTCGCCCGGCCTGCGGCGCAGCGCGAAGGCGGTGCCGAGTGCGAACGGGATCGCCAGTACGACCAGGTCGACGCGGCCCAGCACCACACCGGCGATCAGCAGCAGGCCGGTGAGCAGCACGGCCCGCCCGAGCGCCTTCGTGGGCACCCAGTCGGGACCGATGGGACCGGCGTCGACCGCGTCGTCGTCGGCCACCGGCACCGCAGACCGGAGACCACTCATGCGGGTGGCGCTCCGTCGCGGTGGCCGACCTGGAGCGGTTGGGTGACCCGGTTGCCGCGCGGCGGCGGCGTTCCATAGCCCTCACCCGCGTACGTGGGCATCGCACCGCTCGCCGGGGCGGGGACATTCTCCAGCACCTCGGCCACTACGAAGGACGGGTCGACCCGGCGCAGCCACATCTCCGGCCGCAGGGTGATCCGGTGCGCCAGCGCGGGTGCGGCGACGGCTTTGACGTCTTCCGGGATCACGTAGTCGCGCCCGGCGAGGGCGGCACGCGCGCGGGCGAGCAGCAGCAGCGCGAGCGAGCCACGCGGGGAGGCACCGACCAGCACCGAGGCGTGGTTGCGGGTGGCGGCGGTCAGCTCGACGATGTACCGGCCAATGGAGTCTTCGACGGCGATGTTCTCCAGTGCCGCCTGCATGCCGCGGAGCGTGCCGGGGTCGACAACCGGCTGGAGGTCGGCCTCTTCCTGCCGGCGGGACATCCGGCGACGCAGCACCTCCCACTCCTCCTCCTGATTCGGGTACCCGAAGGAGACGCGCAGCAGGAACCGGTCGAGCTGGGCCTCGGGCAGCGGATAGGTGCCCTCGTACTCGATCGGGTTGGCGGTGGCGAGCACGTGGAAGGGTGCGTCGAGCCGGTACGTGACGCCTTCGACCGAGACCTGCTTTTCCTGCATGGCTTCGAGCAGGGCGGCCTGGGTCTTCGGTGGCGTCCGGTTGATCTCGTCGGCCAGCAGCAGGTTGGTGAAGATAGGGCCGGCCCGGAACGTGAAGTCGGCACTGCGCTGGTCGTACAGGAACGAGCCGGTGACGTCGGCCGGCAGCAGGTCTGGCGTGAACTGGAGCCGCCGGAAGTCGAGGCCGAGCGCCTGCGCGAACGATCGCGCGGTCAGCGTCTTGCCCAGACCGGGCAGGTCTTCGAGCAGCACGTGGCCGCCAGCGAGGATGCCGGACAGCACCAGCTCCAGCGCGCCGCGCTTGCCGACCACCACGGTGCCTACCGTGTCGAGGACGGCATGAGCGAGGCGGCCTACCTCGTAGACCGGTACTGGTTCGACGTCCTTCATAGCTTCTCCAGGTGCGAGACGATTGCCGTCAGGTCGCGGGGATGGGGAGTGCGCTTGGGCGGCTTGGTGAGCAGCGTCCATAGTGGATCACCGAGCAGGGCCCGCGCGCGCTCGGGGTCGCTCGTGGTCGTGAAGCCGTGTCGTTGCCGGAGCCGCTCGTCGACGATCTGCGCCAGCTTGGGCTGCGGCGATCGGATGAACCGGTCGGGCTCACGGTCGGCCCAGGCGAGCCGGTTTTCCCACCGGCGCACCGCCGCGTTCAGGCCGTCTTCGCTGGCCGCCCAGTTGTAGTTGCCATCCTCTTCGCCGGACGGCTGTCGGGCGTACACCTTGACAACCGGCGGCGGCGCGACCAGCGCGACCGCGCGGCGCAGGACGAGCAGTGCCATGAAGGTCGCGACCGCGAGTGGGATCGACAGGCCGTAGCCGAACAGCCGGAACGCGAAGACCGCGACCGCCGCGAGCCCGGTCGCCACGAATGCCGTGCGGACCCACCAGCCGAGGCCGCTGATCTCGCGTTCCGGCTTTGGCGGTGGTTCGTCGTCATGGCGGAGCAGGTCGTCGATGCTGGTGCTGGCGTCACTCATGGACGGCTCCCGCGGTCAGCTCGGCGCGCAGCCGCTGGAGCGCCTCGCGGGCCTGAGTGCGCATCCGCTCGTCGACGGTGTGCGTGGCGTACCGCGCCTCCCGGTACACGTCGGCGAAGCGGGCCAGCACGTCGGCGCTGATGTGGTGGCCGGCGAGCAGCCGCGTGACCAGGTCGGTCGGCGTGTCGGTGGCTTGTCTGGGTGTGCCCGCGGCGGCGGCCGCCTGTTCGAGCCGCAGCCAGCAGGCGATCACCGCGCGGCGCGGGTCGCTGTCGACGCCCGCGAGGTCGACCAGTCCGGCGTCGAGCGCCGCGACGACGTCCTGCGCGCTGGTCTGACCGGGCCGCGCCGGGCGCGCGGGCATGGCGCGCATGCGTCGCTTCTTGACCAGGTCGCGCGCCAGCACCCAGACCATCATGCCGATGAGTACGACCAGGAGGACTATGCCGATCGCCACGACGACCTTGACGAGCCAGGCTGGCACCGGAACGGACGGTGGCTGCGCGAGAGGGTCGGTCGTTTGGGTGGGATCGACCTGGATGCGTTCGGGCTCAGGCAGCGACGGCGCCGGACCGGCCGGCGACTCGACCCGACCCAGCCGCACCGACGAATGGGCAGCCGCCAGCGCGGCCAGCGTAAGCAAGACGGCGACCCCGGCCAGGGGCCACCATCTCCGCAAGAACCCGAAAACCATTTTTGGCGTTTTGTCCGAAATGTCAGGCTAATAGATGCACCACTAACCGTACCGGCACCTTCAGTCGATCCCCGCTAGTAACTTCGCTTCAGCGAACACCTCGTCCAGCATCGCGGGTGTGAGCCGCCTGGTAAAGGTGTTCTGCTGACTGACGTGATAACACCCCACCACAGTTGGTGCCCCCGTACCCGTCCATCGCACGCCGTGCCCGAACGGGGGACGCGGCACCGGCGGCCGGACGCCATACACGGCGGCCATCGCCGGCCACCACGCCGACCAGGCGAACGCGCCCAACGCCACTACGACCCGCAGCGTCGGCTTGATCAGGGCAAGCTCGCGGTGCAGCCATGGTGCGCAGGTGTCGCGCTCCGCTGGCGTGGGCTTGTTGTCGGGTGGCGCGCAGCGCACCGCCGCGAAGATCCGCGTGTCGCGCAGCGCCAGGCCGTCGTCGCGCCACACGCTGGTCGGCTGGTTGGCGAGGCCGGCCCGGTGCAGCGCGGCGAAGAGCACGTCGCCAGAGCGGTCGCCCGTGAAGATCCGGCCGGTGCGGTTGCCGCCGTGTGCCGCGGGCGCCAGCCCCAGGATCGCGAGGCGCGCGTCGGCCACACCGAACCCGGGCACAGGCCGCGCCCAGTACTCCTGGTCGCGGAACGACGCCCGCTTGACCTGCCCGACCTCCTCCCGCCACGCGACCAGCCGGGGGCAGGCGAAACAACGGGCAATGGCACCGTCGAGGTCGGGCAGGTCGACCGCCCGTTCGGCGCGGGCGACCACTTCGTCAGCGGTACGCGAATCAGCGGAGCTTGGCACGGAAGTGCACGAGGGTCCGGGCCCATGCGCTGGCGGCCGCGTCCCGATCGAATACCTCGGGGCGGTCGTCGTTGAAAAACGCGTGCTTGGTGCCGGGATAGTCGTAGAGGACGCACGTGCCGCCGGCAGCCTCGATCGAGCGCCGGGCGACCTGCACACCCTCGTCAGCCGACGTGCCGTCGGCCTCGGAACAGTGGATCACGGCGGACTTGCCGGCGTATCCGGTCCACTCGGGACGCATCCGCTCCCAGGGCAGCTTCGGGTAGAAGCCGACCGCCGCCACGATCTGATCGGACAGCGTCGCCGACCACAGCGCCAGGCTGCCCCCCGCGCAGAACCCGACAGCACCGACCTTGCCCGTCACCTCCGGCCGCTCGGTCAGGAAGGCGGCGGCACCCGCGATGTCCTTGGCCGCCTGGTCCATCGCGAGGCCCATGAGCAGCTTGCCCGCCTCGTCCGGCTCGGTCGTGTGCAAGCCGTGGTAGAGGTCAGGAGCGAGCGCCACGAACCCGGCATCGGCGAACCGATCGGCAAGCGCCTTGATGTGCGGCACGAGGCCCCAGTACTCCTGGATCACGACAACGGCCGGGACCGTCTGGTCGCTACCCGAGGCCGGAACGGCGAGGTATCCCTCGCTGGTCCCCCCGTTGCTGCGATAGCTAACCATTTCCCCCATATGCCGTCCTCCTGTCGGTCAGTCATCGTTGGCTGGTCGCACAGTGGCGTCGTTGCGTGCCGGTAGCGTGTCACGCCGTCACGCGGGGGGAAAGCAGACGACGGCGTGGCGTACACCTCGTTGTTGCCTGGTGTACGCTGCGCCGCCGTTTTGCGGTATATCAGGTCGGCTTGAGGCAGAGCACGTAGCCCTTGCCCGCAGGCGGGATGCTGTAGAAGATCATCTCGGCGCCCTGCGCCACGTACGGCTGGCAGACCCCGTCCGAGGATGCCTGCGCCGCGGTCAAGTTGTCGACCCGGCCGACCACGGTGTACTTCGCCTCGGCCGTGCCGCACGTCACCGGCTTGGCGTTGGGGGCCTCGGCCTCCTCGCCCTCCTTGACCTCCGGCAGGTCGGCGATGCAGTCCCCCTGCTTGGCCTCGGCCGTCTTGTCTTCCTGCAGCGCACCACGCGCGAACGCGAGGCCGCCCGCCACGACCAGCGCAACGACGAGACCGCCGACGATGCCGAGGATCTTCTTGCCGGCTCCGCCCTTCTTCGGCGGCTGGAGCGACGGCGGCAGCGGCGCACCGGCCGGGCCGAAGCCATCGGTGTGCGGTGGAGGCGGCGGGGCCGCTCCCCAGCCCTGGTCCGATGGCTGCGGCTGTGGCGCAGCGGCCGGGTACTGGGGTGGCTGGTTCGTCACGACTTGGGTCCTCTCCCAGGTTTCTTTCAGCGGTTGACCGACGCGACCGTAGCGGTCCTGGTCAACCCCCGCCACCCCCGTAGCTGCGGGTGGTCACCCGGTGGCCGGTAGTAGATAGTGGAGCGTCGGGCTACTGTGTCGCCGTGCGTGCCAAGGAAGATGTGTTCGGGCGCCTCGCCAGCGCCGCGGGCGTGTACCGCGGACGCGGCGACGGCCCGGAGAGCGGACCGTTCGTCGCGCGGATGGCGGTGGCGACGGTCGTGCGCGGGCGCGCCGTGACCCTCGACTACGAGGCCACCAACGACCGCAACGGTCTCCAGCACGTCGAGCACACCGTCCTGGTCGCCGGCGAGGGCGGGCGGCTTGAGCTGCATGTCGCCTGCCTGGAGCTGCCGGGGGTGGTGCGCTTCGGCGAGACCGGGCCCGGCGAGTTCACGGCGTACGAGGGCCCGCTGGTGGCCCGCATCGTGCTCGACCTCCCCCAGCCGGGCGCGATCAGCTACGCCTGGTGGTGGTCAAGAGACGAGTCCGAACCGCGCGAACAATCCCGCGCCGACCTCCGCCGCACCCACTGATCCACGGGCGGCGCCCCGCGCCCCCGCGCCGCTTCCCGCGCCGGCGAGCCGCGCCCCCTTTCCGCCGATCAGTCGTAAACGCGCTCCGCGCGTTTACGCGGCCCGTGAGCGGCCGCGCCGCGCGGCCCGCGTCGATCAAGGGCGAACGCACGTCGTTGGATCTCTTTTCCGCGTGCGTTTGCCCTTGATCCATGCAGATGCCCTTGATCGGCGGGCCGTGCAGGCCACGCAACGCAGGCTGCGGGCGTCCGGCGCAGGCCGCAGGCTGGGGGCGTCCGCTGCGGGCCGTCACGCGGCCCGGCTGGGCACTCTTCACCCATCCCTGTGCAAGACCGCGCCGATCCTGCGGTTGTCACGTCCCATTCCGGGCATTTCGCCGCGACAACTGCAAGCTCGGCGAACAGGGGCTGGGTGGGCGACGCCACGCGCGGCGCGGCGGGGTCTCGGGCGGCGCAGCCGAGCGACCGCACCACGCGACCGCCGTCGATCAAGGCAAAGTGCATCGATCAAGGGCGAATGCACGCGGAAATGAGATCGAACCACGTGCATTCGGCCTTGATCGGCGGGCGCGGCGGCGCGGCGGCGCGGCGCGGGGCGCGGGGCGCGGGGGCGGGGTGGGTCAGGCGAGGGACCAGGCTATGCCGTCGAGGATGTCGTGCTCGCTGGCCACGACGGATGCCATGCCTGCGCGGTCCATGATGGTGCGGAGGACCAGAGCGCCGGCCGCGATCACATCGGCCCTGCCCGGATGCATGACGGGGATCGCCAAGCGCTGCTCGGTCGTCGACTCCAGCATCCGGGCGGTCACCGCCGCCACGTCCTCGTACGAGATGCGGGAGTGGTGGATGCGCTCCGACTGATACGAAGTCAGTCCGAGCGCGATCGCTGCCACCGTCGTCACCGAGCCAGCCAACCCGACCAGGGTCGCCGCTCGCGTGCCGTCGACCGCGGCGAGCGCCCGGTCGACCGCCGCCGTGATGTCAGCCGTCGCCGCGGCGGTCTCCTCCAACCCCGGTGGGGTGGTGTGCAGGGGCCGCTCGGTCATCCGGACACAGCCGGTGTCAACGGAGGTGGCCGAGTCCACTGTGGAAGTACCGACGACGAACTCGGTCGAGCCGCCGCCGATGTCGACCACGAGGTAGGGCGCCTCGGCGGACAAGCCGCGCACCGCGCCGGTGAACGAGAGCCTGGCCTCCTCGTCACCGGTCACGACCTCGGGCTCGACGCCGAGCGTCTCCTTGACCATGACCCGGAAGTCGTCGGCGTTGGACGCGTCGCGCGTCGCCGACGTGGCGACCATCCGCACGAGTGACACGCCGTGCTCGGCGATCTGCGCGGCGTACGACGCCAGCGCCACCCGCGTGCGCTCCAGCGCCTCCGGCGCGAGCCGCCCCGTGCGGTCGACGCCCTGGCCGAGGCGCACGATCTCCATCCGTCGCACGACGTCGACTAGCCCAGCGGGCTCTAAGGAGGCGATCAGGAGCCGGATGGAATTCGTGCCGCAGTCGATCGCCGCCACCCTCATGCCCGCAACCCTACAAGTGCAGCAGCATCCGGGTGTTACCGAGAGTGTTCGGCTTCACCCGCTCCAGGTCGAGGAACTCGGCGACACCTTCGTCGTACGAGCGCAGAAGCTGCTCGTACACCGGATGCGGCACCGGCGCGCCGTCGATCTCTTTGAAGCCGAACGACCCGAAGAACCCGGTCTCGAACGTCAGCACGAACACGCGGGACACGCCCACGTCGCGGGCCACCCCGATCAGCTCGGAGACGATCCGGTGACCGATCTTCATGCCGCGGCAGGACGGGTCGACCGCCACCGTGCGGATCTCGGCCAGGTCTTCCCACATCACGTGCAGCGCGCCGCAGCCCACCACCACGTGGTCGGAGGCCCGGGCCGCCACCCAGAACTCCTGCACGTCCTCGTACAGCGTCACGGTGGCCTTGCTCAGCATCCGGCGCCCGCCGGTGTACATGTCGATCAGCTCGCGGATACGCCGCACGTCCGTCGTGCGGGCGCGCCGGATCACTACGTCACGCATGGCCCGTCCGACCACCATGGCGCGATGAGATCGGCCGTCTCGTCTCCGAACGGGTTGACGCCCGGTCCCACGGCCAGCGAATGGGCCAGGTGCACGTGCAGGCACTTGACCCGCCCGGGCATGCCGCCCGCCGATACGCCCTCGATCTCCGGCACCTGCCCGATCTTGTCGCGCCGGGCAAGATAGTCCTCGTGCGCGGCACGGTAGCGCTCGGCCAGCTCCGGGTCTGCGGCCAGCCGCTCGGCCATCTCTTTCATCAGGCCGGCGGACTCCAGGCGGGAGCAGGCCGCCGTCGCGCGTGGGCAGGTCAGGTAGAAGAGCGTCGGGAACGGCGTGCCGTCGGCGAGGCGCGGCGTGGTCTCGACGACATCTGGCAGGCCGCAGGGGCAGCGGTGGGCCACCGCTCGCGTGCCGCGCGGCGTCCTTCCGAGCTGCGCGGCCACCGCGGCGAGGTCGGCCTCCGTCGCCGGTTGCCGCTCCGGAGTGGGTACCGTCAAGGCCGCGACCCCGCGTTGTTTGCCGCCTGGATGCTCGACCAAAGCGTGTCATACCAGGGGTCCGGCTCCGCTCCCTTGCCCGCGTTGGGGTCGACGCCGGCGTCGCGCGCGGCGCCCTCTGGGTCGCTGAGCACCACCAGGGGCGTCTCACCCGGATAGACCATGTAAAACCGCTTCCGTGCCTGGATCTTGATGTACTCCTCGTCGCGCCACAGCGCGGCCTGCTCGCTCAGTTCGCCGATGCGCCGGCGCTGGGCGTCCTGCGCGGCCTCCATGCGGGCGATGTCGGACTGCTGCGTCAGGTACACGCGTACGGGGTACGTGTAGCCGAGCGCGAGCGCGATGAGCACCACGACGAGCACGGTGGCCCGCCCGGTGAAGCGGCGCGGCTGTGGCGCGCTGGTGCGCCGTACCGGTGCCCGCCGGGCGGCCGCGGGCCGGTTGGCGGAGCGGCCGGAGTCTCCACCGTCTCGGCTCGCGTGGTCGCGCTGGTCGCGTGCGACCGCTGGGCGGCGGGGGGCGGCACCGCGGGAACGCCGTGCGGGGCGCTGCCCGCTCGGCGTGAGCCGCTGTGTCATGTGGTGCCGCCCTCCTCCCCAGAAGCGCTTGGTCAGCTAGCCGAACGGTACCTCGGGAAGGCGCCGGCACCGGCGTAGCGCGCCGCGTCGCCCAGCTCCTCCTCGATCCGGAGCAGCTGGTTGTATTTCGCCACCCGGTCGGACCGTGCCGGCGCACCGGTCTTGATCTGGCCGCAGCCGGTGGCCACCGCCAGGTCGGCGATCGTGGTGTCTTCGGTCTCACCGGAACGGTGGCTCATCATGCACTTGAAGCCGGCCCGGTGCGCGAGGTCTACCGCGTCGAACGTCTCGGTGAGCGAGCCGATCTGGTTGACCTTGACCAGTACCGCGTTGGCGGCCTTTTCGGCGATGCCCCGGACGATGCGCTCCGGGTTGGTGACGAAGAGGTCGTCGCCGACGATCTGGATCTTGTCGCCCACCGCGGCGGTGAACGCGCTCCAGCCCGCCCAGTCGTCCTCGGCCAGCGGGTCTTCGATCGAGACGATCGGGTACTCCTCAGCGAGCTTGCTGTAGTAGTTGATCATCTCGTCGGACGACTTGGCGGCGCCCTCGAAGACGTACGAGCCGTCCTTGTAGAACTCGGTCGCGGCCACGTCGAGCGCGAGCACGATGTCGGCGCCCAGGCGGTACCCGGCCTTTTCGACCGCCTCGCCGATCAGGTCGAGCGCGGCGGCGTTGGTTGGCAGGTTCGGCGCGAAGCCGCCCTCGTCGCCGAGGCCCGTTGAAAGGCCCTTCTTCTTCAGCACCGACTTGAGCGCGTGGTAGACCTCCGCGCCGGACCGCAGCGCCTCGCGGAAGGTCGGCGCGCCGATCGGGGCGACCATGAACTCCTGCACGTCGACGTTGGAGTCGGCGTGTGCCCCGCCGTTGAGAATGTTCATCATCGGCACCGGCAGCAGGTGTGCGTTGGGGCCGCCCAGGTACCGGAAGAGGCTCAGCTCGGCGCTGCCGGCGGCCGCCTTCGACACGGCGAGCGACACGCCGAGGATCGCGTTGGCGCCGAGGCCCGACTTGTCTGAAGTGCCGTCGATGTCCAGCATCTTCTGGTCGATCAGGCGCTGCTCGCTCGCTTCGTACCCGATCAGCTGGTCGACGATCCGGTCCTCGATGTTGCTCACGGCCTTCTCGACGCCCTTGCCGCCGTACCGGTCCGCGTCGCCGTCGCGCAGCTCGATCGCCTCGAACGCCCCCGTCGACGCGCCGGACGGCACCGCGGCGCGCGCGACCGTGCCGTCATCCAGCCCAACCTCGACCTCGACGGTCGGGTTGCCGCGCGAGTCGAGAATCTCCCGGGCGACGATTCCCTCAATGGTGGCCACTGTGACGCTCCTCGTCTTGATCTTCACGGGCCGCCGCACTGCGGCCAAGAGTTCGGCTTCTCCGCTTGCAGAGCGTATCCGGACGGACAGATCCGGCTTGCGCCGGCCGGACCTGATCGAGGAGGCTGGCCGTCATGTCCTTCGCCCGCCTACTCTCCGCGCTCGTTGTCGTGACCGCCCTCGCGGGCGGATGCCAGTCGATGGACGACGCCGGGCAGGTGATCGACAGAGCCAGCCTGGTCAACGACCTCGCGAGCCGGCTGGATGGCTCCGGCGAGCTCACCTACTCCGCCGATTACCAGCTCACCGGCGGTCGCAGCGCGACCATCGCGCAGGCACAGGAGCCGCTGCGGTCGGCCTACGTGTACCCGAATGGGAAGGTCACCGTCACCGCGGAGGCCACCACCGAGTGTCACACCGCCTCGGGTGCGACCAGGTGCACGCTGACCGCGCCGCCCACGCCGGCCAACAAGCCAGCGGTCACGCTCTTCGAAAACGCGGGCGCGCAGGGCCTCGTCGCGCCGACGGTGGTGGTCGGCCTGCTCACCGCCGCCGCGCTCGACACCGACGCGATCATCGAGCAGAGCGACACGACGGTCGCCGGTCGGCACGCGACCTGCGTAAAGGTCGAGCGGGTACAGAACGCGGCCGCCTCGAAGTTCGACGCCTGCATCACCACCGAAGGGGTGCTCGGCAGCTTCGCGGGTGTTGTCAACGGCTCAGCGGTCGACATCGCGCTGACCCGGTACCGTGACGCCGTGGACGCAGACGCCTTCGCCGTACCCACCGGCGCCACGATCGTCGACCAGCGCGCCGGCGCGAAGTGAGCCCATCGTTCGTGCCGGGCGCCGCGGCTGACGCCCCGCCCGCGCCGGACGACATCTGCCTCGTCGTGGCCGGCCGCAAGCTGATGCGCATGCCCGACGGCGGCTTTCCCCGCGTCCGCGACCTGCCCGACGGCCTCGACTTCGTCGTCCTGGGCACGCTGGACGGCGTTGCGGTGTGGGCAGCGGCCAGCGAACGCGGCGACGTGGGCGAGTGGCGGAGCTGGCCGGCACTGGCCGGTGACCTAGGCGAGCCACTCGCTTCCCTAGCCGGCCGGGCGCTCCAGGTGATCACGTGGCGGCGCACCCACCAGTACTGCGGCGCCTGCACCGCGCGGCTCGACGACGTGCCCGGCGAGCACGCCCGGCGGTGTCCCGAGTGCGAGCTGTACGTGCCGATGCAGCTCTCACCCGCGGTGCTCGTCGCGATCCGGCGCGGCGACGAGCTGCTGCTGGTGCGGCACTCGTACGGGCCGACGGAGCTCTGGGCGCTGGTCGCCGGCTTCCTGGAGGCGGGCGAGTCGCTGGAGCAGGCGGTGCACCGGGAGGTGCGCGAGGAGGTCGGGCTGGAGCTCGGCGAGCTGACCTACTTCGGCAGCCAGCCGTGGGCGATGTCCGGACCGGGCGTGGTGCTCGCCGGGTTCACCGCCGAGTGCGCCGACCCCCGTGCCGAGCCGGTGATCGACGGGCGGGAGCTGACGCAGGCGCGGTGGTTCCCCCTGGACGCGCTGCCCGCGGAGCTGCCACCTCCGTACTCGATCTCCCGCTGGCTAATAGACGCCACTCTCAAGGAGCGTGCGTAGGTGGCGTGGGGGCGGGGAGCCGTGCGCGAGCATCGCGTCGTGCCACTGCCGAAGTGACGTGCCGGCGGGCCGGGCGGCCGCGATCTCCGCGACCTCGGTGTAGCCCACGAAGTACGTGGAGAGCTGGGTCGATGTGAGCAGCGCCCGGCGCCATTTGCCGGCCGCCTCGCCCTCCTCCTGGAAGCCCTTGCCGGTCATCAGCGCCATCGCGTCCGCCTCGGCCAGCCCCTCGCAGTGGACGAGCTGGTCGAGTATCGCGTTGATGGTCATCCGGAGCTGCATCTTGAGCTGCTGCAGCTTGATTGGCAGACCGCCGAACCCGAGCGAGGTCATCAGCTCCTCGGTGTAGACCGCCCAGCCCTCGACGAACGGCCCGGAGTGGCCGAGCGCCCGCACCCGGGTGGAGCCCCGGTACCGGCGGGAGTGGGCGAGCTGCAGGAAGTGGCCCGGCATGGCCTCATGCACCGTCAGGTTGCGGATCATGTGATCGTTGTACTCGCGGTAGAACGACTCCACGCGCTCCGCTGGCCAGTCCGCCGGGGCGGGCGCGATGCAGTAGAACGTCGGCACGTCCGCGGTCTCCAGCGGGCCGGGCGGGTCGCAGTACGCCACCGCCACCCCGCGCGCGAACTCGGGCATCTCCGTGATCTCGCATGGGTCGTCGACGAGCGTGGCGAGATCGTGCTCGCGGACGAACTCGGTCGCCTCGCCGAGCGTGACCTTGGCGAGGTCGACGATCGTGGCGTCGTCGGGGTGCTCGGCGCTGAGGATGCCGAGTGCCTGGCGCACCGTCTCGTCTGTCGCCGGGCCACCGACCAGCGCGACGGCCGCTTCCCTGATCTCCTCGGTGATCCGGGCCAGGTTGGTCTCGGCGCGGGCGAGCACCTGCGCGGCGGGCAGCTCGGTGTCGAGCGTGTGCCACAGCCGGGCCTCCCACAGTCGCCGGCCGAGCCGAGGCTCCCGGTCAGCCGTGTCGACCCTGGAGCGCAGCCAGCCCGCGAACTCGTGCAGCGCGCTCACGGCCGCCTCGGCGAGCGGCGCGACGGATTTCTCCCGCCCGGGGGCCTCCGCGAGCAGGCCGGGCAGCTCGTCCCGTACCAGCGCGGCGGCGCCCGCAAACTGGCCGGCGGCGGTCTCCAGGTGTATCCGCGGGCAGTCGCGCAGCACCGAACGGGCGGTGGCGAGCGCGTCGGGCACCGCGGTGAGCCGCCCTTCCAGGCTGGCCAGCCGCTCCTCGGCGGGCGCGAACGGCCGGGCGATCAGCGCGTACAGCAGCGGGCCCGGGTTGTGGGCCAGTGGATCCCACTCGTGCGACCGGACCTCGGTGGCTTCGAAGAGACCGCGCTCGACCATGGCGGTCAGCATCGCGTGGTCGACCTGGTCCTGCGGTGCGAGCGTGTCGGCGTCGACCTCGGCCAGGGCATTGCCGGCGTCGCGCAGCATCGCAACCTCGGCCGCCACGCCACCGGCGGACAGGTCGGGCAGCTTGTGGTCGAAGCGGTGGTCGCCCGCGTACGAGGCGAGCAGCGGGGAGCTTTCCAGGATCGCGTCGGCGATGCGCTCAGCGACCGGTACGAACTGCGCCATGCAAAGAAGTTACCGCCCCCGGTTTTGGACCACTCCGATCGCGCCTTGATGGCCCTGTCCATGGGACCAAAGCGGCCATAGCGTCGACCGCATGCGACTCGGTGCCCTGCTCTGCGTTTTCGGGATGGCGATCGTCGGCAGCGCCGTCTCCCTGAGCCAGTTGATCGTCGACTATCCGAACCTGACCGGCCAGGCCGCCCGGTACGCGGTGGCGGCCGCGATCCTCTTCGCGCTGGTCCGGGGCCCCCGAGTCGTACCCAACCGGCGTGAGCTGGGCATCCTCGCCCTGCTCGCGGCCACCGGCCTGGCGGCGTTCAACGCCCTCATCCTCATCGCGCTGCCGCACGCCGACGCGGCCGTCGTCGGCACCGTCATCGGCGCCGCCCCGCTCGGCATCGCCCTGCTGGCGCCGCTGATGCGCGGCGGCCGCCCGGCGGGACGGATCGTGGTCGCGGCGGCCGTGGTCGTGGCGGGCACCGCGCTGGTACAGGGCACCGGACGCGCCGACATGATCGGGCTGCTCGCCTCGCTGGGCGCCCTGGCTGGCGAGATCCTCTTCTCGGTGCTCGCCGCAGCCGTCCTGCCCCGCCTCGGCGCGGTACGCGTGGCGGGCTACAGCTGCGCGCTCGCCGTACCGCTGCTGCTGCTAGTCGCCGTACCAGCCGGCGAGATCGCCCGGTGGCGGATGCCCACGGGCACCGAAGCGGCGACGCTGGCGTACCTGGCCGTGGGAATGACCGTGGTGGCGTTCGTGGCGTGGTTCACCGGGTTGCAACGGCTCGGCGTCGAGCGGGCCGGGATGATCGTCGGCGTGATGCCGATCGCGACCCTCGTGACCGCCGCGATCCAGGCAGGGCGGCTGCCCGAGGCCGGTCAAGCTCTCGGCGTGCTCGTCGTGGCCATAGGGCTGGGCGTCGGCCTGACCGGTCAGGTCTCGGCGGCTCGCACCGAGTCCGCGTACGCCAAGGCTGCCCGGCGCAACGCCGCCTCGGAGTCGAGCCCTCGGGAACGCGCCTCCGCGACGATGGCGAGCAGCACGGCACCCAACTCCGCCTCACTCTCCATCGTGGACGGCTGAGCCGGCACCGGCACGTCGAGCCCCGCGCGTTCCACCCGCTCGAGCATCTTCGCGGCGAGCGCCAACGCCGGCTGGGCCATCGCGATGCCGTCCATCGTGGACCCTCGTGACTTCTCGGCCTGCTTGATCCGGTCCCAGTTCAGGGTGATCTCGTCGATGCCGGACACCGTTACGCCCGAGAACACGTGCGGGTTGCGCCGCACCAGCTTGTCGACCAGGTCACCGGCGACGTCGTCGACCGTCCACCGCTCACCGTCCGGCAGTTCCTCGGCCAGCCGGGCGTGCAGCACCACCTGGAGCAGCACGTCGCCCAGCTCCTCACGCAGCGCCGCCAGGTCACCGGCCTCGATGGCGTCGTACGCCTCGTAGGCCTCCTCCAGCATGAACTGGGCCAGCGTCGCATGCGTCTGCTGCCGCTTCCACGGGTCGCCGCCCGGCGACAGCAGCCGGTCCATCGCGCTCACCGCGTCGAGCAGCCGCGCGCCGGGTGGGTCCCAGGAGCCATACATCAGCTCCAGCTCGGCCAGCCCTGGCTCGCGCGCGATCCGCATGCCCAGGGTGCGGGCCAGCTCCTGGTCGCCGGCCGGGCCGGCCAGCCAGACCGCGGTGCCGCGCTCGCGGGCCGCAGCCAGCAACGCGTCGACACCACCGATGGAGACCTCGACGCCCGCGGTGCGCACGGCCGCCACCTGCTCGCTCTCCACGGCCGCGAAGACCGGATTTTCGCGTACCAGGTCCCAGGCGGCCGCCGTCAACAGCCCGGCCGGGAGACGGGGTGACGTGACGAGCAGTACGACCCGAGTGGGCACGGTGAATCCGACTCCGCTAAAGAGAAACGTCGGTCACCATGTCCGACGAGACGTAGGGCAGCGTGTAGAAGACCGGGCCCTGCTGGGTGTTGACGGCGAGCGGGGCACCGAGCGGCTGGTACTTCGGGTTGATCTCGGCGTCGACCTTTTCGACCTCGGCACCCAGCGAGGTGCTCACGAGCGTGGCGGCCTCCGCGAAGATCGCCGCACCAAACGCCTCGCGCACCTGCGTGACGTTCATGCCGGGCTGGATCGCGTTGGCGCGCACTAGCGCCTGGTAGACCTGCATGATCCCCGCGTCGGTCAGGCCGACGCGCGGGGTGTGCTCCACGATCGTGTTCTGCACGTCGAGCCAGGCGGCCCAGAGCTTGACGTACTCGCTCTCCGCCGGGGCGCCGAGCGAGGAGGCGATCTCCTCCGGTTTGGTGGCCTGCTCCGGGGCGGGGAACTTCTTCTCCTCGACGATCCGCCGGCCCAGCTCCAGGCTCACCAGCAGGTCGACGATCTTCTGGCGGCTGACCGCCGGAGCGGCGGCCGGGCTCGCGGACGGTGTCGGCTCTCCCGTGCTCGCCGATTGCGCGCCCTCATAGATCTCGGTCACCTGGTCGTCGGTGAACGAGGTCCCGCCAACGATCGCCGCTTTGCCGCTCTCCACCTGGCACCCGGTGAGAGCACCGAGGCCGAGGCACGCGACGACGACGATGGATGCCAACCGACGAGCACGCATGGCGGCCACTCTCTCATGCCCCCGTCTTCGTAGCCGGGACGGGGTCGCCCAACAGGTCCTTCAGGAGCTGGGCGCACCAGTCCAGGAGCGCCTGGTCGCGCAGGGGCTCGCCACCGATCCGGCGCGTCGTCGGCCTCGGCACGCTGACCTGATCGGTGGCGTGCTTGTACACCGCGTCCGGGTGGTACCGCTTGAGCCGCAGTTGCTTCGAGTCCGGCAGGGCCAACGGAGCGAACCGCACGTGCTTGCCCTGCACGGACACGTCGGTGAGCCCGTACGCGCGGGCCAGCAGCCGGAACCGCGCCACCGCCACCAGGTTGGACACCTGCTCCGGCGGCTCGCCGTACCGGTCGCGCATCTCGGCGACGGCCTCCTTCAGCTCGGCCTCCGAACGGGCGGACGCCAGCTTGCGGTACATCTCCAGGCGCAGCCGCTCGACGCTCACGTAGTCGTGGGGCAGGTGCGCGTCGACCGGTAGATCGATCTTGACGTCTGGCTCCTCCTCGGCCGGCCGCTCGCCCTTGAACTGCTGCACCGCCTCGCCGACCATCCGCACGTACAGGTCGAAGCCCACGCCCTCGATGTGGCCGGACTGCTCGCCGCCCAGCAGGTTGCCGGCGCCCCGGATCTCCAGGTCCTTCATCGCCACGTACATGCCGGCGCCCAGCTCGGTGTGCTGTGCGATCGTGGCGAGCCGCTCGTGCGCGTGCTCGGTGAGCGGCTTGTCGCGCGGGTAGAGAAAGTAGGCGTACGCCCGCTCCCGCCCGCGCCCGACCCGGCCCCGGATCTGGTGCAGCTGCGCGAGACCCAGCAGGTCGGCCCGCTCGACGATGAGCGTGTTGGCGTTCGGGATGTCGATGCCGGACTCCACGATCGTCGTGCAGACCAGGACGTCGTACTCCTTCTCCCAGAAGCCGACCATGACCTTCTCCAGGGTGTCTTCGCCCATCTGGCCATGAGCGACCGCGACCCGCGCCTCCGGCACCAGCTCGCGGATGCGACGGGCCGCCCGGTCGATCGACTCGACCCGATTGTGCAGGTAGAAGACCTGGCCGTCGCGCAGCAGCTCGCGGTGGATCGCGGCGGCGACCTGCTTGTCGTCGTGCGCCCCCACAAAGGTCAGCACCGGGTGCCGCTCCTCCGGAGGGGTGGCGATGGTCGACATCTCCCGGATGCCGGTGATCGCCATCTCCAGCGTGCGCGGGATCGGGGTGGCCGACATCGTCAGCACGTCGACGGCGGTGCGGAGCTGCTTCAGGTACTCCTTGTGCTCCACGCCGAAGCGCTGCTCCTCGTCGACGATCACCATGCCCAGCTGCTTGAAGCGGGTCGAGGTCTGCAGCAGGCGGTGCGTGCCGATCACGATGTCAGCGCTGCCGTCGGCGGCCTTGACCAGCGTCTGCTCGGCCTCCTTCGGTGTCTGGAAGCGAGACAGCTGCCGGATCTCCAACGGGAACTGGCCCATCCGCTCCGAGAACGTGTTGTAGTGCTGCTGGGCGAGCAGCGTGGTCGGCACCAGCACCGCCACCTGCTTGCCGTCCTGCACCGCCTTGAAGGCCGCCCGTACCGCGATCTCCGTCTTGCCGTACCCCACGTCGCCGCAGATCAGCCGGTCCATCGGCGTGGGCTGCTCCATGTCTCGCTTGACCTCTTCGATCGCGGCGAGCTGGTCGGGTGTCTCGGTGTACGGGAAGGCGTCTTCCAGCTCCCGCTGCCACGGCGTGTCAGGGCCGAACGCGTGCCCCGTGGACGCCTTGCGGGCGGCGTACAGCTGGATGAGCTGGGCCGCGATCTCGCGTACCGCCTTGCGGGCCCGCGCCTTCGCCTTCTGCCACTCCGAGCCGCCCATCTTGTGCAGCGCGGGGTTCTCCCCACCGACGTACCGGGAGAGCTGGTCGAGCTGGTCGGTCGGCACGAAGAGCCGGTCGCCCGGCTGCCCCCGCTTCGACGGCGCGTACTCGATCACCAAGTACTCGCGGGACGCGCCGTTGACAGTCCGCTGCACCAGCTCCACGTACCGGCCGATGCCGTGCTGCTCGTGCACCACGTGGTCGCCCGCACGCAGCTCCAGCGGGTCGATCGTGTTGCGGCGCCGGCTCGGCATCTTGCGCATGTCGCGGGTCGAGGCGCCCCGCCCGCCGGTGATGTCGTTGCCGGTGATCAACGCGAGGCGCGACGCCTCGTCGACGAAGCCATGGTTGAGCGCGCCGCACGCCACGACGATCTGGCCGGGCGTGGGCGGCTTGTCGACGGTCTCCACGAGCGCGGCACCCAGCCCGGCGTCGTGCAGCACCTCGACGGCCCGCTGCGCCGGTCCGTGCCCCTCGAAGACCAGCGCCACCGCCCAGCCGTCGCCGGACCAGCGCTTGAGGTCGTCGACCACCCGGGCGGTCTCGCCGTGATAGAGCGGCACCGCCTGGGCGGCCAGCGCGATCGTCTCTCCCAGATCGGGGGTGACCGTCACGTCGGGCAGCGGGTCTTCCCACGGCGCCGCCTCCGGTGCCGAGGGCTCGGCCGCGTCGAGCCCGAACGGCGCCACCGACCACCAGGGCATGCCGAGGTCGGTGGCGGTCGACCGTACCTCTGCCAAGGTCTTGAAGGCGGCGGCCCCCAGGTCGATAGGGGCCTGGCCCCCGACGGCGGCCGCGGCCCAGCTCGCCTCCAGGAACTCCTCGGAGGTGCGCACGAGGTCGTGCGCCCGGGTCCGGATGCGCTCGGGGTCGCAGAGCAGCACGTGGGTCTGCACCGGCATGCAGTGCAGCAGGGTCTCCAGTGAGTCCGGGCCGAGCAGCGCGGGCGCGAGCGACTCCATGCCCTCGACGGGGATGCCCTCGGCCAGCTTGTCCAGGATCTCGATCAGCTCGGGGTGCGCCTCGGCCAGCTCCGCGGCCTTCCGTCGGACCTCGGGGGTCAGCAGCAGTTCGCGGCAGGGTGGCGCCCAGAGCCGTTCGACCGCCTCGATGGTGCGCTGGTCGGCCACCGCGAACGTGCGGATCTCCTCGACCTCGTCGCCCCAGAACTCCACGCGTGACGGGTGCTCGTCGGTGGGCGGGAACACATCGAGAATGCCGCCCCGCACGGCGAACTCGCCCCGCTTCGTCACCAGGTCGACCCGCGCGTACGCCATGTCGGACAGCCGGCGGGCCACCCCTTCCAACTCCGCCTCGCCACCCCGGTGTAGCTCGACGGGTGCGAGATCGCCGAGCCCGCGCAGCTGCGGCTGGAGCACCGAGCGCACCGGCGCCACGACCACCCGCACCGGCGCGCCCTCCGGGTGCGCGAGCCGCCGCAGCACCGCCAGCCGCCGCCCCACCGTGTCAGACCGCGGTGACAGGCGCTCGTGCGGCAGCGTCTCCCAGGGGTGGAAGACGGCGACCTGGTCGGCCGGGAGCAGGCTGCCCAGCGCGTCCGCGAGGTCGTCGGCCTCCCTGGTGGTGGCGGTGACCGCGAGCACCGGCCGGCCGGCACCCTCGCCCTCGGACGCCACCGCCGCCACCACGAACGGGCGAAGCGCGGGCGGGGCGGTGAGGTCCAACCCGTCCGCCGCGACCCCGCCGGCCCGCGCGCGATCGCGCACCCGCGCCAGGGCGGGGTCGGTGAGAGCGGCGGAAAGCAGACCGGTGAGCTTCATGGGTTACCCCTTTTGGGCGCACGTCGAGGCCCCCGCGCCCAGCCAGGGCGGGGGGTTGCCTTCCCAGCCTATCCCGCCGGCCTTAGCACCGGCCTTTGAGACATGACTCACGAGTTCGACCTGCACGCAACGTGGCCTCGGTAACATCCAAGGGTGTCGGACAGCGCCGTCCTTCGTACTCGCGTAAGGAGCGCATGGTGACCGACAAGACCGACCACGACGGTCCCGATGCGGCTCTTCGCGCCGACATCCGCCGGCTCGGCACGCTTCTAGGCCAGACCCTCGCCCGCCAGGAAGGCCCGCCGCTCCTCGACTTGGTCGAGGAGATCCGCGCGCTCGTACGCACGGACGCGGAAGGTGCTGCCGACCGGCTCTCGGCGATGGACATCACCACGGGCACCAAGCTGGCCCGCGCCTTCTCCACGTACTTCCACCTCGCCAACATCACCGAGCAGGTGCACCGCGCCCGAGAGCTGCGCCGCCAGCGCGCCAGCCAGGGCGGCTGGTTGGACCAGGCGGCCAAACTGATCGCCGAGCGCGGCGTGCCCGCCGACGAGATCGCCGCCGCCGCGCGCCGGCTCGCGGTCCGGCCCGTCTTCACCGCGCACCCGACCGAGGCGGCCCGCCGCTCGATCCTCTCGAAGCTGCGCGCGGTCGCCGACGAGCTCGACGCCGAGACCGCGGCCGCGATCCTGTACGGGGCCAGCGAGTCCCCACAGACCGAGCGGCGTCTCGCCGAGCTGATCGACCTGCTGTGGCAGACCGACGAGCTGCGCCTCGACCGGCCGGACCCCACCGACGAGGCCCGCAACGCGGTTTACTACCTGCGCGACCTGTATGGCGACGCGGCACCGCAGGTGCTCGACGACCTCGCCGACACGCTGCGCACCCTCGGTGTGGAGACCGCACCGACGGCCCGCCCGATGACCTTCGGCACCTGGATCGGTGGCGACCGCGACGGCAACCCGTTCGTCACGGCCCGGGTCACGCGAGACGTCCTCATGATCCAGCACGAGCACGGCATCCAGGCCACCGAGGCGGCGATGGACTCGCTGATCAACGAGATCTCGGTGTCCCGGCGGCTGCGCGGGGTATCGCTCGACCTATCGGCCAGCCTCGCCAAGGATCTCGACGCGCTGCCCGAGGTGCCGAAGCGGTTCCGCCGCACCAACGCCGAAGAGCCGTACCGCCTCAAGGCCCGCTGCATCAAGGCCAAGCTCGCCAACACCCGGCTCCGGCTGCGCCAGGGCACCGCGCACGAGCCCGGGCGCGACTACCGCGGCTCCGACGAGCTGCTCGCCGACCTCGAGCTGATGCGCGCCTCGCTCGCCCGCAACTCCGGCCAGCTCACCGCCGTGGGCCGGCTGGCTTCGGCGATCCGCACGGTCGCCTGCTTCGGCATGCACCTGGCCACGATGGACGTCCGCGAGCACGCCGAGGCGCACCACACGGTCCTCGGCGAGATGTACGCGCGCATCGGCGAAGTCGCCGACTACGCCAGCCTCAGCCGCGCCGAGCGCACCAAGCTGCTGAGCGACGAGCTGACCGGCCGGCGGCCGCTGTCCAGCCCCGACACGCCACTCACCGACGCCGCCCGGCGCACCTTCGACGTGTTCGGCACCATCCGCGAGGCGCAAGAACGATTCGGCCCCGAGGTCGTCGAGTCCTACATCATCTCGATGACGCTCGGCGTCGACGACGTGCTGGCGGCAGCTGTACTGGCACGCGAGGCCGGTCTGATCGACGTGCACGGGCACCGCGCACGCATCGGATTCGTGCCGCTCCTGGAGACCCCCGCCGAGCTCGACGCCGGTGGCGAACTGCTCGACGAGATGCTGTCCCTGCCGGCGTACCGGGCGATCGTGGCCGCCCGCGGCGACGTGCAGGAAGTGATGCTCGGGTACTCCGACTCCAACAAGGAAGCCGGCATCACCACGTCGCAGTGGTCGATCCACCGGGCCCAGCGGTCGCTGCGTGACGCGGCCGCCCGGCACGGGGTGCGGCTGCGACTGTTCCACGGGCGCGGCGGCACCGTCGGCCGCGGCGGCGGCCCGACGCACGAGGCGATCCTCGCCCAGCCGTACAACACGCTCGACGGTGCCATCAAGGTCACCGAGCAGGGCGAGGTCATCTCCGACAAGTACACGCTGCCGGCGCTCGCCCGGGAAAACTTGGAGCTGACCGTGGCGGCCGTGCTACAGGCAACCCTGCTGCACACGAGGTCACGAGTCTCCACCGACTCGCTCGCGCGCTGGGACTCCACGATGGACACCACCTCGGCGGCCGCCTACCGGGCATACCGGGAGCTGATCGAAGACCCGCAACTCCCCACGTACTTCTGGGCGTCCACGCCGACCGAGCTGCTCGGCGCGCTCAACATCGGCTCCCGGCCGGCCAAGCGCCCCAACACCGGTGCCGGGCTCGGCGGCCTGCGGGCCATCCCGTGGGTGTTCGGCTGGACCCAGTCGCGGCAGATCGTGCCCGGCTGGTACGGCGTCGGCAGCGGCCTCGCCGCCGCTCGGGAAGCCGGCCTGTCCGACGTACTGGCGGAGATGCACTCCAACTGGCAGTTCTTCCGCACATTCCTGTCCAATGTGGAGATGATGCTCTTCAAGACCGACCTGAGCATCGCCCGCCGGTACGTGGAGACCCTCGTCACCGAGGAGTTGCGGGGGATCTTCGACAAGATCGAGGCGGAGTACGCGTTGACGGTCCGCGAGGTGCTGGCGATCACCGGAGAATCCGAGTTGCTCGACGCGCAGCCGGTACTGCGCCGCACACTGGCCGTCCGCGACACCTACCTGGAGCCGCTGCACCATCTGCAGGTGGCACTTCTCCGGCAGTACCGCGACTCGGGCGCCGCGAGCCGCGCGGTCGCGACAGCCCCAGGCGCCCGGCGCGCCCCCGGTGACGGCACCGCGGTGGAGCGCGCCTTGCTGACCACGGTCAACGGCATCGCGGCCGGCATGCGCAACACCGGCTAACCCCCGCGCTCTGGCACCGCCCGTCACGCCTCTCCGCCCCGCCGCCCGTCGCGCGGCCCACCGCGCGGCCCGTCGCGCGGCCCGTCGCGCGGCCCGTCGCGCGGCTCGTCGCGCGGCCC
>NZ_JAIBNX010000290.1 GCF_026130045.1 Micromonospora sp. CPCC 205371
GCACGTGGTTGGATCTCTTTTCCGCGTGCATTCGCCCTTGATCGATGCGGATCTCCTTGATCGGCGGGTCGTCCGCGGGCCCTTCCGGGCCCGTCCAGGCCCTTTCGACCCTGCGCGGTCCGCGACGTCCGGCGGGTCTGGGCCTTTCGACATTCGCGCGCTTGGCGGTGCCGTGGCCACGGGCGGCGGCCGTGCGCGGTGGCCGATAAAGTGGGCGGCGTGATCACTGCGATCGTACTGATCGACTGCGCTACCGATTCGATTCCCGAGGTAGCCGAGGCGCTGGCCGCCCTCCCCGGCGTCAGCGAGGTCTACTCAGTCGCCGGCCACGTCGACCTCATCGCCATCGTGCGCGTACGCGAGTACGAGCAGATCGCCGAGGTCATCGCCGGCGGCATCTCCAAGACACCCGGCGTAGTCGACACCGACACGCACATCGCGTTCCGGGCATACTCGCAGCACGACCTCGAGGAGGCATTCGCCATCGGGCTCCCCGATGCCGACTGACTTCACCCAGGAGCACGTGGACCGGGGCACCGACCGCATCGGCCTGCAGGTATACCCGTCTCCCTCAGAAGACGGACCCGTCGCGATCATCTGGCCCGCCATGGGCGTCAAGGCGCGTTACTACCGCTCGTTCGCGGAGGCGTTGGGGGAGCAGGGCTTCACCGTCGTCGTAGCCGACCTCCGCGGCACCGGCGCCAGCACACCACCCCCGAGTAGGGCTTCCCGATACGGGTACCCGGAGATGATCGACGACGTCGGCGCGGTGCTGGAGGCCCTGAAGCCACGGCTGGACGGGCGCAAGCGGCTGCTGGTAGGCCACTCGCTCGGCGGCCAGGCGACCCTGCTGCACCTGGCCTTGAACGACTCGTCCCACGTGGACGGTCTCGTACTGGTCGCGGTGGGCTTGCCGCACTGGCGGCAGTACTCAGGCCTGCGCCGGTACGTGGTACTCCCGTACACGCAGGTCATCGGTGCCGTCTCCGCGGTGGCGGGCGTGTGGCCCGGGTGGACGTTCGGAGGCAGGCAGGCGCGTGGCGTGATCCGCGACTGGGCATACACGGCACGCACCGGGCGGTTCCCGGCGATCGACGGGGTCGACGCGGAGGCCGCGATCCGCGAGATACGTACGCCGGTGCTGGCTGTGAGCGTCGACCACGACCAGTACACGCCGCCGGAGACGCTCGACCACATCTGCGCCAAGCTCGCGGCGGCACCGGTGCGCCGCGAGCACTACACGACAGCCGGGGCAGGTGGCCGGCTGGGCCACTTCGCCTGGGTGCGCGCGTCTGCCCCGCTGGCGTCCCGCATAGCGACCTTCACCGAGACCCTCTGACCGCCAGATCCAACCACGTGCATTCGCCCTTGATCGGCGAAGAGCAGGCCCGCCCGCCCGGCGAGCGCCGGAAGGGGCGGGCTAGGGGGTTGCTACCTCTACCCAGCGGTCGAGGACCTTGGCGGCGGCGCCTGTGTCGATGGACTCGGCGGCGCGGGACAGACCCGCCCGCAGCGCCTCCGTCAGGTCGCCGCTCGGGCCGGCGTGGGCGGTCAGGGCGGCTGCGGCGTTGACCAGTACCGCGTCGCGGACCGGGCCGGGCTCTCCGGCGAGCAGGCGTCGGGTCACGTCGGCGTTGAAGGCCGCGTCGCCGCCGCGCAGGTCGCCGGGCTGGGAGCGGGCAATGCCGAGGTCGGCGGCGTCGAGCAGCATCGGGGTGACGGTGCCTTCGTGTACCGCCCAGACGCGGGTCGGTGCGGCGGTGCTGAACTCGTCGAGACCATCTTCGCCGCGCATGACCAGCACCGAGTCGCCACGGTCAGCGAAGACCTGTGCCATCACGGGCGCCATGCGGCTGTCGAAGCAGCCGATCGCGCCGGCGTGGGGCTGGGCGGGGTTGGTCAGCGGGCCGAGGAAGTTGAACACGGTGGGCACGCCCAGCTCGCGCCGCGGCACGGCGGTGTGGCGCATCCCGGGGTGGAACCGGGCCGCGAAGCAGAAGCCGATGCCCGCTTCGGTGAGGCAGCGGGACACCTCGTCGGGGCCGAGGTCGAGCGGGATACCCAGGAATTCGAGCAGGTCGGCGGCGCCGCACGAGGACGAGGCGGCCCGGTTGCCGTGCTTGACGACGCGGATGCCCGCCCCGGCGACCACGAGCGCGGTCATCGTGGAGATGTTGACGGTGTGGGCCCGGTCGCCGCCGGTGCCAACGACGTCGACCGCGTCCGCGCGTACCTCATCGGGAAGATGGATGCGCGCGGCGTTGGCCAGCATCGTCTCCACCAGGCCCGCCAACTCGGCCGGGGTTTCGCCCTTCGCGCGCAGCGCGGTGGCGAAACCGGCGATCTGCGCCGGCGTGGCCGACCCGGTCATGATCTCGCCCATGGCCCAGGCCGTGTCGGCGGTGGAGAGCTCCTCGGCGCGCAGCAGCGCCGAGATGAGGTTGGGCCAGGTCCGTTCGCCCATGGGCGGGCCTCCAGATCAGCTTCAGATCAGGCCGGAGCGTGGGACCGCAGCAGCTCTGCGACGGTCTGACCGGTCGTCACCGGGTCGAGGGGGTGCAGCAGGGTGGCGTCGACCTGGGCGTATGCGGCGAGCCAGCGGTCGGCCGCTCGGGCGATCACCACGCAGGTGGGCGGCGCGTCGTCGCGGTCGTCTTTGATCTGCCGCGCGATGCCGATGCCCCCGCCGGGGGTGGCCTCACCGTCGAGCAGCATCAGGTCGATCTCGTACTCGTCGACCAGTCGCACGCACGCCGCGTAGTCACTGGCCTCGACGAACTCGACCGAAAGGTCGGACGCCGGCCGCGGGCCGGCGGCGGGCCGCATCCGCCCGCGCACCTGCGGGTCGTCGCTGTAGTGCAGGACGGTGTTCACACGGTCGGACATTGCGCTCCGCTCTCCTCAGCAAGCTCAGTTCGCTGCGGCCTGATGGTACCCGCCGTCACTCGGCGGTAGCTGCCCCGCCCGCTGGGCTAGCCGGCGCTCGCTCCGCTCGCGCGGGCCTCGGGGCCTCCGAGGCGAGCGCTTCCTGGCGGTCGAGTTCGCGATCTATGCGTCTGGCCTCGCGTTCGGACTGCTTGAACCACTGCATGAGCAGCACGCCGATCATGATGATCGACACGAACTCGCCGCCCGCCCAGAGGATGCCGCCAGCGATCTTCTGATCGGTCCACGGGTCGGCCCAGTGGAGGTTCAGCGACGGGTACCAGTCGCCGCCGATCAGCGTGGTGCTCTGCATGATGGTCAGCCCGAGCACGGTGTGGAACGGCACCGACAGCACCATGAGCAGCGCGCGCCCCGGGTAGGGCCAGCGGCCCGGCAGCGGGTCGAGCCCGACCAGCGGCCAGAAGAACAGGCAGCCGGTGAGGATGAAGTGCGCGTGCACCAGCTCGTGGACGAGCTCGTTTTCCACGGTGAGTCGGTAGAGGCCGCTGAAGTAGAGCACGAAGGGGTTGGCGACGAAGATCGCGTACGCCACGAGCGGGAACGAGAAGATCTTCGCCACCCTGCTGTGGAGCAGAGCGAGCAGCTTGCGGCGTGGCGCGCCCCGCAGCGTGCGTAGGGCGAGCGTCACCGGCGCGCCGAGCGCCAGGAAGATCGGGGCCACCATCGACAGCACCATGTGCTGGACCATGTGCACGGAGAGCAGCGTCGTGTCGTACGCGTGCAGGCCGCTGACGGTGACGGCGGCGATGCCGCCGAGGCCGGGTCCGAGGAACAGCACGGTGCGCGCGACGGGCCAGCGATCGCCGCGGGCGTGGAGGCGGTGCACTCCGTACAGGTACAGGCCGGCGGCCACCACCAACAAGACGGCGATCCAGCCGTCCAGACGGGTCTCCGTGAAGAGCGCCGACACGGTGAAGGGGGGCACATTTCGAGGCTATGCCACCCACGACACACCGTCGTAGCCGACCCCGACGATCGCCCGCGCTGCTCGGGGGCAATAATGACCGCGTGACTGCGGCCTCAGCCATTGACAAGAGCCGGATCCACTCGCTGACGCGGCCCAACATGGTCAGCGTCGGCACGATCGTGTGGCTCTCCAGCGAGCTCATGTTCTTCGCGGCGCTGTTCGCGATGTACTTCTCGATCCGTGCGGCGGACTACAGCATGTGGGAGGAGCACACCCCACATCTGAATCTGCCGTACGCGACGACGTTCACGCTGATCCTGGTCGCCTCGTCGGTGACCTGTCAGTTTGGCGTGTTCGCCGCGGAGAAGGGCGATGTGCACGGGCTGCGGCGGTGGTTCACGATCACCTTCGTGATGGGCCTGATCTTCGTGCTCGGCCAGGTCAACGAGTACCGCGAGCTGGTGCACGCCGGGATCAAGATCAACGCGGACGGCTACGGGTCGATGTTCTACCTGACCACCGGCTTCCACGGCTTGCACGTCACCGGTGGTCTGGTCGCGTTCATCATCTTCATGATCCGCACCACCATGGGTCGGTTCACACCGGCGCAGGCCACGTCCGCGATCGTCGTGTCGTACTACTGGCACTTCGTCGACGTGGTCTGGATCGCGCTGTTCTCGATGATCTACCTCCTCCAGTGACCGTGTCACATTTCACTCGCAGACTCCGTCTTATAGGCATGAAGGACACTGGCCATGACTTCTGACTCCCCCGGCTGGCTCGGACGTCTGCGCCGTGGGCGTTCCGGACCACGTAGCCGCGTCCGTCGGCGCGTCGGCTCCGCGGTCCGCCTCACGCTGGCGCTGGCGCTGGCCGGCGGCGTCTACACCGTCTTCGCTCCCGGTATCGCGGGCGCGAAGGACACGCCGCAGCTGTCCACCGCCGCCGAAGAGGGCAAGGCGCTGTTCAACCAGAGCTGCATCACGTGCCACGGCCCCAATGCCCAGGGTGTCGAGGGGCGCGGGCCTAGCCTGATCGGCGTGGGCGCCGCCTCGGTCGAGTTCCAGGTCGGCACCGGCCGCATGCCGATGGCTCGGCAGGAGGCCCAGGCGGAGCGCAAGCCCCCGGTCTTCACCGACGAGCAGACGAGGCAGCTCGCGCAGTACATCCAGGAGCTGGGCGGCGGGCCGCAGATTCCGTCCGGCAGCCTGCGGGCGCCCGAGAGCGACGACGAGGCCATCGCGCGCGGTGGCGAGCTCTTCCGGATCAACTGTTCGTCGTGCCACGCGTTCGGCGGTGGTGGCGGCGCGCTCTCCTCCGGCATGTACGCGCCGGGGCTGGGCGAGGCGACCGACCAGCAGATCTACTCGGCCATGCTCACCGGCCCGCAGAACATGCCGGTCTTCGGCGACAACCAGCTCACCCCGGAGCAGAAGAAGGAGATCATCTCCTACATCCAGCTGGCTCTGAAGGAAGACCGCGACCCGGGTGGCTGGGGTCTCGGGCGGTTCGGCCCGGTGACCGAGGGGCTCGCCATCTTCCTGGTGGGCATCGTCGCCCTGGTATTCGCTAGCCTGTGGATTGCGGGGAAGTCATGAGCACTGAGACAGAGCCTCGGGTCGAGCAGGAGCCGCTCGACGTTTTCGATCCGCGCCTGACGCGGTTCGACATCATGCGCGAAGGCGCGCGCCGCGAAGGCATCGAGATCGTCCACTACGAGGCGCAGTACCCGCCGAACAGCCGGGCCGAGCGCCGGATGACCCGGATCGTCGCGTCGTTCTTCCTGCTCACGGGCGTGGCGGCGACCGCCTTCCTGCTCATCTACAGCTTCGGACCGTGGGAGTACGAGCTGGGCTCGAACCCGAGCAAGCTCTACACCCCGCTCCTGGGCCTGACGCTGGGCGTCGCGCTGCTCGGCATCGGCTTCGGCATCCTGACCTGGGGCAAGAAGCTGCTGCCGCGCGAGATCGCGATCCAGGATCGGCACGACGGGCCGTCGGCCACCGAAGAGCGCAAGATCACCGGCGAGACGATGATCTACATCGCCGAGGAGCTCGGGCTCAAGCGCCGCAAGGCGCTCGGCTTCGCCGCGCTGCTCGGCCTCGCGCCGGTCGGCGCTGTCGCGGTCGCGCCGCTCGTCGGTGGTTTGATCAAGGACCCGGTCGAAGACCGAATCCTCTTCAGGACCGGCTGGGACCCCGCGAACAACAACGGGCGTCGGGTACGCGTCACCCGCGAGAACGGCACGCCGATCCGTCCGGAAGACGTCAGCGTCGGCGGTCAGCTGACGGTCTTTCCGGGTATCCCCGGAGGCGCGACCAACGAGCACGCCGACTCGCCCACGCTGCTGATCCACCTGCGCCCGGACGACGCCAAGAAGACGCGAGACACGCTGAAGCCGGTCAACCAGGGTTCGATGTGGGAGAACTTCGTCGCGTACTCGAAGATCTGCACCCACGCCGGCTGCCCGGCCAGCCTGTACGAGCAGCAGACCAACCGGCTCCTCTGCCCGTGCCACCAGTCGCAGTTCCTGATCACCGATAACGCCCGGCCGATCTTCGGGCCCGCCACCCGGAGCCTTCCGATGCTGCCGATCACGGTGGATGAAGAGGGATTCTTCGTGGCGACGTCCGACTACAAGGTCGCCGTCGGGCCAGCATTCTGGGAGCGGCCATGAAGCGCCGGAAGATTGACGTACGCGCCCTGCCCGCCAAGAGCGCCGGGGCGCTGGACGACCGGTTCCAGGCGGCGACGCCGCTGCGCAGCCTCCTGAACAAGGTCTTCCCTGACCACTGGTCGTTCCTGCTGGGCGAGATCGCGCTGTTCTCGTTCATCGTGCTGCTGCTCACGGGTACGTTCCTGACGTTCTTCTACGAGCCGTCGCTGCACACCGTCACCTACGACGGCAGCTACACGCCGCTGCGCGGCAGGCACATGTCGGCGGCGTACGCGTCGAGCCTGGACCTCTCGTTCGACGTCCGGGGCGGCCTGGTCATGCGGCAGATGCACCACTGGGCGGCGCTGACCTTCATGGCGGCGATCGTGGTGCACATGTTCCGGATCTTCTTCACCGGCGCGTTCCGCAAGCCGCGTGAGACGAACTGGATCATCGGGTCGCTGCTCTTCTGGATCGGCTTCCTGGCCGGCTTCACCGGGTACTCGCTGCCGGACGACGCGCTGTCCGGCACCGGCCTCCGCATCGCCTCGGCGATCATGCTGTCGATCCCGGTGATCGGCTCATGGGTCACCACGTCGATCTTCGATGGTGAGTTCCCCGGTCACATCATCATGGGCCGCTTCTACATCGCACACGTGCTGCTGATCCCCGGCATCCTGCTGGCGCTGATCACCGTGCACGTCGGGCTGGTGTTCAAGCAGAAGCACACTCAGTGGCCGGGTCCGGGCCGCACCGAGCACAACGTGGTCGGCGAGCGGATGTTCCCCCGGTACGCCATCAAGCAGGGTGGCTTCTTCATGATCGTCTTCGGCGTGATCGCGCTGATGGGCGGTCTACTCCAGATCAACCCGATCTGGCTGTTCGGCCCGTACGAGGCGTTCACGGTCTCGGCGGCCAGCCAGCCCGACTGGTACGTCATGTTCCTCGACGGCTCGACCCGTCTCTTCCCGGCGTGGGAGATACGGTTCGACCTGTTCGGCTGGGGTGACGGATACACGATCCCGCCGATCTTCTGGCCGACGGTGGTGCTGCCAGGCATCCTGACGATGCTGCCCATGGCGTATCCGTTCATCGAGGCGCGGCTGACCAAGGACAAGAAGGCGCACAACCTGCTCCAGCGCCCGCGCGACGTGCCCGCCCGCACCGCCCTCGGTGCCATGGCGATCATGTTCTGGCTGGTGCTGACGCTCTCCGGCGGCAACGACGTCATCGCGGACAAGTTCCACATCAGCCTGAACGCGATGACCTGGGCCGGCCGGATAGGCCTGCTGATCCTGCCACCAATCGCGTACTACGTGACCTACCGGATCTGTCTGGGTCTCCAGCAGCACGACCGGGAGGTTTTGGCACACGGCGTGGAAACGGGCATCATCAAGCGCCTGCCCGACGGGCGCTTCATCGAGGTGCACCAGCCACTGGCGCCGGTCGACGAGCACGGCCACGGCGAGCTTGAATACGCCGGCTGGGTGGTGCCGAAGAAGATGAACCGGCTGGGCGCGCTCGGCCCGGCGATCAAGGGATTCTTCTACCCGATCGAGAAGCCGGCCGAAGCTCCCGTGTCGCCTGGGCACCCGCCGGTATCCCCTGTCGAGCCTGCCCAGCCTGCTCGGCGCGAGGAGATCTCGCAGTAGTTCGTCCCGTTTTCCGGAGAGCCCGGTGGCCTGTTCGGTCACCGGGCTCTCGTACGTATGGGCGACACGCCGGGAGTGGTTCGCGATTTCGTCAGAGGGGCATGGGAGCGTGAGAACTACAACCGGGTAATTCACCTTCGAGCTGAAGAGGAGACGCCCGTGCGAGAGCTGTACTGCGCGACCTGCCGCACCGAGACGACCTTCGAGGCGCCGCCCTGCGAGGACGTGCACGACGACTGCCCTGAGCTGCTCTGCACCGGCTGCGGCGGCGCCATCGTGATCGCGCCGCTGACGGTGGTACGGGCCTGGCTGCGCCCCCGCAACGGCCACATCGCCCCCCACCAGCGCCGCGCCGCCTAGCCACGCTCGCGGGGCACGCTCCGGCGCGCCTCTGCCGCATGCCGGCCGCGCCTCGTGCGCGCCGGGTGCACGGCGCGGGCACGGTTTGTCGATCAAGGGCGAATGCACGTGGTTGGATCTCCTTTCCGCGTGCATTTGCCCTTGATCGATGCGGTTCTCCTTGATCCCCGCGGCGCCGCCGGCGCCCGCGCCCGCCCACGGGCCGTGCCGCTCGCGCCCACGCCGCCCGCGTCCGAGCACGGGCCGCGCCGCCCG
>NZ_JAIBNX010000291.1 GCF_026130045.1 Micromonospora sp. CPCC 205371
GGCGCCGCGCGGCGGGGCGGGCGTGTGGGTGTCGCGCGGCGGGGCGGGCGCCGGGGCGTGTGGGTGTCGCGCGGCGGGGTGGGCGCCGGGGGCGCGTGGGGGCGCGTGGTAACGGGGCGCGTGGGGCGCCCGTGGGGAGGGTGCCCTCGCGGGGGACGGGTGCGGGGGAAGGGGTTGCGGGTCAGGTGGACAGGGTGCAGGCGGCTGCTGTGCCTAGGAGGGCGAGGCCCGTCGTCGCCTGGAGGAGGAGGGCGGGGCCTAGGTGGGACCACATGGTCGGGGGGTGGGGGGTCAGGAGTTGGCCGGTGGTCAGGTTGACGATGCGTTCGACGCGGGGGGCCAGGTCGGGGTCTTTCTGGTGGCGGATGGTGACCTGGATGTGGTCGGCCGGCTCCAATGCGGTTTGCGGGAGGTGGCCGTGGATCTCCAGCTCGCAGAGCGTGCCGTATCTGTCGCGCATTCGTAGCGGCGTGACCAGGAATTCTGGGCCCTTCTTCAGCTCCTTGAACGAGCGCCGGCCGCCGCTTCCGCTGCCGGCCCGCAGGATGGACAGGATCGCCGCGACGATCAGGCGGGCGACGGTGGCGGCGGCGAACACCGCTATCAGGGCGGGCTGGACGACCTTGACCTCGCGGGAGTACCCGCCGAGGAGTTGCACGACGTGTCCGGTGACGATCGGCCCCTGTGGGCGCGAGATGGGCTCAGGGAAGAGCTCGCGATCCAACCCCATAACTCAGCGTATCGACATGGTTACATGAATGCGAGTGAATGAATGTGCGGACCGCGGGTACCCGGACCATATGGATCTCGGATTCCTACGGCCGTTGTACGAGCGTCCGGGGCCATTCGCCTCGGTATACCTGGATGCCTCACGGGACACGGAGGATGGCGCCGCCGCCCTTGAGCTGCGATGGCGGGCCTTGCGGGAGCGGTTGGGGGCGCCGCCGGAGACGGTGGAGGCGCTCGATCGGGCGATCAGGGAGCATTCGCCGGGAGTGGGACGGTACGGGCTGGCGGTGTTCGCGGCGGGCGGGGAGGTGCTGTTGCTCGACCACCTGCCGGCGCCGCCACGGAAGGATGTGGCCGCGTACGGGCCGTTGCCGCACGCGATGCCGCTGGTCGCGCAGCGCGGGGAGGAGATCGCGTGGCTGCGGGTGCTGACGGATCGCCTCGGCGCCGACATCACCGGGATCAGCGTGGGTGGGCTACGACGCGCGGAGACCGTGCGAGGGCACGAGTCGCACCCGATCCGGAAGGTGAAGCCCGGCGGGTGGGCGCAGGCGCGGTTCCAGCGGGAGGCGGAGACCACGTGGCAGCGCAACGCCGGTGACGTCGCCGCGGCGACCACGGCGGTGGCCGACCGGTTGGCGCCGGAGGTACTGGTGCTAGCCGGGGACGTGCGGGCGCGGCAGATGCTGCTCACGCGGTTGCCGAAGCGGTGGCAGGACCGAGCGGTGCAGACCGACGCGGGCTCCCGCGCCTCGGGTGCCGCCCCGGACGCGCTCGATGATGTCACGACCCAGGTGGTCGCTGAGGTCGCCGACCGGCACACGCGAGACGCGATCGACCGGTACGGGGCGCAGGAGGGTGCGGGGCGCGGGCTCGGCGCCGTGGTGCGGGCACTGCAGCGCGAGCAGGTGGCGGTGCTGCTGATCGTCGATGACCCGTCGTCGACCGACGAGTTGTGGGTGGGGCCGGAGCCGAACCAGCTCGCCATGGACCCGGACGAACTGCGAGGGATGGGAGTGGGGGAGCCGGTGCGGGTACGCGCCGACGCGGCTCTGCTGCGCGCGGCCACCCGCACCGGGGCCGGCCTCCTGCTCCGCGGCCCCCCCGCGGGGGGCCTGGGGCCCCGGGTCGGGGCCGGACCGGGGGACCCCGCCCCGGCTACAGCCGGCTGACCTGCTCGTACAGCTCCAAGTACCGCATCGCCATGCGCGCGGGCGTGAACCGCCGTGCGGCCTCAGCCATGCAATCAGCCGGGTCGATCTTGTCGGCTGCCATGGCGAGTTCGGCCAGCTCGTCCTCGTCGTCGGTGAGTAGGCCGGTGTGGCCGTCGTCGACGAGTTCGGGCAGGCAGCCGCGTGCCAGGGCCACCACCGGCGTACCCAGGGCGAGCGACTCCACGACGAAGGTGCCGCCGGGCTCTTCCCAGCGCAGCGGGGCGAGCACCGCCTTGGCGCCGGCCACCAGATCGTCGCGTTCCTGGCCGGAGACGGTGCCGATCCACCGCACCCGCTGGCCGTCGACGTGCGGCGCCACCTTCTCGTGGAAGTACCGGGCGTCCGGGTTGTCGGCGTCGGGTGGCAGGTCGGCGGGGTTGTGGTAGGGCCCGACCGGGCCCGCCAGGACCAGGTCGAACCCGTACTCGTGCGCCAGCCGCGCGCCGAGATCCTGGCCCTTGCCGGGAGTGACCCGGCCGAGAACGAGCAGGTAGTCGCCCTTGTCGGGGCGGGGCCGGCGGTCGGCGCCGGCGGCGAGCGGGGTGGCCAGGTGTACGTGGCCGACGGCGTGCGCGCGCAGCGCCTCGGGTGCTCGGGCGAGCTGCGACGCGGACACGCCGTTGACCCGGACCCGGCCGCCACCGTCGAATCCGCCGTACAGGTCGGGGTGCTTGCAGAGGTCCCAGTGCAGGGTGTGCAGCGCGGGCGGCGCGTCGGAGCCCAGCGCGGCCACGGTGGCCAGCCCGACGGCTTCGACGTGGTCGTGCACCAGGTCGATGTCGTCGCGCCCGCGCAGAGCCCGTACCACCCTGTGCAGGTGCGCCAGGGCGACGCCGCAGACCTGGTTGTACGGGCGCTGGAGTGCGCCGAACTGCCCGTCCGGGTAGACGGAGAGCAGCTCGTCGACGGGGAGCGTGCTAGCGCCGACGGACGCCAGCACCACCTCCACGCCCAGATCGCGCAGCGGCGGCACGAGAGTCGCGACCACGTTTTCGATGCCGCCATAGCCCCGCGGCGGCACCGGCAGCCACGGCCCGGCGTTCATCAAAACCCTCACTGTGCCTCCTGGTTCGCTCGGTCGTGCGGCGCCTTGAGGCGGCGTCTTTCCGGCAGCGGCGGCGTCCGTTGGGGGCGGGGTGCGTGGCGCTGCCGGAAAGACGCCGCCGCGCCAACTCCCTCGCTCACTGTGCCTCCTGGTTCGCTCGCTGCGCGGCGCCCGAAGGCGCCGCCAGGATCGGCCCGACCTGGTCGGTGGAGTCGGTGGTTGCGGGGGCCGATCCTGGCTGCGCCGCGCCGCTCCGCTCACTCACCGGGCCACCAGTTGGGCTAGTGGGGGGCGCTCGGTCACCGACACGTCCGTCACGACGATCTCTCGGTCGAGGTTGGGCAGGGCCACGCTGCCGCCGCGGCGGAACTGGGTGAGCGCGTCCGCGGGCGGGATCGGGGTGGCGACCATGCCCTTGCGGTGCAGGCGCGACCACGCGGTGAACAGGATCTGCGCGGCCATGCGGCCCAGCGCCTCCGTCTCCTGGTTGCGGTGGTGCCGCTCGCCGAGGTCGACCTGGGCGAGCGCGTCCAGGCCCACCATGTCGAGCAGGTCGATCAGCATCGCGATCTCGACCCCGTACCCGGACACGAACGGTAGCCGCTCCAGCACTACCCGGCGGCCAGCGTACTCGCCGGCCAGGGGTTGGACGATTCCGGACAGTTCAGGCCAGAAGAGGTTCAGCAGGGGCCGCGCCATCAGCTCGGTGACTCGCCCGCCGCCGTCCCGCTCATAGCCGGCCGCGCCGTCCAGCGGCCGGTGGTAGAAGCCCTTCACGAACGCGACCGACGCGTCGGTCAGCAGCGGCCCGACCAGGCCGGTGACGAAGTGCGGCCGGAAGTTGCGCAGGTCGGCGTCGACGAACGCGATCACGTCGCCGCGTGCGGCGGCGAGCCCCGCCCACAGCGCGTCGCCCTTGCCCTCCATCCGGGGCAGGCCACGGGTCATCTCGTCTTGGTCCACCACGCGGGCGCCCGCGGCGCGGGCCACGGCGGCGGTGCCGTCGCTCGACCGGGAGTCCACTACCACTATTTCGTCGACGAGCGGAATCTCGCGAACCAGCTTGCCATGGATCGTCGCAACGATCTCGCCGACCGTTTCTTCCTCGTTGCGCGCGGGGATGACCACGCTGACCCGGCTGCGCGCTTTGGCGCGCAGGAGTTGGCGTGGTGTCCACTGCGTCGCCGACCCGGTCCGGTATGTCGACCAGGCCTCCACCACAGGGATGACCGAACGGGATTGCCACATGGACGTACGAATTCCCTCCGAACGGGGTACTCAACCGCCACACATGGATGTTGGGAGGGACGCATGGGCAGGAGCCGCGTCGGGTTGATCGGTGCCGGGAACGTGGCCCAGCGGCACGCGCGTGTGCTGTCGGGATTCCCGGACGTGGTTCTGGCGGGTGTGACGGATGTGCTGCCCGAGGCGGCGGCCCGGCTGGCCGATACCCACGGGACCAGGGCTTTCGTAGACGCCGACGCGCTGCTGCGCGCCGACCTGGACGCCGTGTACGTGTGCGTGCCGCCGTTCGCGCACGGGCCCGTCGAGGAGGCTGTGCTGTCCGCGGGGCTGCCGCTGTTCGTGGAGAAACCGCTGGCCGCGGATCTGGAGACCGCCGAGAAGGTCGCGGCGATGGTCGACGGCGCGCCGACCGCCGTCGGGCACCACTGGCGGTACCTGGCCGTGGTCGAGCGGGCCCGCGAACTGCTCGACGGGCGGCCGGTGCGGCTGGTCAGCGGCGCCTGGCTCGACAAGGTGCCGCCGGTGGCCTGGTGGTCGCGGCGGGACCGGTCGGGCGGGCCGGTGGTGGAGCAGGCCGCGCACGTGCTGGACCTGGCCCGGCTGCTGGTCGGCGAGGTGACTCGGGTCTGCGCGCTCGGCGACGGCTCACCCCCGCCGTCCGTTTCTGAGGACGTGGACGCTGATATCGATTCAGCCACCGCCGCCACCCTCCGGTTCGCGTCGGGGACCGTCGGCACGCTCACCACGGCCTGCGTGCTGCGGTGGAAGCACCGCGCGGGACTGGAGATCTACGCGGACGGGCTCGCGCTCGCCGTGAGTGAGGATGAGCTTCTGGTACGCGAGGGGGAGCGCGAGTACCGGCTGGATGGTGACCCGGAAGCGGCGCGCGTGGCGGTGGATAGAGCCTTCATCGACGCCGTACGCCGCGACGGGGACGACATCCGGGTGCCGTATGCCGAAGGGCTGCGCACCCACCGGCTGGCGTGCGCCATCGCGCGGTCGGCGGCGACCGGGGAGGCATGTGATGTCTGAGCGCGTCGTGGTGGTGACGAAACCCGGGCGGGTGGAGATCCGGTCGGAGGAGCCGGAAGCCTTGCGGGACGGCACGTTCCGAGCCGAGACGCTCTACAGTGGAGTGTCCACCGGCACCGAGTTGAGCTATGTCAAGGGCACCAACCCGTACCTGTCGGCGCGGTTCGACGCCTCGCTCGGGCTGTTCCGCCCCGGCGAGCCGTCGACGCCGTACCCGGTGACCCGGCTCGGGTACATGGAGGTGGCCAGGGTCGCGGAGAGCCGGACTCCGGCGGTCACACCGGGCGATGTGGTCGCGATGGCGTACGGGCACCGGACCGGGTACCTGGCCGACCCGCTCGTCGACCGGGTCGTGCCGCTGCCCGGCGACCTCGATCCGGCGCTCGGGGTCTACGTGGCGCACATGGGCCCGATCTGCGCGAACGGGCTGCTGCACGCCGCGGCGGACGCTTTCGGGGCGCAGGTGCGCGGGCTGGGAGACGGTGTCGCGGGACGGCGTGTCGCGGTGGTGGGCGCTGGCGCCGTCGGGCTGCTGACCGCGCTGTTCGTCCAACGCCACGGCGCGCAGGATGTCCGCGTACTCGATGAAACGTCGCGGCGGCGAGCTGTCGCGGAGGCCCTCGGTCTCGCGACGCTCGACCCGGCGGACGGCGACCCGGCGGTCGCGCTGAAGACCCAGTGGCGGCACGGACCCGGCGACCGGGGCGCGGACCTGGTGTTTCAGTGCCGCGGTCAGGCGTCGGCGCTGCACCTGGCGCTGCGCCTGCTGCGGCCGCAGGGCACGGTGATCGACCTGGCGTTCTACCAGGCGGGGGCAGACGAGGTGCGGCTCGGGGAGGAGTTCCACCACAACGGCCTCGGCCTGCGCTGCGCGCAGATCGGCCGGGTGCCGCGCGGCCTCGTGGCGGCGTGGGACCGCGAGCGGCTGTCGGCCGAGACGATCGAGCTTTTGCGCGTGTACGGCGACGTGGTGCGCAAGCATCTGGTGACCGCGATGGTGCCGTTCGACGAGGCTCCGTCGCTTTTGACCGCCCTCGCCGAGCGGCGAAGGCAGGAGGTGTCGGTGATCTTGGAGATGTAAATAGTACCGTTGCGCCTCATGGGTGTGTCCTCACGGTTGAAGAGCAGGGTCCAGCGGTTCCTCCAGCGCCCTGGCACGACGGTCGATCTCGGCCCGTTGGAGAAGTTGCTGCCCAAGATCGCGGCGCGCGAAGACGAGCTGAAGGAGCTCGACGACGCCGAGCTGACCGAGGCCGCCGGTAAGGCAGACGATTACGCCGAGATCTGCGCCGTCGGGCGGGAGGCGGCCCGGCGCGGGCTCGACCAGCGCGCATACGACGTGCAGCTGATCGGCGCGATGGCGCTGCTGTCCGGCAAGGTCGCCGAGATGGCCACCGGTGAGGGCAAGACGCTGACCGCCGCGATCGCCGCGTACGGTCACGTGCGTCGCGGGCACGGGCCCGTGCACGTGCTGACGGTCAACGACTACCTGGCGCGGCGCGACGCGCTGTGGATGGCACCGGTCTACAAGCTGCTCGGGCTCAGCGTCGGGTGGGTCACCGAGGCGTCCACCCACGAGCAGCGGCGCGCGGCGTACAACAACGACGTCACGTACGTGTCCGTGAGCGAGGCGGGCTTCGACTACCTGCGCGACCAGCTCGTCGTCGACATCGACGACCGGGTGCAGCGCGAGCTGGCCACGTGCATCGTCGACGAGGCCGACTCGATCCTCATCGACGAGGCCCGGGTGCCGATGGTGCTCGCCGGCACCGTGCCCGGCGAGCAGGACCCGGTGCACGCGGCCGATGTCCTCGTGCGCGGCCTGCGCAACAAGCGCGACTACGAGATCGCCGACGACGGCCGCAGCGTGGCGCTCACGTCCGAGGGCCTGGCGCGGATCGAAGCCGAGCTCGACGGCGTGGATCTCTACGCCGAGGAGAACTTCGACCATCTCTCGGCGGTCAACGTGGCGCTGCACGCGCACGCGCTGCTGCACCGCGACGTCGACTACATCGTGCGCAACGGCGCCGTCGAGCTCGTCGACGAGATGCGCGGCCGGGTCGCGCAGCGGCGCCGCTGGCCCGACGGGCTACAGGCGGCCGTCGAGGCCAAGGAAGGGCTGGGCGCCACCGCCGAGGGCGAGGTGCTCGACACCATCACCGTCCAGGCGTACATCGGGCTGTACAAGACCCTGTGCGGCATGACCGCCACGGCGGTGCTCGTGGGGCACGAGCTGCGCGAGTTCTTCAAGCTGGAAGTCGCGGTGATCCCGCCGAACACGCCGTGTGTCCGCGTCGACGAGCCGGACCGCATCTACGCGACGCGCGCCGAGAAGGAAGAGGCGCTGATCGAGGAGATCCGCTCGGCCCATGAGACGGGGCGTCCCGTGCTGGTCGGCACCCTCGACGTGAAGGAGTCGGAGCAGCTCGCCGCCGGTCTCAAGGCGGCCGGTGTCGACTGCGTCGTCCTGAACGCCAAGAACGACGAGGAAGAGGCCGCGATCATCGCGGAGGCCGGCATGCACAGCGCGGTGACCGTCTCCACGCAGATGGCAGGTCGAGGCGTCGACATCCGGCTCGGCGGCAGCGACCAGAGCGACTACGACCGCGTCGCCGAACTGGGCGGCCTGTACGTGATCGGCAGCGGCCGGCACGACAGCCGCCGGGTCGACGACCAGCTCCGCGGCCGCGCCGGCCGGCAGGGCGACCCGGGCAACTCGGTGTTCTTCGTCAGCCTCGAAGACGAGCTGGTCGTGCGGCACGCGCCCGAGCTGATCCCGGCCTCGCCCCGCATGCACGCCGACGGGCTCGTGGAGGACGAGGCGGTCAACTACGCGATCGAGCACGCCCAGCGGGTCGCCGAAGGCGTCAACCACGAGATCCACCGCAACACGTGGCGGTACAGCGTGGTGATCGAGCAGCAGCGAAAGGCGCTCGCCGTGCGGCGCGAGCGGCTGCTCACCACCGAGGTGGCCGGCGACATGCTCCGCGAGCGGTGCGAGGAGAAGGCCGAGGAGCTGGACGACGAGCTCGTCAACCGGGTGGGGCGGTCGATCGCGCTCTACCACCTCGACCGGCTGTGGGCCGAGCACCTGGCCGAGCTGTCCGAAGTGCGCGAGGGCGTGCACTTGCGGGCACTGGGGCGGCTCGACCCGCTGGACGAGTTCCACCGGGCGGCGGTGCCGGCCTTCAACGACCTGTTCCCGAAGATCGAGGAGCGGACGGTGGCGACGTTCGAGGAATCCGAGATCACCGAAGACTGGGAGCCGGAGGTGGCGACGCTGGTGCGGCCGAGCGCGACGTGGACGTACCTGGTCCACGACAACCCGTTCGGCTCGGAGCTGGACCGCTTGATCTCTGCCGTCGGCCGCCGCATAGCGTCCTCCCGCTAGCGCGCCGCGCCCGCCGCGCCCGCGCGCCGCGCCCGCGCGGCGGCCCTGCTTTCCGCCGATCAAGGGCGAATGCACGTGGTTGGATCTCTTTTCCGCGTGCGTTTGCCCTTGATCG
>NZ_JAIBNX010000292.1 GCF_026130045.1 Micromonospora sp. CPCC 205371
ACGAGCGCAGCGTTCACGAGCGCAGCGTTCACGAGCGCAGCGTTCACGAGCGCAGCGTTCACGAGCGCAGCGTTCACGAGCGCAGCGTTCACGAGCGCAGCGTTCACGAGCGCAGCGTTCACGAGCGCAGCGTTCACGAGCGCAGCGTTCACGAGCGCAGCGTTCACGGGCCTGGCGGTGTGACCGCAGGAGCGGGCGGCGCCCTCGCCCTGCCGCCGCTGCGGGACTATTTTGCGGTGTCGGCGTGTCGCGCCCGGCGCGCCGCCCGCACGGGCAACGACCACCGCGCAAACGCACGAGAATCAATGTGTGCGAGAAATGTTGGAGCAGCTCAGGGGTATCACCGGCCAATGCGCCGGCACCCCCGTGTGGTCGCTGCCCGACGCCGACCTCATCGACTCAGTGCACGCCGTCCACGACGCTGAGCAGATGCTCGCCGCCACCAAACTCCACCTGATCCGCGAGATCGACGGCCGCAACCTACCCATCACCCAACAGGCCGCCAACACCGCCATCTGGCTCCGCGAGCAACTACACATGAGCATCCACACCACGCGGCGGATGGTCGACCTGGCCAAGTCGCTCGACCAACGCCCCACGCTGGACGTCGCCCTGTCCACCGCCGCGGTCACCGTCGAACAGGCCCACATCGTCGCCAAAACCGTCCAGGACCTCGCCGACGAAGCCTCGACCGACATCGTCGACCTGGCCGAGAAGACCCTGATCGAAGACTTCGCCGACTGGGAACCAGCCATCTTCCGCAAAGCCGCCGCCCGCATCCTCGCCCACGTCGCACCGGAAGCAGCCGAAGAAGCCGACCGGCGGGCCGCCGAACGGGGACGAGAAACGCGCCCAACAAACCCGTGCGTTCACGTTGACGAACAACGGTGATGGACGGTTCCGGGTCACCGGCTGGCTCGACGCTGAGGCCGCAGCTATCGTCAACGCGGCGCTGGACCCGTTGTGTAAGCCTGACCTGGAGTGGACACCCACCCAACGCCGCGCCGACGCGCTGGTGGAGGTGTGCCGGCTGGCGCTGCGCACCGAACAGCTGCCGGACAACGGCGGCAACCGGCCACAGATCGTCGTCACGGTGCCGTACGACGTGGTCCGCAAAGAGCTTCGCCACGGCCAACTGGACACCGGGGAACGGCTCAGCGCGGAGCAGGTGCGACGGCTGGCATGCGACGCCCACATCATCCCCATGATCCTGGGCGGCCACGGACAAGTCCTCGACGTCGCACAACAACGACGCCTGTTCACCGGGCCGCTACGGCGGGCACTGGTCGTCCGCGACGGCGGGTGCGCGTTCCCGGGCTGCGATCGACCGCCGCAGTGGTGCGACGGCCACCACATTCGACATTGGACAGACGGCGGAAAGACCGCCATCGACAACGGCGTGTTGTTGTGTGGCTACCATCATCGGCTTGTTCACAGCGGGGAGTGGGAGGTATGGATGGCCGATGACGGCGTGCCGGAGTTCATACCACCTGCCTATGTGGACAGTGAGCGCAGGCCGCGGCGCAACGTCTACCACCGGCGGACATAGGAACGCGATCGCTCACCACTCCGCGGAGCGCACCACGAGACAGCGAGGTGCGGCAGTCGCGCTCGACGCCAGCCGTGTCGCGAGCACGAGCACCGCAGGAGCGCCGCCGCAACTCCTCCAGGCTGAGCGGGACCCGTGGCCCCCGCCGAGCCCAACCCCTCCTGGGTGCCCAGTCGTCCAGCCGCAGCCGCCCCGCCGGTGCGACCCGGCTCATCGGGGATCGGTAGCTGCTGGGCGGAACCAATCCGCTGCCTCCTGGACCTGGCGTTTCCGGTCGCGCCAGAACGTCGACTCCGCCGCGACAGGTTCTTCGTCGTCGCTGATCCGGCCGTCGATCAGCTCACGGATGATGTCGGCGTGGCCGGCGTGTTGCGCGGTCTCGCCGACCATCCTGATCAACAGAACCCCCAGCGTTGTCTCCTGCCGGCCCGCGGCCCAGTGCGCCACCCGGCCTGGGCTCTCCAGCTCCAACTCGGCGATCGTGACGTCAGAATGTGCACAGGCCCGCTGGTAGACGGACATAATGTAGTCGCTCGACTCGTCAGGCGTCGCCCACATGTCGATCTCGGAGTACGGGTCGTCTCGAAACCAGGACGGCCGCTCGATCGGAGGGCGGCCGAACGAGGCGCCGAGGTAGCCGTACTCCAGGCCGGCCAGATGCTTGACCAGACCCAGGAGGTTGGTGCCTGACGGAGTCAGCGGGCGGCGCCGGTCATACTCGGACAACCCGTCCAGCTTGGCGAGCATCACCGCCCGGCTGTTACGCAGGACCGCCGCAAGCTCCGCCTTGAGGTCGGTTGTCACCTCAACACCACCGTCCGTTCAGGGTCGGGGACCGTCCGACCCCGGCCGCGGAAGAGGCCGTGCCCCCGGCTCGACAGGCTCGCCACCCGCCACCAAGCCACGGTACGACACGCGCTACGGGTGGTGGAGCTCGGCCACGCCCGCGCCGAGCACTGTCGTGCCCGCCTCGTTGACGCCGTCGAAACGGTACCCCGCGCCGTCGGCCCACACCCTCGTCGTCAGGGTGTCGCCGGGTGCGATCGGGTGCGTGAAGCGGCAGCTCAGTCGCGCCAGGGCGGAGGCGCCCGAGGAAGAGCCCGCGGCCGCGAGCACCACGCGGGCCGCGATGGCCAGGCTCGCCAGGCCGTGGACGATGACGCCGGGCAGGCCGGCCGCGCGCGCCACCTCGTCGTCGAGGTGGATGGGGTTGTGGTCGCCGGACGCGTTGGCGTAGCGCGCCGGCAGGTCCAGCTCCAGGTGGTAGGCGGCCTCGCGTGCCGGCTCGCCGGCGGGTGGCTCGGACGGGAGGCGGGGCGCGGCGACACCTACCGCCAGGTCCGTCGGGATGCCGCGGTAGAACTCGGTCACATATTGCTCGTTGAGCAGGTCGCCGGCCGCGTCGCGGGTGCGCACCTGGATGGTCGCGGTGGTGCCGCTGCGCTTGCCGTGCAGGCCGACGACGGCGGCGCGCACGGTCACCTTCTCGCCCACCGGCAACGGCTTGTGCAGCAGCAGGTCATGCTGGCCGTGCACGACGCGGTTGCGCAGGTCGGCCGATTCGGCGGCGAGCACGGCGGTCTCGGCTACCGCGAACACCAGATCCATCGCCGGCACCACGGCGAACACCGGGGACGGGCCGCCTACCGCGTCAGCGTAGGCCTGGACGGCGTCGGGCGTGACGTCGAAGGTGCGCTCGTCGCTCCAGCGGTCCACAACGGACAGGTCGAAAGGGTGGCTCACTCGGTTACCTCCACGACGACGGCGCCGGCCGTGTCGCCGGCCGCGCATCCGGTGAACAGGCCACGTCCGCCGCCGCGGGCGCGCAGCGCCTCGATCAGCTCGGCGACGGCGCGCATGCCGGTCGGTCCCTGCGGGTGCCCGTAGACCAGGCTGCACCCGTACGGGTTCATTTTCTCCACCGGAAACCCGGTCTGCCTGGCGAAGTACACGTCGTTGACCGCGAACGGGTTGTGCGTGGTCACCACGTGCAGGTCGGCCATGTCGAGGCCGGCGTCGGCGAGGGCGCGCCGGGCCGCGGGCACGGGGGCCTTCGGCATGCGCGCCCGCTCGGCGCGGGCGAACCCCACGGCCAAGACCCGCGCGATGCCCGCGCCACCAGCCAGCTCGCGAGCGCGCTCCACCGTGGAGAGCACCATTCCAGCTGTACCGTCACCGGGGTGCGTCTGCGACCCGTAGGTCACCACGCCACCGGGCTGCACCGGCGACAGCTTCGCCAGCCCTTCGGCGGTGGTGTCGTGCACGCCGAAGTCGTCGGCGACCACGGTCTCGCCGCGCCGTCCGGGCACGTGTACGGGTACCAGATAGTCGCGCTGCCCCGCCGCGGCGACCCGGTACTGGTCGTACCGCAGCAGGGTGACCTCGTCGATCTCCTCCCGCGTGTATCCCTCGTCGGCGGCGACGCCTTCGGCGGTGTCCAGCATGGACCCGCCGGTGTTGGGGTCCCACTTCATCGGGTCGAGCACCCAGTGCTCGGTGCGCGGCGCGGCGCCGGGGCTGCCCTGGGCCGACCACACCATCAGCGGCCCGTTGCTGGTGCGGTCGGTGGTGAGCGCCAGGACGGTGTCGTGCGCGCCCAGCTCGACCTGGGTGGCCGCGGACTGGATGACGGCCGCGGACGTCGCGCACGCCTGCGCGATGGTGGGACCGGTGACCGCGTCCAGCCCGAGCCGCGGCGTGATCGTGGTGACGCCGTAGAACGAGGTCGGCTGCGGCACCGTGGTGCCGAACGAGACGTGGCTGACGTGGGTGGTATCGAAACCGGACAGCGCCCGGTTGGCCACGTCGACCGCCAGGTCCACACTGGACATCTCGGCGAGCGGCCCTTGCCACCGGCAGAACGGTGAGCTCCAGGCCAGGCCGAGGGGCACCGCCACACGGGTGAGCTTCACGACGTCATCCCTTCGGCCTGGCCGCCGGCGACGGTGAGCACCTGGCCGTGTACGAAATCGGACCAGGGCGTGCAGAGCAGGAAGATGCCGCCGGCCGCCTCGGCGGGCGTGGCCGCCCGGCCGAGCGGGATGCCGGCCTTGGCGCGCTCGCGTACCTGCTCGGGGATGCCGAGCTGGATGCTGCGCTCGCCGCGCTCGAACGTGCCGGCGTCGGCGGTCGCGGCCGTGAGCCGGGTCTCGACGAAGCCGAACGCCACCGCGTTGACGTTGATCTTCAGCGGGCCCCACTCCTTGGCGAGGGTCTTGGTCAGCCCGATCAGGCCGGCCTTGGCCGCCGAGTAGTTCGCCTGGCCGACGTTGCCCATCGTGCCGGCGATCGAGGTCACGTTGACGACCTTGCGGAACACCTCGCGCCCCTGCGCCGCGTCGCGCTTGGCCGCTTCGCGCAGCACGGGTGCGGCGGCGCGCAGCAGCCGGAACGGCACCGTCAGGTGGATCTCCAGCATGGCGGCGAGCTGCTCGTCGCTCATCTTGTGGAAGATGCCGTCCCAGGTGTACCCGGCGTTGTTGACCACGATGTCCAGCTGGCCGTACTCGGCGACCGCGCGCTCGACGACCTCGCCCGGCGCGGCCGGGTCGGTCAGGTCGGCGGCCACCGCGACGCCGGTGCCGCCGGTCAGCTCGGCGGGCTGCTTGAGCGCGTCGCCGTCCAGGTCGGCGCACACCACCTTGGCACCGTGCTCGGCAAGCAGCGCCGCGGTGGCCTGCCCGATGCCGCGCGCCGCGCCGGTGACCACCGCGACCCGTCCGTCCAACACTCCACTCATGACCACTCCACTCACGCCTGTTCCTAGTTGCCAGCCAGCGTGAACTCGGCGGCCAGCCGCTGCTGCCACCGCGCCCGCGCGGTCCTCTTGTCGAACTTTCCGGTCGCCGTCGTCGGCAACGCCTCGACGAACTCCACGAGGTCCGGCACCCACCAGCTCGCCACCCGGGTGCGCACGTGCTCGCGCAGCTCGTCGGCGGTGGTCTCGGCGCCGGGTTGGCGCACGACCAGCGCCGCCGGCCGCTCGCCCCACACCGGGTGCGGCACGGCGATCACCATCGCCTGCGCGACGCCGTCGTGGTCCATCAGGTGGTTCTCCAGCTCGATCGAGCTGATCCACTCGCCGCCAGACTTGATCAAATCCTTGGTGCGGTCGAGCAGGTGCAGGTACCCGTCGGTGTCCACGGTGCCGACGTCGCCGGTACGCAGCCAGCCGTCGTGGAAGCGGGCGGTGTTGGCGTCGTCGTCCGGTTCGTAGTACTCCGACGTGATCCACGGCCCGCGGACCTCGATCTCCCCCGTCGCGACGCCGTCGTGCGGCAGCACCTCGCCGGCCGGGTCGACCACGCGCAGCTCGACGCCGGCGGTGGTGACGCCCTGCGTGGCGTGCAGCGCCAGCCGCTCGGCCTCGGGGCGGCCCTCCAGGTGCCCGCGCACCAGCGTGAGGTTGCCGGATGGGGACATCTCGGTCATCCCCCAGCCCTGCTGCATGCGCACGCCCCGCCGGTGGTACCGCTGGATCAGCTCCAGCGGGATCGCCGAGCCGCCGCACAGGATGCGGTCGAGGCTGGCCAGGTCGTCGGCGGCCGGTTCGAGCTGGTCGACGGCCAGCCAGAACGTGGGTACCCCGGCTGCGACGGTGACCCGCTCCTCGCGGATCAGCCGCAGGATCGCGGGCGGGCTGGTATCGGAGCCGGCGAGCACCAGGCCGGCCCCGGCGAGCGCGGCCGCGTACGGCAGACCCCAGGAGGTGGCGTGGAACAGCGGTGTCAGCGGCAGCACCACGTCGCGCTCGCGCACGGCGAACGAGTCGACGAACAGCCCGCTCATCGCGTGCAGCGTGATGGAGCGGTGCGAGTACGCGACGCCCTTGGGCCGGCCGGTGGTGCCGCCGGTGTAGCAGAGGCAGGCGGCCGACCACTCGTCGACCTCGGGCGGCTCGTCGTCGGCCACGCCGTCGAGCAGTTCCTCGTACCCGACCGCGTCCGCGAAGTCGGGGTGCGGCTCGGTGCCGTCGGGGAGTACGACGTACCGCTCGACGCCGCTCAGCTTCGGGCGGATCTCGGCGAGCCGCGCGGTCAGCGACGCCTCCACGAAGATCACCTTGTCGTCGGCGTGCCCGGCGATCCAGGCGATCTGGTCGGCGTGCAGCCGCACGTTCAGCGGCTGCAGCACGGCACCGGCGATCGGTACGCCGTAGAACAACTCCAGGTGTCGCAGCCCGTTCCACGCGAACGTGCCGACCCGGTCGCCGGGGCGTACCCCCAGCGCGGGCAGCGCGGCGGCGACCCGCCGGGCGCGGCTGGCCAACCCCGGCCACGTCTGCCACGTACGCCCCGCGGGGGTCACGCCGACGAGCTTGGCGTGCGGACCCATCGCGGCACCCCGCCGCAGGATCATCCCGACCGACAGGGGCGTCGAACCCATCGTGCCTCGCATCCGTCAGCCCTCCTGTGGCCCAGACTCGGCGAAGAGTGCGCGCAGGCGGTCCGGCCAGGGTGCGCTGCGCCCAGTCTCCGGGTCGAACCACGCCACCGTCATCGTCCCTCGCGCGAGGGCCTGCCCGTCCCGGCTTACCGTGAACGCGTACCGCATCGAGGCGCGCCCGACGTGCTCGACCGACAGCGCCGTCTCGGCCGTCTCGTCGTAGTGCAGCGCGCCGAGGAAGTCGACGTTGACGTTGAGCCGGGGCATCCGCCGGAACTCGTCGTGCCGGATGCCGAGCCGGTGGTGCAGCAGCGTCTCGGCGCTCTCCACGAACCGCAGCACCACCGAGTAGTGCCACCGGTCCATCGGGTCGGTCTCCGACCATTCCAGCCGGCGGCGCGTGACGATCGACGCGGGTTCTGCCATCTATCCGCCCTCAGTACTTGTAGATCGTGTTGCCGGGCGGGAGCTCGCGCGGCCCGTACGGTGCGGTGTCGAGCCAGTGCCCGAGGCTCTCGTCGCGCGCGGCGCCCTGGGCCGCGTCCTCTTGCGCCGCCCGCTCGGCGGGGCCGGGGCGCAGGTGTGCCAGGGCGGTGCCGGCGGCGTCCCGGTTGAACATCGCCGCGCGGCGCCGGGAGAGCGCGAAGTCGTCCACCGCCGCCCGCGCCCGCGCCGGTACCGCCGTGGACAGTGCGATGTGGACAGCCGTGGCGGCGGCGTCGGCGTCCGGTACCCCGGAGTTCATGCCGCGCGCGCCGAACGGGGCGAACAGGTGTGCCGCCTCACCGGCCAGCAGCACCCGCCGCGCCGGGTCGGCGAAGTCGGCGGCCACCACCTGGAGGAACCGGTAGGTGGAGGCCCAGGCGACGCGTTCGGCGTACGCGGGCGGCATGACCGCGCGCAGCCACTCGCGCAGGCCCGAGCCCTGGCTCAGCTGCTCGGGGTCGTCGCCGTCGTGCAGTTGCAGGTCGACGCGCCAGCCGCCGGCGAACGGCACCAGCAGCACGTTGCGCCCGTCCACGCCCGGGTGGGCGTAGTGGAAGACCCGCTCGACCGGCAGCGGGTCGCCGGGGTCCTCCTCCACGTCGACGACCACGTACCAGCCGTCGGAGCGGCTGCCCTCCATCGGTATCCCGAGGGCGGCGCGTACCGGCGAGCGGGAGCCGTCGGCGGCGATGACGTAGTCGGCGGTCCAGCGGTCACCGGAGGCGGTGGTCAGGGCAGTACCGTCCATCGTGGACTCCGTGCCGGTCACCTCGGCGTTCCAGACGAACTCGACGCCGGCCGCCTTGCACGCCTGGAGCAGGTACCGCTCGCTCTCCACCTGCGGGAGGCTGGTGAAGTGCGGCAGCGTGCCGGGCGGGGGCGCGTCGTAGGTGCGCGCGAAGACCTGCGTGCCGGCGTAGAAGGTGCGCTTGGTCTGCCAGATCAGGCCGTGCGCGGCCAGGTCGGCGGCCAGGCCGGGGCTGGAGCGGTCGAGGACCTCCAGGGTGGCCTTGTGCACGAAGATGGCGCGGCTGCCGGGGCGCAGCCGGTCTTCGGCGCCGGCTTCGAGCACGGTGGCGGGCCGCCCGAGCGCCCGCAGCGACAACGCCGCCGCCATTCCGACGGGCCCGGCACCAACAATGAGGGTCTGACGGTGATTGGTCATGCGCCGCCTCCCGCAGCCGCCACAAAGCGCAGCGAGCTGTGAGGGCGCGCCGCCCGCAGACCGCACAAAGCGGCGGGAGCGAAGCGACCAGAGCGACTGCGGTCTACAGGGCGGCTTTCGGCGCCCGAACCGCCCG
>NZ_JAIBNX010000293.1 GCF_026130045.1 Micromonospora sp. CPCC 205371
CGGGGCGCGGGCGCCCACGCGCGGCGGAAGGGGCGTGGGCGCCCACGGGCGCGTGAACGCGCGCAGCGCGTTTACGCGTGAGGAAGAGGGCGCGGCCGCGTCCTGAGGGAGGGCGGGCGGGCGTCGGGGAGTTAGAGGTGGGCGATCGTGCGGATGATCTCGGCGTAGAAGTTGCCTTCGATGCTGCGGAACAGTGCGAACTCCTGCCCCGGGTTGCCGAAGAACGGCCGCAGCGTCCAGGCGAGCTGCGTGCCCACGAAGCCGAACAGCATGATCCAGATGTACAGCAGCGTCATGCTTGCCGGCCGCTGCTCGCCCACGGGCCGCTGCGGGCGCGGCGCGAACGACTGGAACTGGGGCGGCGGCGGGGCCACGGGCAGCGTCGCGACGGGGGCCGGGGCAGGAGCGGCCACTGTGGACGCGCTATCACCGTTGGCCGCGACCGCGACGAGCGCCGGCTCGGGAACGGATTCCATAGACGCGGGAGGCGGCGCCGCGGGCTTCAACAGACCAGCCTCGTTGAGCACCTGCATGCCGCCGGTCAGGAACCGCAGCCCCACCAACGCCGACAGCGCGAGGATGGCGACGTTGAGCAGCTTGAAGAAGCCGTAGTCGGGCGCGGTGATCAGGAAGAAGAGGCTGATCGGCGCGAACGCCAGCGCCAGCATCGCGGTGACCGTGATCGCCGTCATCACCAGCGCGAGCGACTGGCGTACCGACAGCCGGGCGCCGAAGACCAGGTTGAAGAGGTACAGCGTCGGGAGGCAGATCGCGAGCGTGACGAGGAAGAGCAGTGGAAGCTTGACGGCTGACGTGACCGCCATCAGTACACTGTGGAATGATCCGAGCACCGCCCCGTACGCGGCGAGGGCGGCGGCTGAGCTGGCGAGCATGTTGACCGTAAGGCTGTTGAGATCGCGCTCGGCGACGATCTGCTGCCAGATGCTCTGCCGGTCGCGCAGGATGCGCTCGATGACCAGTATTCCGGAACCGTTGGCCGACACAGAAAGGTCCTTTCCGTCAGGGCAGTGTCGGAGACGGTAGAGCACCGAGGGAGCTACCGCCACCCCACATCGATGCGGTCGCCACGCTCATCGAAGAAGTGCAAGGCGTCCATACGTACCGAAATGGCAAGCGGATGCCCCGACGACACCGCGGGGTACGGCGCAAGCCGGACCGCCAGTTCCGCCGGACGGCGATGGTGGCGTCCGGGGTCGCTGAGCACGCTGGTGCGGTTGGACGACGATTCGGTACTGGATTCGCGCGGCTCGCCGCGTCCGGTCAATCGCTGCACGACGTGGCCGAAGCGGCGGAACCGGCCGGACCCGCCCGTCGGCTCTGACACCGCGCCGCCGATGTCGTCGACCACGATGGCGGTGGCACCGATGTCGAGGAACGCCAGCGATTCGTGGCCGTGGTGTTCGAGGTACCGGATGCGGCCCTGCAGCACGTCGCCCGGCGTGCCGGGCGCGACCGGTGTGAGCGCCTCGGCCCGCATACCCACGACGATCCGCTCGCCGTGGTAGTGGGCGACGGCGCGTGCCCGGATGTCGTCCCACGGCAGGTAGAGCGCCTGCTCGCCGAAGTTGAGGGCGACGTACCGGTCGAGGTGCACGTAGACGGATGCTTCGAGCAGGTTCATCCGCGGGCTGCCCAGAAACGCGGCCACGTAAAGGGTCGCTGGGCGGCCGTACACCTGGGTGGGTGTGCCGACGTCTTGCAGCACGCCGCGTCGCAGGATGGCCACGCGGTCGGCCATCGTGAGCGCCTCGGCCTGGTCGTGCGTCACGTAGATGGTGCTGACTCCGAGCTCGCGCACCAGCCCGGAGATCTCGGCTCGTAGTTCGGCGCGCAGGCCGCTGTCGAGGTTGGACAGTGGCTCGTCCATGAGGAAAAGGCCTGGCCGGCGCACGATCGCGCGGCCCATCGCGACGCGCTGCCGCTGGCCGCCGGAGAGCTGGTTGGGCTTGCGTGCGAGCACGTCGCCGATGCCGAGGGCGCTTGCGACGTCGGCGACACGCTCACCGCGCGGGCCCTGCTCGACGCCGGACAGGCGGAGGGGAAACCCGATGTTGTCGCCGACGGTCATGTGTGGGTACAGGGCGAAGTCCTGGAACACCATGGCGATGCGCCGGTCGCGCGGAGGAAGATCGTTTGCCAGCTCGCCATCGAGTAGGATTGCTCCGCTGGTGGGGTCTTCTAGGCCGGCTACCATGCGCAGAACGGTTGATTTGCCGCAACCTGACGGGCCGAGGAGCACCATGAACTCGCCGTCGTTGACGTCGAGGTTGACGTTGTCGACCGCTACCGTTCCGTCGGGAAACACCTTCGTAACGTCTTTGAGCGCGACGGTGGTCACCGTCACCTCCCCGCAGCATCGTTGCCGGCCCCCGAATAGGTAACTGTGACGAGCGTTACGGCTCTAGCCCATCGGGTAAACGTGCCATGTTGCTGGTGTAACAGGGTGATTACCGCCCAGTTCAGGCAGCTTTCACCCAGTCGACCAGGTACCCAGCACGTGATGGCGGCACACGAAAGCGCTTAACAATTGGCACACGGGCCGTTTACGAGGGGCTCTCCCCGAGGAGGACTCGCCGCACGACACGCTCGGAGGCGTGGCCGTCGTCGAGGTGGCAGAAGCGCCGCCGGAAGTCGGCCCGCGCCTTGCCCGCCGCGTCGCTCTCGTAAGCGCCCGAGCGGAAGACGTCGAGCAGGTCGGAGAAGGTCAGCGCGACCGCGCCCGGCGGCTCTTCGGTGACGTCGAAGTAGACGCCGCGTACGAGCTTGTACTGGAGCCAGTCGGGTGCGTAGATGACGATCGGCCGGTCGAGCACGCCGTAGTCGAACATGACCGAGGAGTAGTCGGTGACGAGGACGTCGGAGACGAGGTACAGCTCCTCGACCGACGGATACGCGGACATGTCCTGCACGCGCTCGCGCCCGCCCGCGGCGAACGCCCCGCCCTGGCGGTCGCGGAAGTAGTGGCTGCGTACGAGCAGCCTGGTGTTCGGGCCCATCGCCTCGACGAACTCGTCCACGTCGAACGGCGGTGCGTAGCCGGGCCGGTGCTCACGGTGCGTCGGCGCGTACAGCACGACCTTTTCGCCCGGCGCGATGCCGAGCTTGCGGCGCAGCTGCGCGACCTCGTCGGGCGTGGCCTTGACCAGCCGGTCGTTGCGCGGGTACCCGGTCTCCAGCGTCTGGTAGTCGCACGGGTACGCCCGCTCCCACATCTGCGTGGTGAACGTGTTGGCGGTGACGCTGAAATCCCAGCGGTCGGCGCGTGCCATCTGCGCCTCGAAGTCCGGGTCTTCGACGCCGCCCATGTAGGTCCGCTGGTCGACGCCCATCACCTTGAGTGGCGTGCCGTGGTGGGTCATCACGTGCACCGCGCCCGACCGCTTCCGCACGAAGTCCGGCCAGTTGACATTGTTGATCATCCAGCGGGCACGCGCGAGCGTGCGGTAGTACTTCAACGTGCCGGCCACCACGTAGTCGACGCCTCGCGGCATCGTCTCGGCCTTGTCCTTACGGACCACCCAGACGCCCCGCACGTCGGGTGCCAGCTCGCGGCCCATCTCGTACACGGCGGCCGGGTTGCACGACATCCCGCGGTACCAGTACGCGGCGTAGACGGCCAGCTTCTGGTCCATCGGCAGTAGCATCTGCGCCCGGTAATACGACTCGTAGACGAGGTCCTTGGCTGCCTTGGCCACTGTGCGCGCGTTCTTGCGGACCTTCTGGTACAGCCGGTACGCCACCCGCATCGAGTGGAACGTGCGGTGCCGGCCCTTCGCGACCAGCCGGTGCTTGACGCCCTCCATGCCTTCGGGCACGGGGTAGCCGCCCGGCGGCAGGTACCGGTGGTAGTGGTCGTACATCTCCTGGAAGAACTTGCCGCGCAGGTGGCGGGGGATGCGCTCCTCGTTGCCGCGCACCATCAGGAAGTGCCACATCATCCGGCGGAACAGCAACGGCCGCAGCTCGGCCGCGCCCGGCCAGGAGTCGTCTAGCGTCTCGAACACCTGCGCCCAGTTGGGGAAGATCGCGAAGTGTCCGTCGCTGAGCGTCTTGGTGGCGGAACCCTGCCGGCGCTGACGGTAGTAGACGCAGACCTTGTCGAGCAGCGAGATCCGCTCGGCGGCGGCCAGCAGTTCGTACGTGTAGGGCACGTCCTCGTACCAGCCGGAGCGGAACTGGAAGCCCACCTTGTTGAGCAGCGAGCGGCGAACGATCTTGTTCCACGGCACGTGGAGGATCTCGATGGTCTCCGGCCACTCGTGCAGCGCGAACACCCTCGGCGCCAGGTGGAACCGCCGGCCGATCCAGCTCGGCCGGAACTTGCCGTCCCACGAGACCTTGGCGTGGTCGACGATCAACACGTCGGCTTCGGTGGCGCGCAGGCGGTTGGCGATCGAGCGCAGCGACTCGGGCGCTAGCCAGTCGTCGCTGTCGACGAACCACACGTACTCGCCTGTGGCCTCGGCCACACCCAGGTTACGAGCCGGCCCCTGCCCCTGGTTGGTCTTCTGCGTGATCACCCGCAGCCGTGGATCGCGGGCGGCGTATTCGGCCAGGATCTCGCCGCTGCTGTCCGGCGAGCAGTCGTCGATCGCGATCACCTCAATGTCGGTGAACGTCTGATCGAAGATCGAGTCCAGGCACTCGCGCAGGTAGCCCTGCACCCGGTAGACGGGAATTACGAGGCTGAGCAGGGTCATGTATCGCGTCCTTCGTAGCCGCCACGGGAACCGGTGGTGAACACAGCCTATCGAGAAGGCTGTCCCGATCTTCCGGGAAGGGCCCATGTTCGTACGACATCTGACAGCAACACCACAGCCAGGTACGTCGTTAACGCGCCGAACGTGGCGGTGGCGAAGCCGGCAGCGGCTCCGATCGCCAGGACCAGCATCCGTGCGTCCCAGCCCAGACTGAGCCACTGCAGTGGCGGGGCGCCGAGCCGCTTCTCCAGCCGAGCCGTCAGGTCGTAGTGGTGCAGCGCCAGCACCATCAGCAGGCCGTACACGAGTGGCCGCGGCACATCGAACGCCGCGCCGACCGCGATGACGAAGAGGAACTCGACGGCTCGCAGGGCGGCCGGCACGAGCCAGTCCAGCGCGCCTTCGTGCGGCGACGCCGCGGGCAGCCCGGCGATCAGCACGAGCGCCACCGCCGCGGCGAGCACGCTCCACCGGTTGATCTCATCCGGGACCAGCAGCAACGCGGCCGCACCCAGGGCGGCCACGACGGCCGCCGCTAGCGGGGGAATCCGCCGCCGGCCGAGGGACCGGGCCGGCACGCCGCCGTCGCGGTAGGGGGTCGTGGTGACCGTCGCCCGCACAGGCACACGCATCGCGCGCGCTCGCATCGCGCGCAGGAGCAGCGTGTACGCGGCCGCGAGCCCGCCCCACACGAGCACCGCCAACAGGGCCACCCGCTGATCGAACAGTGCCGCCGCGAGCGCCATGACCGCCCACCGCTCGCCGATCGGGAAGACGACGGTGCGCTTGAGCCAGTACATGATCGAGCCCCGGTCGGCCTGCACCCGGTTGGAGAGGGAGCTGAGCCGGCCGGTCGCCGCCGCCGAGCGGGACGCCGCCTCGTCGTGCAGCGCGCCGTACCAGGCATCGGTCTTGTGCCGCACGGTCTGCAGCGTGATCGCGGCGATCGCCAGTGCCCAGCCGTCGCCGAGGTCTGCCCGGGTCGCCCCGATCGCCAGGCCCGCATAGACGAGGTATTCCTTGGTGCGGTCGGCCATCGTGTCGAGCCAGCCGCCGAACGCGCTGAAGTGCCGCGTGTACCGCGCCACCTGACCATCGACGCAGTCCAGCACGAAGCCCAGGTAGAGCAGCACCGCACCGGCCACCAGCGCGGGCCGGCCGCCCGCCGTGAAGAGCGCCGCCGCGGCGACCGCGAACGCGACCGAGATCGCGGTGACCGCGCTCGGCCCGAGCCCGAGCCGTGCCGACCAGCGGGTCAGCCACGGCGACCAGGTGCTCACGAAGTACGTGGCGAAGAAGTCGTCCTTCTCCTTCACCGCGAGGCGCAGCTCGGCGGTGTCGGCGTCGACCGCGGCCACCTTGGCTTCGGCGGCCGCCCGGTCGGGCGGCGTGCTGGCCCGGGTCGCCACGAGCAGGCGTACTCGATGGGTGAAAATCGTGGTCCCGGTGCCGAACAGGGCCGCGGGCAGCGCGTCGAGACCACCCGGTGTCGCTCCCCGCGCGGCCGCGACCAGCGCCGGAAGATCATCGGCGCCGACGCGTAGGGCGCCGCCGAAGGCGGCGGTCGGCGGACCCGGCACCAGCCGGCCGCGCTCCTCGCGCACGTCGGCGGCGCCTTCCTGGAGCAGTAGGGCCACCGTCGGCCCCACCGGGCTCGTGGCGAGATGCCTGAGTACTGCCGTGTGCGCCACCAGATCGTCGGCGCACAGCAGCAACGGCTCATCCGCGGCGCTCGCCACCTTGGCCAACCCGTCGAGGTCAGCGACGGTCACCGCGTCGCGGGCACCCGCGGCGCGGAGCTGATCGGCGAGTTCCGGTCGCTCGCCGACGACGACGCCGAGCATCAGCGGCGGGCGGCCGCGTTGTACGCGCCCAGGGCTTCGGTGACCGTACCGTCGATCTTGAGAAGACCGCTGTCGAAGTACAGCCCGCGCTTGCAGAACCGGGTCAGGTCTCCTTCGTTGTGTGAGACCAGCACGAGCGTGCGCCCCTCGGCGAGCAGCCGTTCCATGGTCGCGTAGCACTTCTTGCGGAACTCCGCGTCGCCCACCGCCAGCACCTCGTCGACCAACAAGATCGGGTGCGCGAGCTGCGAGATGATCGAGAAGCCGAGCCGCACCTTCATGCCGGACGAGTAGTGCCGCACCGGCGTGTCGATGGCCTTTTCGACCTGGTCGCCGGCGAACGCGATGATCTCGCTGAACTTCCGCTTCAGCTCGTTCGGCGTGAGCCCGTGCAGCGACCCGACGAGGTGCACGTTTTCCCGACCGGTGAGGTCGTTGGAGAACCCGGCTGACAGCTCCAGCAGCGGCGCCACGGCGCCCCGCACCTTGATCGAGCCCTCGTCGGGGATCAGCACGCCCGCGATCAGCCGGAGCATCGTGCTCTTGCCGGTGCCGTTGCGCCCGATGACACCGATCGCCTCGCCCGCCTGCACGTCGTAGCTCACGTGCCGCAGCGGCCAGAACTCGTCACCGCGCGGCTGGCGCCCGCCACGGTGGATGATCATCTCGCGCAGCCGCAACTGCCGGCGCCGGTTTCGCACGAACCGGATGCCGAGGTCGCGGGCCTCGATAATGGGCTGAGACACGGCCCTCAGAGCTCCTTCAGAACGGCAGGCTCAAGGCTACGGAAGACCCACCAGCCAAAGAACAGGGTCAACACGCTGCCCGCCGCGGAGATGATCGTCAAGCGCAGGTCGAGCTCGGCCGGGTACCACACCGCGTGATGCAGCTGGAAGATCCCGACCAGCGGATTCACGTCGTACAGCGTCTTGACCCAGCCTGGCATCGACGAATCCTGCACCAGCGCGAGCGGATAGATGATCGGTGTCGCGTAGAACAGCACCCGAGTCAGCAACCGCATGAACCGCTCGACGTCGCGCAGCAGCACGTTGAGCGAGGAGAGCAGCAGTGCCACCCCGATAAGCAGCGAACCCTGGATCAGGATCGCCAGCGGCAGCGCGAACATCGACAAGCGCAGCTCGAACTCGCCGAAAATGATCGCCAGCAGCACCAGGATCGGCAGTCCGGCGAGGTACTCCGCGAACCGGCCGACCACCCGACCGATGGGAAAGACCTCGCGCGGCACCTTCATGGTGGTGATCAGCCGGGCCTGGCTGGTGAGCGCGGTGGTCGCCTCGGAAATGGCCGCGTTCGTCCACATCCAGGCGAAGATGCCGGTGATGAGGAAGAGCGGGTACGAGTCGCTGGCTTCGCCCAGGTGGCGGCCGGTGTCGTACAGGACGCCGAAGACGAACCAGTAGATCAAACCCATCGCGAGCGGCTCGATCAGCGACCACAGGTAGCCCAGGACCGACTGCTGGTACTTGACGGCCAGATCACGCCGAACAAGCAGGCGCAGCGCGTTGCGATGTGACCACACCGCGACGACACTCGACGTCACGGGCGCCTCCCGTTCATGACAATTAGAGGATTACACCGCCGCGCATCAGCGCTGGGCGCCGCTGGCGGTGCGTGGCCCAGCGGAGCTGTCGACGCGGACCGCCTTGACGCGGCTTAGGTTAGCAGCCGGTTAATCCTGGGTGTTAACGCATGAACCCGCCACGTATCCCCCCCAGCTCACCCCACCCCAACGCACCGCCGCGCACCCCAGCGCACCGCCGCGCCGCGGTAGCGCGCGCCGCACGCGGCGCCTCCTTCCGCCGATCAAGGGCGAATGCACGTGGTTGGATCTCTTTTCCGCGTGCATTCGCCCTTGATC
>NZ_JAIBNX010000294.1 GCF_026130045.1 Micromonospora sp. CPCC 205371
TCCCTCAAGTCGCTATAACGACTTGAGGGACGCCCTGATCACGAAGGGGTCGCGTAGGGCGGGGGGACGTATGCGGGGCCGCCGGGGGTGAAGACATCGGACTCGGCCGCCGCCGTCCACGCCGCCGCCGGGAGTTCGGCGGACAGCGCTACCACGACCGGGGCGTCGCGCCAGTCTGCCGCGTCGCGGAGCAGGGACAGCGCGACCACCGACTCCTCGACCTCGCCGACGCACTCGAAGGGCTTGTGGCCGTCGAGGCCGAGCAGTTCGCGGTACCCGGGGAGCTGGGACGGGTCGGCCAGCAGGTCAGCGCCGAAGATGTCCACGAGTCGCTCGCGCGGCAGGAACGGTGCCAGCGCCAGGAATACGAACCGGCACTTCGGGCAGTGGCCGCACCAGCGGGCGCTCGGGTCGCGCAGTTTGAAGGCCGCGTTGCAGCTGGTCACCACCGCGTCGTACCGGGTGTGCCGCGCGAACAGCTTCGCGATGTGCAGTTCGGACAGCTGGCGCAGCAACGAGAAGTACGCGTCGGCCAGACCCGCATGGTCGGCGAGCGCGTCCCGGAGCAGGCCCTCGGCTTCGACGCCCTTGGACCACTGGTGGTTGATCTCGTGCCCGTTCCAGATGAGGTTCGGATCGGAGGCGGAGCGCTCGTTCGACATCACGACCGGGCCGAGCCCGTGCAGCACGGCGGTCGCCACGGCGATCAGCGAGTTGATCGCGGTGACCGGGATGTGGCCGTTGAGCGCGCCGGCCGCGTTGAGCTCGAAGAGCTGCGGGTCGATCGCGCGGCGGGCGGCGAGCGGGGTGAGGCCGGACGCGTCGAAGACGGACTGGATCACCCAGTTTGGGTTGACCGCGAACGGCACCGGGTCGAAGCCGCCCTCGCGCAGCGCTTCGAGCGTGACGATGGAGTCTTTGCCGCCGCCGACGGCCGACAGCGGGCGCCCGGTCACCGCGGTCGCCGGAGCGGGGGGCGTAGACGGTGCCGTGACCCGCATCGACAGTACGTGCGGCAGGTCGTTGCGGTAGGCGTACTCGGACATGCCCTTGGTGTAGACGGCATCGAGCAGCGCGGCGGCGCCCTCGCTCAGCGGGGTCGTCGCGACGATCTCGCGCGGCGCGCCGACCTTGTAGTAGCTGACGCCCGCGACGAGGTGGAGCAGTTCGAGGACCCGGCCGAAGGCGGGCGGCGGCGGGCCCGGCGGCACCGGGAACGTCACCGTCTCCACGAATGTCAGGTCGTCCAGCGCGTACGGGAAGGTCGCCACGCCGGTCGCCGGGTCGTATGACAGCGGGGGGAAGGACAGCCGCCGAAACTGGGTGTCGAGCACACGCAATACTAGGACGACCTTGACGAAGGAGGGCATGTGCGCCTGGCTGACCTGCGGGGCCGGTCCGTCGCGGTGTGGGGCACCGGCCGTGAGGGCCGGGCGGCGGTGCTCGCCATCGCGCGGCACGAGCCGGCGAGCCTGGTGGCGGTGGACGACAGCGGCAACTTCCTGTCGCTGCCGTGGGAGCCGCCGCTGTCGGACCTGGCGCCGTTGCGGACTGGAAACGCTGCTTTTGAGGCACTGCTTGGTGTTGATGTCGTCGTGCGGTCGCCGGGGGTGGCGCAGACCCACCCGTGGGTGGTCGAGCTTCGCGCGCGAGGCGTCAGCATCACCAGCGGTACCGCGTTGTGGATGGCAGAGCACGCGGGGCGCACCGTCGGTGTGACCGGCAGCAAGGGCAAGAGCACGACGTCGAGCCTGATCAGCCACCTGTTGACGGCCGCGGGTCGCCCCAACGTGTACGGGGGGAACATTGGCGTCGCGGTGCTCGACCTGCCCGAAAGCGACCAGTATGTCCTTGAGTTGTCCAGCTACCAGTGCAGCGACCTGACGGACTCGCCGCGGGTGGCGGTGGTGACGTCACTGTTTCCGGAGCACCTGGACGCGCACGGGGGCGAGCGGGAGTACTACCGCGACAAGCTCAACCTGATCGCCCACGGCCCGGAGACCGTGGTGGTGAACGGGCTCGACGAGCGGCTGGCGGCGGAAATCGGCTCACGAAAAGCCATCCGGGCGGCTCTGCCCGATTCTTACCACGTCCGTGACGGTGCGTTCTACTTCAGGGACGAGCGGCTCTTCGATCGCAGCGCGTTGCCGCTGGTCGGGAAGCACAACGAGCGCAACCTATGCGTCGCGCTGGCGGTGCTGGAGTCGCTGGGCGTCGACCCGGGCGGCTTCGACGTCGCGGCGGCGGTCGGGTCGTTCAGCGCCCTGCCGCACCGGCTCGCTGAGATCGAAGACCCGTCGGGGCTGACGTTCGTCGACGACACGCTCGCCACCAGCCCGTACGCGTCGATGCACGCGATCGACGCCTACGAGGGGCGGCCGCTCACGGTGATCGTCGGGGGCGCAGACCGGGGCCTCGACTACACACCGCTGCGAGATCACCTCGCCGCCCGCGAGATCACGGTGATCGGGGTACCGGACAGCGGCCCCCGGATCGTCGAGGCGCTCAAGGGGCTGCCGGGCGTACGCACCGAGATCGCCGAAGACCTGGTGGCGGCCGTGCGGCTGGCCCGGGAAGTCACCCCGTCGGGCGGGGCTGTGCTGCTGTCGCCAGCGGCACCGAGCTACGGGCGGTTCCGCAACTTCGAGCACCGCAGCGAGGCGTTCGCCGCCGCCATCGAGGAGACGTCACCGGTCCAGGGAGGCGACCAGGCGGCGCATCGATCTGATCGCGGAGCGGATCTCTTGTAGGTAGCGGCCGGGGGTCAGCACCGGCTCGGGGAGGCTGTCGTCGACCGCGCGCGGGTTGACACCGACCGTGTCGACCGTGCAGCCGTAGGGCAGGGCGAGCGTGCGGATCGCGTCGCAGTGCTGGAACGGCACGTAGATCGGTGCGGTGACGACCAGTACCCGATCGCCCTTCTGCAGCGTGGCGTGCTGCGCCCAGAAGTGCTGCGTGTCGGCGGTGTGCGCCCGGCGCAGCCGGGGATCGCTCGACGGCGCGGCCAGTACCGTCACCGCCGGCCCCTCGGCGGGCTGGTAGGTGCGGACGTCGCCGCTCGCGGCGGCGGGTGACCGCACCCCGAACGCCGCACGCACCCCGAGGTCGAGCACGTCGACCTCGGTGGCGCAGCCGCGCACGACGGGTATCGCGAGCTCGGCGTCGCTGAGCGGGCGGTAGCTGCCGAGCACGCCCACGCCGCCGGCGACCGTGCCGCGGCGCAGCAGGTGGGCGGCGTAGGCGGTGCGGCGCACGCAGGCGTGTGCGAGCCCGCCGAGCACGATCAGGTGCTGGTACTCGCGGTGCCGGGGCGGGCGCGACTCCACCATGCCGAGCGCGGCGGCCGACTCGTGGACCAGCGCGCTGACGGTCGGGCTGAGGGCGGGCTCGGCGGCGTCCGGGCGTTCGGCGCCGCGCCGGAAGTCCCAGTGTGCGGCCGAGAACGCGTCGAGCCAGGCGAGCAGGGAAGGGCTGTCGCCGGTGGGCCACCGCCCGCCGAACGCGGCGACGAGGTCGCGCAGGGGGCTCGACGTGATCCAGCGAGCCACGCCGTCGAACACCGCGGCGGGCTCGCCAGTCGGCAGCGGTACCGGCTGGACGTGCACCGTGGGATCTTAACGGCGCCGCCGATTACAGAGTGTAGGTTGCCTGTGGAGTCGTGGCGGTGGGAGCGTGCGGTATGACCTCTGATGACCTGTTGGCGCGGCATAAGGCCGTCATGCCGTCGTGGATGCCGATCTACTACGCCGAGCCGATCGAGATCGTGTCGGGGTCGGGTCGCCGGGTCACCGACGCCGCTGGCCGCACGTATCTCGACTTCTTCGGCGGCGTACTGACGAACATGCTCGGTTACGACATAGCCGAGGTGCGCGAGGCCGTCGAGCGGCAGTTGCGCACGGGCGTGTCGCACACCTCCACGCTGTACCTGATCCGGCAGCAGGTCGAGCTGGCCGAGAAGATCGCGCGGGTGTCCGGGATCGACGACGCGCGGGTGTTCTTCACGAACTCGGGTACCGAGGCGAACGAGGCGGCCCTGCTGATGGCCACCACGATCCGCCGCTCCAACCAGGTGCTCGCGGTGCGCAACAGCTACCACGGCCGGTCGTACGCGGCGATCGGCGTCACCGGCCACCGCAGCTGGTCGTCGAGCAGCCTGAACCCGTTGCAGGTGGCCTGGCTGCACTCCGGTGACCGCCTGCGGGGCCTGCTGGCCCGGCTGGACGAAGCCGACCACATCGAGGCGGCCGTCGAAGATCTGCGCGAGGTGCTGGCCACCCAGACCGCGGGCGACGTGGCGTGCCTGATCGCCGAGCCGATCCAGGGTGTGGGCGGGTTCGTGCACGGGCCTGACGGGCTGTTCGCCGGGCTGAAGAAGGTGCTGGACGAGTACGGCATCCTGCTCATCTCGGACGAGGTGCAGACCGGGTGGGGGCGCACGGGGGAGCACTTCTGGGGGTACCAGGCGCATGGCGTCACCCCGGACCTGCTCACGTTCGCCAAGGGCATCGGCAACGGGTTCGCGCTGGGCGGCGTCGTTGGCCGCGCCGACATCGTCGATGCGGTCCAGGCGATCTCGTTCTCCACGTTCGGCGGCAACCCGATCTCGACGGCGGCCGGCAACGCGGTGCTGGACTACGTGCTCGACCACGACCTCCAGGGCAACGCCCAGCGGGTCGGCGCGATCCTGCGCGACGGGCTGCGCGAGGCGGCCGGAAGGCACCCGATCGTGGCGGAGGTGCGCGGTAAGGGCCTGATGCTGGCGGTCGAGTTCGTACGGCCGGGCACGCTGGAGCCGGACGCGGCGGTCACCACGCGGGTGTTCGAGGAGTGCAAGGCGCGCGGGCTGCTCGTGGGCAAGGGTGGCCTGTACGGGAACGCGCTGCGGATGGGGCCGCCGCTCACGCTCACCGAGGAGGAGGCGCGGGAGGGCCTGGCCGTCCTGGTCGACGCGATCGCGGCTGCCGCTGGCGCGTAACAGTTCGAAACCGGGGCTTGCCGCCGTCGGTCACTTGTCGTAAGAATCCTTCAAAGCGCTAACAGCGATTGAAGGGAAGTGACGCAGCCCCTATGAATAGTACAAGGCGTGACATTCTTCGCCGTGGGGCCGTCGCCGGCGTCTTGGCGACCCCACTGGCCGGAGCCCTGTCGAGCTGCGCCATGGGCGGAGACTCCGACGACTCCTCAGGCAACTCGTCGGACGCCGGCCAGAAGTCCGAGCAGAACCCGTTCGGCGTGAAAGAGGACGCGCCGCTCGAGGTCGTGATCTTCAACGGCGGGTACGGCGAGGACTACGCCAAGGCCCACGAGGCCATGTACAACGAGAAGTGGCCGAAGGCGAAGATCACCCACTCCGCCACCCAGGAGATCAGCAAGACGCTCCAGCCCCGCTTCGTCGACGGCAGCCCGCCGGACGTCGTCAACAACTCCGGCGCCGGCCAGATCGACCAGGGCGGCCTGGTGTCGCAGGGCGCACTCACCGACCTCACACCGCTGCTCGACGCGCCCAGCCTCGACGTGCCCGGCAAGAAGGTCCGCGACACGCTGCTGCCCGGCGTCGTCGACGTGGGCAGCTACGACGGCAAGTTCTACGTGCTCAACATCAGCTACACCACGTACGGCATCTGGTACTCCACCAAGCTCTTCGCCGACAAGGGCTGGACGTACCCGAAGACGTGGGACGAGCACATCACGCTCTGCAAGACCATCAAGGCGGCCGGCACCGCGCCGTGGACGTACGCCGGCAAGCACCCCCGGTACATGAGCTGGCCGGTGATCGCCACCGCCATCAAGTTCGGCGGGCTCGACGTCGCGAAGAACATCGACAACCTGGAGCCCAACGCCTGGAAGTCGGACGCGATGAAGGCCTCCGCCGACGCGTGGCACCAGATCGTCAAGGACGGCTTCATCCTGGCCGGCACGCCGGGCCTCGACCACGTGCAGTCGCAGACCGCATGGTGCCAGGGCAAGGCGGCGTTCATCTCCTGCGGCTCCTGGCTGGAGAACGAACAGAAGGCGGTCACCCCGGCCGGCTTCAACATGGCCGTCGCGCCCACGCCGAGCCTCGGCGCCAGCGACAAGCTGCCGTTCGAAGCGATCCGCGGCACCGCCAGCGAGCCGTTCATCGTGCCCGCGAAGGCCAAGAACGTGCCCGGTGGCCTGGAGTACTTCCGTACGATGCTGTCGATGAAGGGTGCCAAGGACTTCACCGGGAAGGTCTCCGCGCTGAGCGTGGTGGCCGGCTCCGCCGATGGCGCCACCCTCGGCCCCGGGTTGACCAGTGTGGTCAAGGCACTCGAAGCGTCCGGCAGCAACGGCTTCAACTGGGTGTACCAGAACTACTACCGCAAGCTGGAACGCGAGCTCGTCGACGCGGCCTGCGGTGAGTTCTTCAGCGGCCGGATCGGCCCCGCCGAGTTCCTGGACCTGTGCCAGAAGGGCGCCGACTCGATCGCGAAGGACACCTCCATCAAGAAGTACAAGCGGGCTTAATGCGCCACGGCAAGTATCCGCTGATCGTCGCGTTCCTTGTGCCGCCCCTGCTGCTGTACGGGATCTTCGTCCTGTCGCCTTACGTGCAGGCGTTCCAGATCTCGACAACGGATTGGGGCGGCTACACGGCCGACGCGAACTACGTCGGCTTCGACAACTTCACCCGGCTGTTCCGCGACGACTACGTGTGGAACGCCATACAGAACAACGCGATCCTGCTCGCCGTCGTACCGCTGGTGACGATCGCCCTCGGCCTGTTCTTCGCGACGATGCTCAACATGGGCGGTCGCGGCGGCAAGGCGGGCGTCACCGGCGTGCGCGGCACCGCGGCGTACCGGTTGGTGTACTTCTTCCCGCAGGTGCTCTCGGTCGTCATCATCGCGGTGGTCTGGCGCGAGGTGTACCACCCCAACAACGGCCTGCTGAACGGATTGCTCAAGCCGCTGGGCATCGACGGGCCCACGTGGCTCGGCGATCCCACGTACGCGTTCTGGTGCGTGCTGGCGGTGATGGTGTGGAGCAACGTCGGTTTTTACGTGGTGCTTTTCGGTGCCGCCATGCAGGCCATCCCGCGCGACATCTACGAGGCTGTGCTGCTCGACGGCGCCTCCCGCTTCGTGACGCTGATCCGCATCACGATCCCGCTGCTGTGGGACACCGTGCAGGTCGCCTGGATCTATCTGGCGATCGCGGCGCTCGACGGGTTCATCCTCGTGCAGCTCATGACCGACGGCGGTCCCAACCACTCGTCCGACGTGATCGGCCTGCGGATGTACAACACCGCGTTCGGCACTGACACGCGCTTCGGGTACGCCTCGGCGATTGGCGTGGTGATGTTCTTCCTGACGTTGTCCGTGGCGGTGCTGGCGCTGCGCGCGTCCAAGCGGGATCGGATCGAGTACTCGTGACAGCCTTGCAGGAACGTGCCGCGCCGGCCGCGCCCGCCGCCGAAAAGCCGCTTCGCCGGGAGTGGGGCGTCGCCAACGTCTTCTCACACGGCTTCCTGGTGCTGTGGGCCCTACTCACGACGTTTCCGTTGCTGTGGGTGCTGATCAGCTCATTCAAGAACGACACCGAGATTCTCTCCGACCCGTGGGGGCTGCCCGGCGCGCTGCGCTTCGAAAACTGGGCCCGCGCGTGGACCGAAGCCCACATTGGACGGTACTTCCTCAACAGCGCGATCGTGGTCACCGGCTCCTTGACGCTCACCATGCTGTTCGGTGCGACGGCGGCGTACGTGTTCGCGCGGTACGAGTTCCGCTTCCGGCAGGTGTTCTACTACCTGTTCGTCGGCGGCATGATGTTTCCGGTCTTCCTGGCGCTGGTGCCGCTGTTCTTCGTGGTGCGCAACGCGGGGCTGCTCAACACGTGGCCCGGCCTGATGATCGTGTACGCGGGCTACTCGCTGCCATTCACGGTGTTCTTCCTGACCGCGTTCTTCCGTACCCTGCCCGAGTCGGTGGCGGAGGCGGCGCTGCTGGACGGGTGCGGGCACTTCCGGCTCTTCTACCGGGTGATGCTGCCGATGGCCCGGCCCGGCCTGATCAGCATCGGCATCTTCAACTTCCTGAGCCACTGGAACCAGTTCATCCTGCCGCAGGTGCTCATGCAGGGCGACGAGTCCAAGCAGGTACTGGCACAGGGCCTCGCGACGTTGGCGGTGAGCCAGGGCTACGAGGGCGACTACAGCGGCCTCTTCGCCGGCCTGACCATCGCGATGCTCCCAGTCCTGGCCGTCTACGTCCTCTTCCAACGCCAGATCCAGTCCGGCCTGACGGCCGGCCAGCTCAAGTAACCCCCGTGATCAGGGCGTCCCTCAAGTCGCTATAGCGACTTGAGG
>NZ_JAIBNX010000295.1 GCF_026130045.1 Micromonospora sp. CPCC 205371
TCGTGGCGGCGCCCGGTGCGGGAGCCGCCGCCGTGCCGAGGCCGGAGCTGGTGCTGAGGTCTTCGGCCTGCGGCCAGAGGTATGCCGGCCCTGCCGGGGAGGAGGTCGCCGGTGCGACGCCGCCGCGCTGGAACGACACGACGGTCACCCCGGCCACGAAGACCACGACCGTCACGCCGGCGATCGCCACCCGCCGCCGGAGGAAGGCGCGTGAGTGGGTCGCCACCCCCGGTTGCGGCGCGTACCGCACCAGGTCGGTGCCCGCGCTCGCCGGTTGGCCGTTCAGCGGGTCCGGTCGCGCCTTACCGTCACCGTCGAACGAGGGCAGCCAGCCCCCGACACGTAGCCGGTGCCCTGTGACTTCCTCATCGGACACGAGTCCTCCCGTTCCCGGCCCAACGCTGGCAAGGCGATCACCATAACGGCATACTGGCCGATCAGTCAGGAGCGGGGCCGGTGGAGGGGCGGACCATCAGTTCGGTGTCGAGGGTGACGCGGCGCTCCGCCGGGTCGTCGGGCGGGCTCAGCAGGAGTTCACCGGCGATCCGGCCCCGCTCGTACGCCGGCTGCCGCACCGTGGTCAGCCCGGCGTCCGCCGCGGCCGGCACGTCGTCGAAGCCGGTCACCGACACGTCGGCGCCCGCGCGCAGGCCGCGCTCGCCGAGCGCGTCCAGAGCACCGAGGGCGAGCACGTCGGTGATCGCCAGGATCGCGGTGGGGCGCGGATCGCGGTCGAGCGCGTACGCCGCCGCCGCGGCCCCGTCCTCGCGGGTGTTGGCGGCCGCGTTGACCGTCACCACGTCCGACCACGGCACGCCGGCCGCCGCGAACGCGTCCCGGTAGCCGCGCAGCCGCTCCCGGCTCACGAACGAGGGCAGGTCTTCCGGGGCGTGCACGGTGGTGGGACCGGTGGCCGGGTCGGTGCCGAGGTAGGTGCCGATCACGGCGAACCGCCGATGCCCGAGACCGGTCAGGTGGTCGCCGACCGCGCGCGTGGCGGCCGCCTCGTCGATGCCGACGTACAGCTCACCCTGGTACTCGGAGTTGACCATGGGTAGGCCGCGGGCCAGCGCCGCGCTCATCGCCCGGTACCAGCCCGGCACGCAGTACACGCAGAAGCCGTCGACGGACGCTTCGCGGACCGCGCTCAGCGCGCCCTCGTCGTCGGCGCCCAGCGGCACCAGCAGCAGCCCGGTGCGGTGGGTCTCGGCGGTCTCGGCCAGCCCGCGCAGGAACTCGACGGCGTACGGGTCGGTGAACGCGTACGACAGGGTGGGCGTGAACAGCACGCCGATCGCGCCGGCCCGCCCGCGGCGCAGTGAGCGGGCGGTGGGATTGGGTCCGGCGTACCCGATCCGCCGCGCCGCTTCGAGGATCTTCTCGCGCAGCTCGGGGGAGAGCTGGTCGGGCCGCCCGTACGCGTTGGAGACCGTGCTGCGCGAAACACCGACGGCGTCCGCGACGGTCTGGAGCGTGGGCCTCACCGCGACCTCCTTCTCTTAATCGATACAGTAGCTCAGCAGTGGGTACGTAGGCGGGACACGGCAAGAACCTACCCGGGCCGTGGACTACCGTGATGGTGACCTTCGAGCGGAGCAGGGCCGGATGACAGACGCGGTGACAACGGGCACGGTCGACGCCGGAGACCACGCCTGCGTGACCTTCACCGACGCCGAGGAGCGGCTCGACCTGGTGGCGGCGTTCGTGCGCGACGGGCTGCGAGCCGGCCAGAAGGTCGTGTGCTGGACCGAATCGGTGCGCCCGGAAATCCTCGCGGGGCAGCTCGCGGAGCGGGCCGTGCGGCCGGGCGCCGCGCTGCGCCGCGGGCAGCTGCAGATCGCGCCGGTCGACGGCTCGCAGCTCGGCAAGGGCCCGGGCAGCGCGGCGAAGATGGTCGAGGTCCTGGCGCGCGAGGTCGAGGAGGCCAGCCGCCAGGGGTACCGCGGGCTGCGTGTCACCGCCGACATGGGCTGGGCGACCCGGCCACTCGCGGCGGCCGACGAGCTGGTCGCGTTCGAGAGCGCGGTGAGCGACCTGTTCGCCGGCGGGCGGCTGTGCCTGATCTGCCAGTACGACCGGGACCGGTTCGACGCGGTGACGCTGGCGTTCGCGGCCAAGGCGCACCCGAAGACGGTGGCCGCGCAGGTGTACGTCGACCACCCGCTGCTGCGCATCTGCCGGCAGTACAGCCCGGCGGGCGTGCGGGTGGCCGGGCAGATCGACTTCCGGCACGCCGACGTGCTGGAGCAGGCGCTCGCCGAGTCGATGCGGCTCGACCGTCACATGCGGGTAAACCTGTCCAACCTTGACTTCATCGATGGGGCGTGCGCCGGGCTGATCGTCGCCACCGCGACGCGGCTGCCCGCGTCCCGCCGGATGACAATCACCTGCCGGCGGGCGGTGGCGATCGTATTGGACCTGGTCGGCGCGCATGCGGCGCCGCGGCTACGGGTAAACCGCGTCGATGAGCAGCGCTGAGCCGCTCGACTCCACCGTCGACGTCGACCAGACCTTCGACGCCGACGGGCTCTACGCGCTGCGCGCCACGTTGGCCGCGCACGCGAGCGCGCTCGGCGCCCCTGAGGAGCAGGTCGAGCACCTGCTGATCGTCGCGGTGGAGCTGGCCACGAACGCGATCCGGCACGGCGGCGGCAGCGGGCGATTACGGCTCTGGCAGGACAACGGTCACCTGTACTGCCAGGTGTCCGACCGTGGCCCGGGGATAGGCGACCCGACGGTTGGGCGTACCCGGCCCGACCCGACCCGGATCGACGGCGGCCGCGGGATGTGGATCTGCCGCAACCTCGCTGCCAAGATCGTCATCGACCGCGGGCCGGGCGGCCTCGGCGCCACCGTGACCGCCGCGATCCCGGTTCCCGCCGCCTGACGACGAAGGCGCCCCCTTGTGGGGGGCGCCTTCACCTACCTACCGAGGAGAAACGGCCGAGGAGTAACGGTCAGCGTGCGGTGCAGGTGGGTGTCAGGCCCGAGCCGGTGCCGTTGGCCTGGAAGCCGAACTCCGTCGACTGCCCGGCGGCGACCGAGCCGTTGTAGCTGACGTTGGTGAACGAGACCGCGCCGCTGTTGCCGCTGCGGTTGGCGTTCCACGCGTTGGTGATCGTGGCACCGCCCGGCAGCGTCAACGACACGGTCCAGCCGGTGAGCGTCGACGAGCCGGCCGTCACCCGTACCGTCGCGACGAACCCGCCGGTCCACTGGTTGACCGACACCGTGGCCGAGCAGCCCGCGCCGCCCGGCGGCGGGGTGGTGGGCGGAGGCGTGGTCGGGGGCGGGGTGGTGTTGCCCGGCGTGGTGGGCGGGGGAGTGGTCGGGTTGCCGGTGTTCAGCGCGGACAGCACCGCTTCGTACGCGGGCTTCTTGTTGCCGCTGCCGTCGAACAGAAGCGGGGTGCCGCTGGCGCGCCACGAGTCGGTGTCGCGGATGCCCCACACGGTGATGCCGTTGCAGCGGGCGACGGCGAGGCAGTCGTTGACCACGTTGCGGTACGTGTTGGCCTGCGTGGTGCCGGAGCCCTCGATGTCGAGCTCGGTGATCTGCACGTCGACGCCCAGAGCCGCGAAGTTCGACAGCGTGGTGCGGTAGTTGCTCGGGTACGGCGAGCCGCTGTTGAAGTGCGACTGGAGGCCAACGCAATCGATCGGCACGCCGCGGGACTTGAAGTCGCGCACCATGTTGTAGACGGCCTGCGTCTTGGCGTGCGTCCAGTCGTCGGTGTTGTAGTCGTTGTAGCAGAGCTTGGCGTTGGGATCGGCGGCCCGCGCGGCGCGGAACGCGGCTTCGATCCAGTCGTTGCCGGTGCGCTGCAGGTTGGAGTCGCGGCGGGCGCCGCTGCTGCCGTCGGCGAACGCCTCGTTGACCACATCCCACGCGACGACCTGGCCGCGGAAGTGGGTGGTTACCTGCGTGACGTGGTTGAGCATCGCGCTGCGCAGGGCGGAGCCGCTCATGTTCTGCATCCACCCGGGCTGCTGGGAGTGCCAGGCCAGGGTGTGGCCGCGCACCTGCATGCCGCGCGAGCGCGCGTGGCTGACGATCCGGTCCGCGTTGGTGTAGTTGAACTGGTTCTGGTTCGGCTCGGTCGCGTCGATCTTCATCTCGTTTTCGGGCGTGACCGAGTTGAACTCGCGGTTCAGGATCGTGGTGTAGGCGGTGTCGCTGAGCTTGTTGGCGGCGACCGCCGCACCGAAGTACCGGCCCTTCTCGGCCGCCGAGGCGCCGAGCGTGGTCGCGGCGGTCGCCGAGGTCGCGAGCACCATCGACACGCACGCGGCGATGGCACCGGCGCCGGCCACCGCGAACGCGATGCGTTTCACGGGCCTCGCTTTCGGTCTGCTCATGGTTGTTGCTCTCCTGACCTTCGTGGGTGTGGGGTGTGGGGGCGCCAGGCAGACTCGTACTTCGACGAGCCTCGATGGCAGGATGCTACCGGAAATGTTCCTGAAACATCAACGGCCCTCAATCGGGACCATCCCGGTCAGGGTGCCCTGACTGCCTGCTAGGCGGCTGTTCAAGAGCCCGCATTTTCTTCCGGTACTTTTGCGGAACGCGCTTACCTGGAAGGCCCTCGGTGATCGGCCCTGCTTACCTTCCTTGGCCGCGCTGGTCGGCATACAGGTAGCGGCCCTTGCCGTTGTGCTTCACCGCGTACATGGCCGCGTCGGCGTCCCGCAGCAGCGTGTCGACGTCGGCGCCGGTGCCCACCGCGATGCCGATGCTCGCCCGGATCGGCACCTCGTGCCCGTCGACGTATGCCGGCTCCTGAAAAGCCGCGAGAATCTGATCGGCGATCGCCGTCGCCCCCGCGTACGAGGTGGCTGGCAGCAGGATCGCGAACTCGTCGCCGCCTAACCGGGCCACGGTGTCGGTGGGCAGCACGCACCGGCGCAGCCGCTCGGCGACCACCACCAGCAGCGCGTCGCCGACGTGGTGGCCGAGCGCGTCGTTGACCGGTTTGAAGTCGTCGAGGTCGACGGCCAGTATCGCCATCGTCGTCCCGGCGTGCGGCGCCTCGCTGGCGAACAGGCGTACCCGCTCGTCGAAGAACGCCCGGTTGGCGAGCTTGGTCAGCGTGTCGTGAGTGGCGTCGTAGCGCAGCCGCTCCTCGAGCTGGCGCTCCTCGCTGACGTCGCGGGCGTTGACGATGATGCCCTCGACGCTCGGGTCGTCGACCAGGTTGGTTGCCACGAGCTGCAGCCACCGCCAGGTGCCGTCGGCGCTGCCGGCGCGCAGCTGGACCGTCACCGTCGTGCGCGGGCTGCCTTCGAGGCGCTGCCGCAGCCGGTCGGCGATGGGCCGGTCCTCCGGGTGCACCAGGTCGCGCGGGTCGATGCCGATCGCCTCGTCAGGCCCGATGCCCAGCACCCGCAGCAGCGCCGGGCTCGCGTACGTGACCCGACCGCGCCCACCGACCACCAGCGTGACGTCGGAGGCGTGCTGCACCAGCGAGCGGAACCGCCGCTCCTGCCGGCGCAGCCGCAGCATGCTGGCGTCCAGGTTGGTCAGGAGCTCGGCGTTGTCGCTGAACGCCACGCTCTGGCGCACCACCACCAGCGCCGTGATGGCTACGACGCCGGCAACCACGCCCCACGCGCGCAGGTTGAGGCCCTCGTCGAGCAGCGCGACGATCAGCAGCGCCTGGGTGGCGCCGACCGCGATGTATGGAAGGCGGCTGTACGGGCGGCGCTTGCGGGCGGTCACCCCGCTCGGCTCGACCCGCATCTGGAGCTGCTGCACCCGCGGCGCGGCGGCGAGCAGGAAGCACGGCAGCAGGCGGGCGATCAGCACGCCGGGATCGGACGCCTCCGCGACGACCGCGTGCAGCGAGGTCTCCAGGCCGACCAGCGCGGCGCTGGTCACCCCGACGACCCCGGCGCGGAACGTGAACGGCGCGGCGCCGCTGAGCAGCAGCTTGCACATCCCGAACGCGGCCACGAGCATCAGCCCGGATCCGACCAGCGCCACCGCGATCTGCGCCGGGGTGTCCGGGGTCGACTCGCCGCTCAGGGAGAAGTACCAGGCGAACACCGCCACGCCGCACAGCACCGTCGCCGCGTCCAGCCACAATCGAGTGCGCTCGCGGCCGACCACGCGGATCGGGTGGGTCAGCATCACCCACACGACGCATCCGAGGCCCATGGCGACCAGGACGGTCTGCGCCGTCCCGGCCGCCGCGTTCAGCTCCGGGTCGCGGGCGGCGGCGATGGTCTGGTACAGGTCGCCGAGCAGGAAGAAGCAGCCGCCCAGCGTGGTGCCACGCCAGAAGCGGCGTACCGAGGCGTCGATGCCGGGGCGGGTCGCCACCTTCCAGGAGAACCAGATGAACACACCGTCGAGCGCGGCCTGGACCAGCCAGGACGCGGCATCGGGCCACGGCCCGGCGAAGACCCACGCGGTGGCCAGCACAGCGCCAGCCATAAGTGCGCGCAGGACCGGGTCGCGCAACATCGACGGTGCGACCACCCTCCCCCCTCGCCGTTTCCCCAGCTCTTCGGCGCCCGGCCCCCCTGGGCACCACTCCTGGATCTCGACACTAACGGCAGCGACCCCGCACCCAAACTGTCCGAACCGACTTCCGTCAGTAAGTCTCCGGCTGGAAACGGTCAGTCGTTACCTTTGTGGATGATCACGGACGTCTGGTAAAGATCGCTGTCCAGTTGACCTCCCAGGTTTCGCCGCCGTCGGGAGAGAACGCCTGCTCCCAGCGAGGGTGCTCGGTGTCGACCTGCGACCAGCGGTACCGGACCCGGATCGGGCGACCCTCCCAGGTGTCGTCGCACTCGAACGTGCCGACGCTGCCGTCGAACCGCCCCACGACCGGCTCATCCAGGTGACCGCCGCTGTTCTTCGACGCCCACCAGATCCGCCAGACCTTCTCCGCGGGGCTGTACAGGCGCAGCGTCACACCCTCCATGTCGCGCTCCGGTGCGCGCAGCACGTCGAAGACGCCCGTGCCGTCCAGCAGCACCTGGCAGTCCAGGGTCGCGTCGAACTCGTACCACTCCTCGTTGTTCGAGAGGATCTTGGTAAGGCGGCGCTGTCGGCTGTTCCACTGTCCGCGCAGGAAGTCGAAGTCGGTGATCGTCATACCGGCGACGCTATGGCGGCGCCCCTGACATGTTGTGTCAGGGGCGATCGGCAAACTTGGGCCATGCGCGCCGACCGCCTGCTCTCCATCGTCCTGCTGCTGCAGAGCCGCGGGCGCCTCACCGCGAGCCAACTCGCCACCGAGCTGGAAGTCTCGGTGCGCACCGTCTACCGCGACATGCTCGCCCTGGGCACCGCCGGCATCCCCGTCTACGGCGACGCGTCCGGATACCAGCTCGTCGACAGCTACCAGACCCGCCTCACCGGGCTCACCGCCGACGAGGCCCGCGGCCTGGTCCTCACCGGCCTGCCCGGCGCCGCCGCCGACCTGGGTCTCGCCGAAGCCGTCGCCGCCGCCCAGCTCAAGCTCGCCGCCGCCCTGCCCGACGCGCTGCGCGAACGGGCCACCCGCATGCGCCAGCGCTTCCACCTCGACGCGCCCGGCTGGTACCACGACGGCGACAGCTCCGACCACCTCGAAGCCGTGGCCGACGCGGTGTGGCACCAGCACCCGCTGTCGGTCCGCTACGAAAACTGGACCGGCGAGGTCGAACGCCGCCTTGAGCCATTCGGCCTCGTCCTCAAGGCCGGCAAGTGGTACCTGGTGGCGAACGCCGGGCGGGGCGCGCACACCTATCGCGTCAACCAGATCCGCGAGCTGACCGTGCTGCCCGAGACGTTCGCGTGGCCTTCCGATTTCGACCTGGCGGCATACTGGCGCGCGCACATCGCCGAGTTCCGCACCAGGCTGCACAAGAGCGAAGCGCTCGTCCGGCTATCGCCGGACGCACTAGAGCTGCTACCCCACCTGATGGGTCGCGCGGTCGCCGACGCGGCCGCGGCCGGCGAGCCACAAGAGGATGGCTGGGTACTGGCACGCGTCCCCATCGAGACCGAAGCCCACGCCGAACGCGAGTTCCTCCGGCTGGGCGCCCGCGTCGAGGTGCTGGAGCCCGCGTCGCTACGCACCCGCCTAGCGACAACAGTGTCCACCCTGTCCACCCTCTACACCCGCTAGCGCCCCGCGCCCCGCCGCACCCGCCCCGCCGCACCCGCCCCGCCGCACCCGCGCCGCCGCACCC
>NZ_JAIBNX010000296.1 GCF_026130045.1 Micromonospora sp. CPCC 205371
GGCGCGCGCGCAGCGGGGCGCGGCGGGCGCGCGCGCAGCGGGGCGCGGCGGGGCTAGCGGGGCGAGATGCAGCAGCCTGCGCAGATCTTGGGTTTTGGCAATGTGAATGCCAAGCAGCAGGTCTTGCGTTGCACTGTTGGCTCGCCGGTCGGCCCTGGCACCAGCTCGATCAAGTCGTCGATGCCCAGTGCCGCCAGCAGCGTGCCGATGTGCTCGACGGTGGAGCCGGGGAGCACATCGGCCGCCCGCAGGATCGCGTGTGCGATCCCCGAGCTGACCGAGCCGAGCAGCGTGCGGTGCCCAAGGCGGACGTGCGCGTGGATGGCGTCGAGCATGGGCGTGAGGTGCGCGTCGAGCAGGGACTCGCGCAGCGAGGCGAGCAGGGCGGCCTCGTCGGCGACGACTCGTACCTCCGGCAGGCCGGCGAGGGCGAGCGGATCGGATGGCAGTACCGCTACCGGGATCGACCGGCGCAGACCCACCTTAAGCAGTGGCCCTTGACCGAGGTTGATGCGCACGTTGGGCGGGTCGAGCAGTGGGACGCGCCGCGCCGAGGCCCAGCCGAGGACGGCGGGTAGAGCCAGCCAGTACGTGTATGACTTCCAGGCCAGCGCGGCCGCCGCGTGGGGCGATGCCTGCCAGCGCTGCTCGGCGGCTTCGAGGAGGTCGCCGAGGCGGGCGCCGCTGGTGAGATCGGTCGCCGGCATCCAGTTGCCGGTGTCATCGGCGACGACGAGGCCCGGTGCGAGCCCTGGCAGGTCTTCCGTGCCGAACATGGATCGCAGCGTCGTAGTGATCGGCGCAAGTGGGTCGATCGCATGGATGCGGTGAGGGACGGCCGTTGTCACTCTGAGTCGTCTCCGGTGTGAAGATCGGTGCGCGAGTGACCGCTGGCTATGCGCCGCATCTGCCGCTGTGCCACCGATGCCACCCCCCGACATTCCCTTCGTTCCAGGACCGACGGCCAACCCTAGCCCACTAAGGCAAGGCTAACCAGAGAATGGAGCAATCCTGTCTCATGTGTCACTCACGGTATCCGTGGTTACCCAGCGTGGTACCCGGATTCAGGAGGCCCAATCCCTACGTAGAGTGATGCCCGAGTAACGCCCGGTCGAGTTTGTCAAGGCTTTTGTCGGGAACGCGGCACTCCTCGTGAGCACAGGCGAGTCGGAAAGGAGACTGAAAGTCCCGGCCCTCAGGGACCCAGCATGACGACATCGCCCATCGAGCGGGCGGCCGATACGTTCGCGTCCGAACTAGCCAGGTGGCGCACCGAGCGCAACCTCAGCAAGAAGCAACTCGCGGCCCGGATGGGCTTCGACCCCTCTTACGTGAGCCACGTCGAAGGGCGCCGCCACCGTCCCACGGAGGATTTCGCGCGGCGCGCGGAGGCCGTGCTCGGCGCCGGCGGCGCGATCTGGCAGCGGTATCAGGAGTACGACGAGCTGCGTCACGCGAGGTCCGCGGCGGCCAGCCACCGTGATCCTCCGGTACCGGAGCAGTGGCTGCCGCCCGGCACCGGCCTGATCGTCGAACAGGAGGTCGCCACCCTCTCCTACCGAGAGGGCTCCTACCGGTGCGTGATCCGGCGTTCGCTCTACAACGCGGGCACCGAGCCGGTCACGCGTTACCTCGTGCGCGTGGCCGTCGACCGGTACCCGAACGATCCTGAGCGCTCCAACCGGCACCACCGCGAGCACCCGCTCAGCTTCGCCGAGCTGGACCTCCAGGCGTGGTGCGGCGACGAGCCCGCGCGCGAGGCGATGGAGTTTCGCAAGAAGCACGACCGGGACGCCTTCAAGGAGGTGTGGCTGCTCTTCGAAAACGCGGATGGCCGGTTCCCGCTCTATCCCGGGCAGCGGACCACGATCGAGTACGCCTACACGGTCAGCCATGAGAAGTGGGGACAGTGGTTCCAGCGTGCGGTGCGGCTGCCCACCCGGCGACTCGCGGTGCGCCTGGACTTCCCCCAAGGGCTGGACCCGCAGGTGTGGGGCGTCGAGACGTCGCTGTCGTCCGAGGAGGCGCCACTGCGTACTCCTCTGATGCAGCGCTCGGAGAACGACCGGATGGTCTTCGAGTGGACCACCGAGTCGCCGCCGCTCAACGCCCGGTACCGCTTGGAATGGCGGTTCCGCGCGAACGGCCCGCCGCCGAGGTCAGGACGCGGCGGCCCTCGCGCGAGCGAGCGGATGCGGTCTGTTGGCATCGTGCAGCGGGGGGCCGACAGCCTGCGCCAGCCGGCGCGACAGTTCGTGTTGCCGGTCGACGAGGAGGCAGCGCGCGGCATCGTCGAGCGGCTGATGACCACGCTCGATCGGGTGGAGGAGTTGCACTCCTTCGCCAAGGGCGTCGGCCTCGCGGCGCCGCAGATCGGGATTCCATGGGCCGCCGCCGTCGTGCGTCCCGTCGACCGCGGCTCCGAACCGGTGGTACTGCTCAACCCCCGGGTCGTCGACGCGTCGTCCGAGACTGACGAGCAGTACGAGGGCTGCCTGTCGTTCTTCGACGTGCGCGGTCTCGTGGCGCGCCCGCTGCGGCTGCACGTCGAGCACGCCCACTGGGATGGCAGCCGCGTGATCACGGCGTTCGAGCACGGCATGGCCCGGTTGGTCGCGCACGAGATCGACCACCTGGAGGGCCGGCTCTACGCCGACCGCATGGCGCCCGGCGTCCCGCTGGTGCCCGTCGAGGAGTACCGGGAGGCGGGCACACCCTGGCGGTACTGATCAGACGTCACCGAACGCGTCGTATTTGATGCGAACCGCTGGTACCTGCATCTCCGCCAGCCTGCGCAGGGTGTGCTTCACCATGAGCGCCGACCCGGAGACGAAGAAGTCGTGGTTCTCCCACGGTCCGAAGCGCGCGACCACATCGTTGATGTTGCCCTGCTCGCCGGTGAAGCTCTTGTCGTCGCTGCACGCGGGCACCACCGACAGCCACGGATGGCGCGCCGCCAATCGATTGAGTTCGTCGAGGTCGTAGAGGTCCTCCCGGTCCTTGGCTCCGAAAAACACGTGCACCCATCTGGTGCGGTTGTAGCGGGTCAACTCCTCGATGAGGGCCCGGATCGGCGCCAAGCCGGTGCCGCCGGCGACGCAGACGATGTCGCGGGTCGACTTGCGGTCCAGCGTCATCGAACCCATGGGTGCCGCGATCCGCAGCAGGTCGCCGGGTTTCACCCGGCGGACCAGCGCGCTGGAGACCCACCCGGCGCCGAGGGCCCGGACGTGAAAATCGAGGGTGCCATCCGGTCGCGGAGCATTGGCCATCGAGTACGTCCGCCACAGCCGCGGCTGATAGCGAGGCGCCTCGACGCTGACGTACTGGCCGGCACGGTACTCCAGCGGGTGCTGGAGAGGGCGGAGCGTGAACACCGCGATGTCGCGGCTGCGGCGCTCGTGCGAGAGCACCTCGGCGTGCCAGAACGGTGGGTTCGTGTCCGCGTCGGCGCCGGCCATCATCTTCTTCGCGATCACGTTGTACGCGTCGGACCACGCCTGCTCGTACTCGATAGCCCAGTGCTCGCCAGCGAACGTCCGGATCGACTCCAGCAGCGCGTCCCGCACCACGTCGTAGTGCTCTGGTTGCACGTGAAACTTGCGGTGGTCGCGCCCGAGGGCCCGTAGGTAGTCCTCGAAGCGTTCCGGGTCGTCGAGGGTCTGGATCGCCGTCACGATGGCGCCGAGCAGGCGGGCCCGCTGGACGTCCATGTGTACCGGAAAGAGCGTCCGCAGGTGCGGGTTGGACAGGAACATCCGCGCGTAGAAATAGCCGGCGACCTTGTCCTGCTGCTCCTCGACAAGGGTCCAGCTCTCCTTAAGCAACCGCGAGAGATTACCCATTGAAGCCCTTCTCTCGGAGAGCACGAGAGCTTCAGGGTGACGACTTAACGTGCCGGTAAGTCGCACAGAGTGTGCGACTTAACCTGAACACTCTTCGCTACCGTTTCGCCACGCGCCGTGAGGTTGGGAGGCACCTATATGAGCGGCGAGCATCTCTTGCAGCAAGAATGTGGCACGGCGGAGCGGGCCGACAGGTTCTACACACAGCAGATGCTCGATCATCTGAATCCCCGGATGATCGAGTTCCTTGCAAGACAGGAAATGATGTTCGTGGCGAGTTCCGACTCTGCCGGCGAGTGCGACTGCACTTTCCGTGCTGGCCCGGCCGGCTTCGTCCAGGCGATCGACCCGCGCGTGCTGGCCTGGCCGGAGTACCGGGGCAACGGGGTGCTCGCCAGCCTCGGCAACATCGTGGAAAACGCCCACGTGGGGCTGCTCTTCGTCGACTTCGTGTGCGACGTCATCGGCCTGCATGTCAACGGGTCGGCCACGATCGTCGACGACGACGTCATGCGCGCGACCCATCCGGGCCTGCCCGTCGACCCGGTACCCGGCCGGCGCGCCGAGCGCTGGGTGCGGGTCGTGGTCGAAGAGGCCTACATCCACTGCGCCAAGCACATCCCGCGGATGATCAAGGTGCCGCGAGACCGGGCGTGGGGCACCGACGACGTACGGCGCAAAGGGGGTGACTTCTTCGGCGTCCGGGAGGGGCAGTTGGCCCAAACGTCGGGCACAGTGGTCGGGTGACGGTTGACCTTGCCTCGTCTCCTGTTGATCGCGCCGTCCGGCGCACCGAGGTGCTGCTGGTTCTAGGCGTGTCGCTCGGTGCGAGTGCGGTGTACTCGCTGGTCACGATCATTGCCCGGCTCACCGCCGAGCAGTCGCTGTCTAAGCAGACCGCCACGCTGAACCCGTCCCGCGCCGACCGGCCGTGGCTCGACCTGACACTCCAACTATTGGGCATCTTCTTCGACCTGGTGCCCGTCGTGCTTGCCATCCATCTACTCAACCGCGGCGGCGACGGTCGGCGTGAGCTCGGTCTCGACTACCGCCGACCCGCCTTCGACATCCGCTGGGGCGCGCTGCTCGCGGTGGGGATCGGCATCCCCGGCCTGGGCCTGTACTTCGGCGCCCATGCCCTCGGCATCAACGCCACCGTCGTACCGGCCGCGCTCAACGACGTGTGGTGGGCAGTGCCCGTGCTGATCTTGGCGGCTACCCAGAACGCGATCGTCGAAGAGGTCATCGTGGTCGGATACCTGATGACCCGGCTGCGCGAGATGGGCTGGCAGGTCCGCGCTGTCATCGCGGCCAGCGCGCTGCTCCGCGGCTCCTACCACCTCTATCAGGGGTTCGGCGGATTCATCGGCAACGCGGTGATGGGTGTGGTCTTCGCGCTGTTCTACCTGCGCTTCAAGCGGGTGGTGCCGCTGATAATCGCGCACACGCTGCTGGATGTGGTGGCGTTCGTCGGCTACACCCTGCTAAAAGACCGCGTGAGCTGGCTCTGACACGCCCGGCCCGCGCCCGGCAGGCGGCGGCGCCCGGCGCCGGCCGCGTCCGCCGCTCCCGGCCCGGCGCCCGCCCTTTTCGCCGATCAAGGGCGAATGCACGTGCTTCGATCTCATTTCCGCGTGCGTTTGCCCTTGATCGACACGATCGCCCTTGATCGGCGCCGCGGTCAGGTCCGGTAGTGCGCGCGAGCACGGCTCGCGAGCCGCGCGACGGCGGCGGCGTCGCCCGCCGCTGCGGTGACCGCCGCACCTCCGGGGATGGCCCGCGCCACCAGCCGTACCGCCAGCCAGCCACCGGTCTGCCCGACCAGCGGCGCCGCGACCCGCCAGAGCGCCTCGGCAGCGCGCTGCACCGGCTGGTCCTGCACCTCCGCGACTTCGGCAGCGGCCAGCGCCGCCCGCGCCGTCTCGACCGTCGGGTGCACTCGAGTCAGCACGAGTAGGTCGACCGCGCGCTCCGCGTCGGTCGGATCATGCCCGTACGCCGCCGCGAGATGGAGCACTAGCCCCGCTTGCGCCCACCCGAGCGCGGCCAGCTCCGCAAGCGGGCCAAACAGACCCGCGACGGCGGAAACCACGCCACCCGCGCCGGCAAGACGCACGTACCGCTGGGTGGCCAGCCGCGCCAGGCCGTCAGGCGTCGCGGCCGGATAGGTGGCTCGGGTCTGTGCGGCCCACGCGCGAGCGCGCGGGCCAAGGGTCCGCACGGCGGTCGCCGCGAGCAGTTCGGGCGCGAGGCCCGGGCGGTCCAGCAGCCTGGGTACCGCCCGCGGCGCCACGACGATCGGTGGCTTCGCCTCATCCCGTACCGGCGCGGCTGCCCTCTTGGTTGCCTTGACCGCCTTCTTCGCGGGCGCCGCCTTCTTCGTGGCCGCCTTGGCCGGCGGGATCGGCTCAGCTTCGACAGCTGCGGACGCCCGGTCCCGCTCTTGCCCCGCGGTGCTGCCGCTTGTGGCCGGCGCCTCGGCGCGTTCTTGCGCCGTAGTGCCGTCGCTTGGGCGCGGCGCTTCGGCGCGTTCGTGCGGCGTGGTGCTATCGCTCGCGGCCGGCCCGTCGGAGCGCTCCTGTGCGGCGGTGAGCGCGGTTGCGGCTGACGTCGCGGTCTCGGCTGGTGTGGCTGGTGGGCTCTCCGCCGGCTCCGCGGCTCGGCGCGCGGACGCCGCCTTACTTGCCTCTTTCGCGGGCCCTGCACCCAGCGGCGTGGCCGTGGCCGGTGGTGCGGGCTCGGCCGCCGCCGGCGCGGCTGCGGCCTCAGCGGGGGTGGCTGTGGCGGACGTCTCATTGGCCGCCGCCGTCCTGCGCGGCGTGGCCTTCGCTCGCGGCGGTTTCGCCGGGGTGTCGTTGGCAGGCGTGCCCTTGGCCGGGACGTCCTTGGAGGATGTGGCCCGGGAAGCTGCGGCTTTGGACGGTGCGGCCTTGCGGGGTGCGGCCTTGGCCGGCGTCGCCTTGGCAGGGGTCGCCTTGGCCGTGGTCTTCTTGGCCCGCGTTGCCTTGGTCGCGCGTTCGGCCGGCTTGGCTGGGTCCTTCTCGTCTGGTGCCTCGCCCTGCGACGTGGACCTGGCCTTCGGCTGCCGCTGGCTTCGTGCGGGCCCTTCGCCGTGCGCGGCTGGCTCGTCTTGCGTGGGTGGTGGCTCGCTTCGCGCCGGCCGTTCGCTACGTGCGGGCCGTTCGCTACGTGCGGCTGGCTCGTTTTGCGCGGGTGGCTGGCTGCGTGTGGGCCGTTCGCTTCGTGGGGCTGGCTCACCGCTGGGGGCGTCGAAGGGCAGTTCGGGGGCCGGAGGCGGGGTCGCGGGTCTAGGGCTTGCGGGCGGCGGCGCTGGGGCCTGGAAGAGCACGGACGGCGCCGGACGGGGCGCTTCGGGCCGGTTGGCAGGCGGCTTCCGATGCTGCTCAGGCTCGGGTTCGGGCGGGGTGAACGCCGCTTCCGGGCCGCGGCCGCGCGCCTTGGCCTGCCGGCCGGTGGCCTCGGCCCCCGGCTCGGCGCGCTGGCCGGTCGGCCGGGGTCGCCGGCCGCTGGACCGCTGGTCCTCCTCCATGTCGTGGCAGCCTAGTCCCGATCAGCGCGCCGCACCTCTCGGAAACCCCGTACCTCTTTGCTGCCCGACCGGCGGTCACGGTATCCTCGACCGGCGGTGGCCTGAGAGGGCTGCCTGGAGACTTCGCCTAGTCTGGTCTATGGCGCCGCACTGCTAATGCGGTTGGGGTCTTACCGCCCCTCCCGGGTTCGAATCCCGGAGTCTCCGCGCCGCGGCTGGTATGTACACTGGTCGAGCACCTGCGCCCGTAGCTCAACGGATAGAGCATTTGACTACGGATCAAAAGGTTAGGGGTTCGAATCCCTTCGGGCGCGCCACACCTTGACTAGGGCGTTCTCCTCCTCGGAGGAGGCGCCCTTCGTCGTCACCGGGATGCCGTCGCGGTCTCGGGCCGGACCACCGAGGGTCTCGCCGGCCGAGAGCTCGGATCGCGCTGCGGCACGTGGGCGACAGCGGTCAAGGTCATCGTTCCCAGCCTGCGAGGTCCGCGGCGCGGAGCGGGGCATTCCGGTCCCAGGGCGCACGGCGCCCCGGCCCGACTGCGGCGTCCGACCCGCCCCGACGCGGCACCGACCGCCCAACTCACGGCGTCGATCAAGGTGCTCTGCATGGATCAAGGGCGAATGCACGTGGTTGGATCACTTTTCCGCGTGCATTCGCCCTTGATCGGCGAGACGCTGGGGATTTAAGGATTTTGGCTGGGTTTGGCTTTCGGGTTGGGGCGTTTGGGATGTCCGGTA
>NZ_JAIBNX010000297.1:0-5885 GCF_026130045.1 Micromonospora sp. CPCC 205371
GTTGTTTCAGGTGATGTTGGCGTTGCAGCCGGAGGTGCCGTCCACTCTGGACCTGCCCGGGCTCCAGGCGACCGTGTGGCAGGTGCCCACCCGGGCGGCCCGTTTCGATCTGGCGTTCAACTTCGCCGAGAGCTACGCGGCCGACGGCTCGCCCGCCGGGATCACCGGGCGCGTGGAGTACAGCACCGACCTTTTCGACGCCGAGTCCGTGCGGCGCCTGGCGGACGCGCTCGTGCGGTTTCTCGACGCGGTCACCGCCGCGCCCGATGTGCCCATCTCGCAGGCGGAGATCCTCGACCCCGCGGAGCGCCGGCGGCTGCTCGGCGAGTGGGGCCGCGGTGCGGACGGCCGCACGGACGGCGTTGCCGGCGGCACCTTCATGGAGCTGTTCGAGGCGCAGGTCGCCCGCGACCCCGCCGCGCCGGCCGTGGCCGATGCCGAATCCGTCCTCAGCTACGCCGAGCTGGACACCAGGGCAAACAGGCTGGCCCACGAGCTTTCGGAGCGCGGCGCCGGTCCGGAGCGCGTGGTGGCCGTCGCCCTGCCGCGCACCGTCGACCTGGTGGTGGGTCTGCTGGCGGTCCTCAAGTCCGGGGCCGCCTACCTGCCCATCGACCCCAGCCATCCGGCCGAGCGGATCGCGACCGTCCTCGCCAGCGCGCGGCCGGCCCTGCTCGTCACCACGGCCGGTGTCGCGGCAGGGCTGCCGGAGACCAGGGTCGAGCGGGTGACGCTCGACCAGGCGCGCACCGCCGAGCGGATCGCCGGGCGCTCCGGCGAGCGGCCGCCGGTCACCGTCCACCCGGAGCATCCGGCTTACGTCATCTACACCTCGGGCTCCACCGGTGAGCCGAAGGGCGTGGTGATCGAGCACCGCGCGCTGGCCACCTACCTCGGGCACGCGACGCGGGCGTACCCCAGCGCCGCCGGTACCGCGCTGCAACACGCGCCGGTCACCTTCGACGCCTCCGTCACCACCCTGCACGCGCCACTGGCCAGTGGCGGGCTGGTCCGGCTCGCCGAGCTGACCGAGGAGGCGGCGGCGACCGGAGCGCGGCCGACGTTCACGAAGATCACGCCGAGTCACCTGCCGCTGCTCGAGGCGCTACCGGAGGCCGTGGCTCCCACGCGGGCGATGGTGGTGGGTGGTGAGGCGCTGGTCGGCACCGCGCTGCGGGGCTGGCGCGAGCGGCATCCCGGCGTCACGGTCTTCAACGCGTACGGCCCGACCGAGACGACCGTGAACTGCACCGAGTTCCGGATCGACCCGGGCGCTCCCGTGCCCGACGGTCCGGTGCCGATCGGGCGCCCGTACGAGGACACCCGGGTCTACGTCGTCGACGACCGGCTCCGTCTCGTGCCGGTGGGCGTGCCCGGTGAGCTGTACGTCGCAGGTGGGCTGCTGGCCCGCGGATACCTGGGACGCCCGGATCTGACCGCGGAACGCTTCGTGGCCGACCCGTACGGCCAACCCGGGGCCCGGATGTACCGCACCGGTGACCGGGTGCGGTGGCGCAACGACGGCCAGCTCGAATACCTCGGGCGCGCCGACGAGCAGGTCAAGATCCGCGGCTTCCGGATCGAGCCGGGTGAGGTGCGCGCCGCCGTCGGCCGGCAGCCGGGGGTGGCCCACACGGCGGTTCTCGCCCACCGCGACCCGGGCGGCGACCGGCTGGTCGCCTACGTCGTGGCCGAGCCGGGCCGCCAGTTGGACCCGGCGCTCCTGCGGGAGCGGCTGGCCAGCGTGCTGCCCCCGTACATGGTGCCGGCCGCCGTCGTGGTCGTCGACGAGCTTCCGCGTACCGCCACCGGCAAGCTCGACCGGGCCGCCCTGCCCGCGCCCGACTTCGCCGCCGGGACATCGGGGCGGGCACCGGCGACCCCGCACGAAGAGCTCGTCTGCGTAGCGTTCGCCGAGGTGCTGGAGGTGCCGCGGGTCTGGGCCGACGACAGCTTCTTCGACCTTGGCGGGCACTCGCTGCTCGCCACCCGGCTGATCAACCGGCTCCGCGCCATCTTCGGCACCGAGGTGCCGCTGCGTGCCGTGTTCGAGGCGCCGACACCGGCCGGTATCAGCGAGCGGATCGTCTCGGCCGGCCCGGCGCGGCCGCCGCTGCGGGCCGGGCGGCGACCCGCGGCCGTCCCGCTGTCACACGCCCAGCAGCGGCTGTGGTTCCTGCACCGCCTCGACCGCACCGCGACCACGTACAACGTGACCAGGGTGCTCCGGCTCACCGGCGCGCTCGACCGCGACGCGCTGGCCGCGGCCCTCGCCGATCTGGTCGCGCGGCACGAGTCGCTGCGCACCGTCTTCCCCGAGGTCGACGGGCGCCCGTGCCAGGTGGTGCTGCCGCCGGCCTCGGCGGCCCCGGCGCTGCCGGTGACGGCCGTCGACGAGGCCGCGCTGCCGGAGGTGCTGCGGGGCGGCGCGGCGGCCACCCTCCACCTCGTCACCGACCCGCCCCCGCGGGCGCGCCTGTACGAGCTCTCGCCCACCGAGCACGTGCTGCTGCTCCTGCTGCACCACATCGCCGCCGACGGCTGGTCGATGGCGCCGCTCGCGCGGGATCTCGGCACCGCGTACGCGGCGCGCACCGCTGGCCGGCCACCCGGCTGGACCGAGCTTCCCGTCCAGTACGCCGACTACACGCTCTGGCAGCGCGAGCTGCTCGGCGACGAGCGCGATCCGGGCAGCCTGCTCGCGACGCAGCTCGGCTACTGGCGGGCGGCCCTGGCCGGGGCGCCGGAGGAGCTGGAGCTGCCGGCCGATCGGCGCCGCCCGGCCCGGTCCACCTTCGCCGGTGGCGAGGTGCCGGTGACCATCGACGCCGACCTGCACCGGGCGCTGCTCGCGCTGGCGCGGGAGCACGGCGCGACGGCCTTCATGGTCCTGCAGGCCGGCGTCGCCAGCCTGCTGTCGCGGCTGGGCGCCGGCACCGACCTGCCGATCGGCACACCCGTCGCCGGCCGCGCCGACGAGGCCCTCAACGATCTTGTGGGGTTCTTCGTCAACACGCTCGTGCTGCGCACCGACACGTCCGGAGATCCCCGCTTCGTCGATCTGCTCGCCCGGGTACGGGAGACCGACCTGGCCGCCTACGCGCAGGCGGATCTGCCCTTCGAGCTGCTCGTCGAGGCGCTGCAACCGGAGCGTTCCCTCTCGCGGCACCCGCTGTTCCAGGTCTTCCTCGCCCTCCAGAACAACGTCGAGGCCGTGGTCGCCGTGCCAGGCCTGGACGTGCGCGTCGAGCCCGACGTCGGCGGGTTCGCCAAGTTCGACCTGGCCTTCAACCTTCGGGAACGCTTCACCGCGGACCGCGAGCCGGCCGGTATCACCGGTGTGGTGGAGTACCGCGCCGACCTGTTCGACCGCGGCACCGTCGAGGTCGTCAGCCGCCGGCTGGTGAGCCTGCTGGCGCAGGCGGTCGACGGCCCGCAGCGCCGGATCGGCGAGTTCGACGTGCTCACGCCGGAGGAGCGGGGGCGGCTGACCGGTACACCATCCGCCGGACCCGGGGCCGTGCCGGCCCTGACGATCCCGGCCCGGTTCGCGCGGCGGGTATCGGCCGACGGCGAAGCCGTGGCCGTCCACTTCGCGGACGAGCGCGTGACCTACCGCGAGCTCGACGAGCGCGCGAACGCGCTGGCGCACCGACTCGCCGAGCTCGGCGTCGGCACCGAGACCCCGGTCGGCATCCTGCTCGACCGTTCGCCGGACCTGCTGGTGGCGCTGCTCGCCGTGCTCAAGGCCGGCGGCACCTACGTACCGTTGCACGAGTCCCATCCCGACGAGCGGCTGCGCTGGATCCTGCGCGACGCGGGCGCGGAGGTCCTCATCGCCGACCCGGCGACGGCCCGCCGCGACGTCCGGTACGCCGGCCCGCGCCTGGTGCTCGGGCAGGACGTCCGAGCCGACGACGTGGCCGCCGAGCCACCGGCGGTGCGGATACATCCCGACATGCTCGCCTACGTCATGTACACCTCCGGGTCCACCGGCACGCCGAAGGGGATCGGGGTGCCGCACCGGCACGTCGTGACGCTGGCCGACGACCCGATGTGGCGCACGGGCCACCACGAGCGGCTGCTGCTGCACGCCCCGTACGCGTTCGACATCTCCAACTACGAGATCTGGGTGCCGCTGCTGTCCGGCGGCCAGATCGTGGTTGCTCCGCCGGGGCGCCTCGACATCCGCACGCTCGCCGACCTTCTCGCCCGGTACGACGTCACCGCGGTGCACTTCACGGCCGGCCTGTTCCGGCTCGTCGTCGAGGAGGCACCGGACTGCCTGGCGCGGGTGCGGGAGGTGCTCACCGGCGGTGACGTGGTCTCCCCGGCGGCCGTGGAGCGCGCCCTGACCCGCGCGCCGGGAGCGGTCGTGCGCCACCTCTACGGCCCGACCGAGGCCACCCTCTGCGCGACCGCGGCGGAGGTGCGCCCGCCGTACCGCGCGGGCACCTCGCTGCCGATCGGTGAGCCGCTCGCCGGGCGCCGGGTGTACGTGCTCGACGACGCCCTTCGCCCGGTCCCCGACGGCGTGCCGGGCGAGCTGTACCTGGCCGGTACCGGGCTGGCGCGCGGATACGCCGGCCAGCCGGGGCTCACCGTGGAGAGGTTCGTCGCCGACCCGTTCGGCCCGGCCGGCGCCCGGATGTACCGCACCGGTGACCTCGCGAGGTGGCACCCCGAGAGCGGCCTCGAGTTCCTCGGGCGGGTCGACGACCAGGTCAAGATCCGCGGTTTCCGCGTCGAGCTGGCGGAGGTGGCCGCCGCGCTTGCCAAGCACCCCGAGGTGGCGCAGGCCGAGGTGGTGGCCCGCCGCGATCCGGCGGGGGAGACCTGCCTCGTCGGGTACGTCGTGCCCGATCGGCGGCGGTCCGCCGCGCGGGTCGACGCCGCCCGGCACCAGGTGGCCGAGTGGCACCAGATCTACCAGAGCATGTACTCGGACGCGCCCGCCCGGTCGTTCGGCGAGGACTTCTTCGGGTGGAACAGCAGCTACGACGGGCGGCCGATGCCCCTGGAGCAGATGCGCGAGTGGCGTGCCTCCACAGTGGACCGGATTCGGGCGCTCGGTCCGCGCCGCGTGCTGGAGATCGGTGCCGGCAACGGCCTGATCCTGTCCCAGCTCGCGCCGGCCTGCGAGGCGTACTGGGCCACCGACCTGTCCCCGGCGGCCATCGCCACGCTGCGCCGGGAGCTGGACCGCCGCCCGTCGCTCGCCGGCCGGGTACACCTGCGCGCCCAGCCCGCCGACGACTTCTCCGGGCTGCCGGCGGGGCACTTCGACGTGGTGGTCCTCAACTCGGTCGTGCAGTACTTCCCGGACGCCGACTACCTGACCGAGGTGCTGCGTGGTGCCGCCGGCGTGCTCGCGCCGGGCGGTGCCGTATTCGTCGGCGACGTCCGCAGCCGCCGGTTGGCCCGCACGTTCCACGCGGCGGTGCGGCTGCACCGGGCCGACCCCGGCGCGCGCGCCGAGGCGGTGGCCAGCGCCGCCGACCAGGCCGTCCTTCGGGAGAAGGAGCTGCTGGTCGACCCCGAGTTCTTCGCCGGGATGGCGGCCGCGCTCGACGAGTTCGCGGGCTGCGACATCCGCGTCAAGCGTGGCCGGCACCACAACGAGCTGACCCGCTACCGGTACGACGCCGTCCTGCACACCGGGCCGGTCACGTCGCTGGCGGCGCTCCCCGAACTGCCCTGGCCCGCCGAGGCGGACGGGTTCGCCGCGGTGACCGATCGCCTCGCCGAGGGCGCCGCCGCCCTCCGCGTGACCGGCGTGCCCAACGGCCGGCTCGCCAACGAGGCGGACGCGGGCCGCCCCCCGGCCGCCGGGCGGGTGGCCCCCGCGCGCCCCGCGGCCGCCGCCGCCCCCCGCCCCCCCCCCC
>NZ_JAIBNX010000297.1:5895-7978 GCF_026130045.1 Micromonospora sp. CPCC 205371
GAGCGCGACCCCCCCGCCGGGCCCCCCCCCCCCCCCCGCGTCCCCGGGGCCCCCCCCGGCCGCCCCGCCAAGGAGGGGCCCGCGGCCCGCACCCTGGCCGCGGGGCGGCTGCCCGACGCGCTCCGCGCGCTCGGCGATGCCACCGGTCCCGACCCGGAGGCATGGCCCGCACTGGGCCGCCGGTTCGGCCGCCAGACCGTCGTGACGTGGTCGAGCGGCGACGGCGACGGCCGGTTGGACGTGGTCTTCCTCGACCCGGCCACCGCGGGCGCGCTCACCGACGTGTACCGGCCGGCCGTCACGTCGACGGCCCGCGAACACACGAACAACCCGGTGCTCGCACGCGACACCGGCCGCCTGGCCGACGCGCTGCGCGACCACTCGCGGTCGCTGCTGCCCGAGTACATGGTGCCGGCCGGATTCGTCGTGCTGGACTCGCTCCCGGTGACCGCCAACGGAAAGCTCGACCGGGCCGCGCTGCCCGTACCGGCGCTCGGTGCCGAGGCCTCCGGCGGCGAGCCGCGCACACCGCACGAGGAGATCCTCTGTGGACTCTTCGCCGAGCTGCTGGGCCTGCCGCACGTCGGGGTCGACGACAGCTTCTTCGCGCTCGGCGGCCACTCGCTGCTCGCCACCCGGCTGGTCAACGCCATCGAGGCGGCGCTCGGTGTCGAGCTGCCGCTGCGCACCGTCTTCGAGGCGCCGTCGGTGGCCGAGCTGGTCGGGCGGCTCCGGCCCGGGGGAGCGGCACAACCGCCTTTGGCCCCGGTCGACCGGCCGCCGCTGGTGCCGCTGTCGTACGCGCAACGGCGGCTGTGGTTCCTGAACCTCCTGGAGGGGGCGTCCGGCGCGTACCACATCGTGACCGCGCTCCGGCTTACCGGTGACCTGGACGCGGCCGCGCTCGCGCTCGCGGTGCGCGACGTCGTGCGCCGCCACGAGAGCCTGCGCACGGTGTTCCCCATGGCCGGTGGCGAGCCCTATCAGGAGGTACGCGACGCGGACGCCGGGCTCGACGTGCCGGTCGTCCCGGTCGAGGCACCGGCCCTGCCCGGTGCGCTGGCGAAGGTGGCGCGGGACCGGTTCGACCTGACCACCGAGCTTCCGGTGCGGGCCCGGCTGTTCGCGCTGGGGCCGTCGGAGCACGTGCTGGCGGTGGTGGTGCACCACATCGCCGGAGACGGCTGGTCGATGGCGCCGCTGGCCCACGACATCGGCCGGGCGTACACGGCGCGGGCGGGCGGTGCGGCACCGGACTTCGCGCCGCTCCCGGTCCAGTACCCCGACTACGCGCTGTGGCAGCGGCAACTGCTCGGTGGTGAGGACGACCCGGACAGCCCGCTGCGCCGCCAGCTCGAATACTGGACCGGGCGGCTCGCCGACCTTCCGGAGGAGTTGAGCCTGCCGGTCGACCGGCCACGCTGGCGCGCCACCGGCATGCGCGGCGGCGTGGTCGCGTTCGAGTTCGACGCCGACCTGCACACCCGCATGTGCCAGGCCGCGCGGTCGGATCGCGCGACCTTCTTCATGGTCGCGCACGCCGGTTTCGCGGCGCTGCTCCACCGCCTGGGGGCCGGCACCGACATCGTCGTCGGCACGCCCATCGCCGGACGCGCCAGCAGCGCGCTTGACGCCCTCGTCGGGTGCTTCGTCAACACCCTGGTGCTGCGGGTCGACACCTCCGGCGACCCCACGTTCGACGAGCTCCTCGCCCGGGTGGCCGGGACCGACCTGGAGGCGTACGCCAACCAGGACCTGCCGTTCGAGCGCCTCGTCGAGGAGCTCAACCCGGCCCGGTCGCTGTCGCGGCACCCGCTGTTCCAGGTGATGTTCGCGGCGCAGAACGGCCCGAGCGCCGGCGCCTCGCTCGCCGACGCCGCCGCGCACGCGCTCGACCTGCCGGGACTGCGGGTCGAGGTGGAGGCCGTGGAGCTGGAGACCGCCAAGTTCGACCTGAACGTGAGCCTGGCCGAGCGGGTCACCGACGGCGGCGCGCCCGACGGCGTCCGGGGCCGGATCGGGTACAACGCCGACCTGTTCCTCGCCGGCACCGTGCGGGCCATCGCCGACGCGGGCGTGCGGG
>NZ_JAIBNX010000298.1 GCF_026130045.1 Micromonospora sp. CPCC 205371
GATCAAGGGCAAACGCACGTGGTTCGATCTCTTTTCCGCGTGCGTTTGCCCTTGATCGATGCGAATGCCCTTGATCCACGCGGACGGCGAGCCAGCGGGCGGCGAGGCCGCCTGGCTCGGCCTTGACGCAGGGCGAGGGCCCGCGCCTCCAGCTACCCCGTTAGCGACGGGCCTTTGCGGTCTTGCGGTTGTTCGCTTTCTGGATGGCCTCGACCAGTTCCGGCTTGGTCATCCGGGAGCGACCGCGGATGTCGAGCCTCTTGGCGATCTCCATCAGGTGCTCCTTGGAGGCGTTCGCATCGACTCCGCCCGCCGTCTTCGCCGGCTTGGCCCGGCGGCTGCGGGCGGCCTGCGCGTCGCTCGGCCCCTTGCCGTCCTTGGGTTCCCAGTGGTCACCGACCTTCTCGAACGAGTGCTTGAGCGAGGAGAAGGCGGTGCGGTGTGCCTGCTCGCCCTCGCCGTACGACTCGACCGCCGAGTCATGCGTCTTCGCCCACGTGTCCTGCGCCTTCTTCGGCGAGCGCTTCAGCGTGCTGGGCATCTCCTTGCGTGCCGGCATGATGGCCTCCTCGTTTTGCCGCTGTGATCGCGGTTCCCCCGCGTGTCGACACGCAAACGTTTGTGCCTGGTCACAGACGGGTACCGGCGGGCATGGCGACAACGGCGGCCAACCGGATAGGTGTCCCCCGCGGGCTCCGCGACCTGCGCTGGTCCACCTGGCGGGGCGTACTGGCCCGCAGCGTCAAGGGCTTCATGAAGGACAACTGCACCGACTGGGCGGCCGCGCTCACCTACTACGGTGTGCTCGCCCTCTTCCCCGCCCTCATCGTCATCGTCGCGCTCGTCGGGCTGGTCTCCGAAGGCGAGCGGACGGTCACCACGATCACCGACCTTGCCGAGGACGTGGGCGCCGGATCGGTGGTGGCCAACGACAGCGTCGTCAGCATCATCGAAGACGTCACCAATCAGGACTCGGCCAGCGTGCTGCTCAGCTTCGGTCTCATCGGCGCGCTGTGGTCGGCGTCCGGATTCATCGGCGCCTTCACCAGGGCCTCCAACGCCATCTACGGGGTCGCCGAGGGCCGGCCGATCTACAAGCTGCGCCCGCTGCAACTGCTCGTCACGGCCACGGCGCTGGTACTGCTCGCGGTGGTCGCGGTCATCCTGATCGTCAGCGGCCCGGTCACCGACGCGATCGGCGAGAAGCTCAACCTCGGCGACGCGCCGAAGACACTGTGGACGATCGTCAAGTGGCCGGTGCTGGTACTGGTGATGCTCCTGTTGCTCGCGATGATGTTCTGGATCGCGCCAAACGTGCAGCCGCCGCGGTTCCGGTGGCTCACCGTCGGCGGGTTCGCAACGCTGATCGCCTGGGGCATCGTGTCGTTCGGCTTCGGGCTGTACGTGGCGAACTTCGGCTCGTACGACGCGACGTACGGCAGCCTGGGCGCGGTGATCGCGTTCCTCGTCTGGCTGTACCTGTCGAATTGCGCCCTGATGCTCGGCGTGGAAATGAACGCCGAGCTTCAGCGCGGCCGCCAGATCCAGGCCGGCGCCAACGACACCGACGACCCAGTCCTCCCCCCACGCACCGAGCCCTCCGACTAGCCCCAGACCCTGCCGCGCCACACAACCGGCGCGGGCCGTGCGGCCCGCACGGCCGGCCTGACCTGCGCCGCCCGCGGCGCCACAGCACGCCGCCCGCAGCGCGGCATCCCAGCGCGGCGGACCCGGCGGCCTAGCCGTTTCCCCAGCCCATGGGCCAGGTGTTTGGCCTTCCAGGCGTCGGGTACGGCAAAACGCATGGAACGTGGCAGCAGTAAGCACGGTCCGCGTCTGGACGATCAGATGGCCGCTGAGGTGCGCGGCATGGTGCAGGGAAGCGCCGCCGGCTCCCGGGTCGAGGAGTGGCACCAGCCGGAACCCGCCGGCGAGGACCAGCCCGAACCGACCACGGTGCCGGCCGGTGATTACCGCACCGGCGCTCCGGAGGACATGACGAGCGAGGAGGTCGAGCAGCGCAGCCGGCTGGGTCGGTACCTGGACTTGTCGGCGCTGCCCGCCGACCGCGAGTCCCTTCGGCGCTCCGCCGAACGCCACCAGGCGCCGGACGACGTGCTGGCCGCGCTGGACCGGCTCCCCTCGGGCACGACGTTCGAGACGGTCACCGAGGTGTGGGCCACGTTGCGACGCGCGAACGACAGTTAGGAGGAATACCAATGGGTGGGGTTACCGAGTCTGTGGACGTTGCGGTACCAGTCCGCACGGCCTACAACCAATGGACCCAGTTCGAGGAGTTCCCCCAGTTCATGGAAGGGGTCCAGGAGGTCCGGCAAATGTCGGACACGATGACCCATTGGAAGGTCGAGATCGGTGGGGTGAAGCGCGAGTTCGACGCGCAGATCACCGAACAGCTGCCCGACGAACGGGTGGCGTGGACCTCCACGCAAGGCGTCAAGCAGGCGGGCGTGGTGACGTTCCACCGGCTCGACGACACGCACAGCCGGGTGACGGCGCAGATGGAGTTCGATCCGGAGGGCGCCGTGGAGAAGGGCGCCGACAAGCTCGGCCTGCTGAAGACCCGCGTGAAGGGTGATCTCAAGCGGTTCAAGGAGTTCATCGAGCAGCGTGGCGGCCAGGAGACCGGCGCGTGGCGCGGCGAGGTGCCGCGGCCGGGCACCGAAAGGCCCAGCACGGCCGCGCCGCGGCCAGGCACCGAGATGCCGCCGCCGCTGTAGCGAATCAACGGTGGGGAGCCGGCGGGCGCCCGCACCCCCCCCTCTTCTGCAAGGGGACGGCATCACGGAAGGCGACGGCGGGTGGGGCGGGGGCGCCCGCCGGCCCCCCGACCTTTTCAGCAAGGGAGCGACATGACGAACGACGACGGCGTGTGGCGCGACGAGGAGAAGCTTCCCGTCGAGGAGCTCACGCGAGCGATGGGCGTCTCGTCACAGGACGGCCAGGTCGACGACGTCACCGGCAACGACGCGGGTGCGGAGGCCGCGTTCGGCCACGACGAGGACATCCCGGACCACGAGGACCGCCCGACCACGACGGGCAGGACGGGCCCGCACTAACCCTTACGGGCCGACGCGGCGTTCAGCACGAACAGGAGTACTGACAAGGCCACCAGCACCGGACCCAGGTACTCGACGTCCAGGCGGTTCAGCAGCACACCGACCGCACCGGGCAGGAGCGCGCCGCCGAGTCCGGCCGCACCGATCTGTACGCCGATCGCCCGGTCCGCGTGCGCCCGCCCGACCCGGTCGGCGGTCGTGAGCGTCATGAGGGGGAACACCGGCGCCGCCGCGAACCCGATGATCGCGAGCCCGACGACGGCCACCCAGCCGGGCGCGGGCAGCGCCACCAGTACCGCCCCGACCACCATGCCGGCCAGGCTGGCCTTCAGCACCTGGTCGCTGCCGAGCCGCTCGGCGACCACGCCCTGCACCACCCGTCCCAGGAACAGGCTGGCCCAGTACCCGGACACGCACACACCGGCGACCGCACCGCTGAGGCCGCGTCCCTCGGTCAGCAGCAGGTACGCCCACAGCCCGGCCGCCACCTCGACCGCCACGTACACCGCGAACGCCAGCGCGCCGAACCACACGGCGGGAATGGCGAGCGTGTCCCGGATCGGCACCTTGAGCGCCGGCGAGTCGCCGTCTTCCATGGGCCGGTGCGCGGCCCAGTTCCGCGCGGTGAGCGCGAACGCCGTGGCCAGCACCGCCTGTGCGGTCGCTACCGCGGCGTACCCCCAACGCCACGACAGCCCCGCGCTGATCACCGAGGTCATGATCAGTGGTCCGATCGCGACGCCCAGCCCGAAGAACGCGTGCATCCAGTTCATGTGCCGTGGCCCGAAGGCGGCCGCCGCGTACGCGTTGAGCCCCGAGTCGATCGCGCCGGAGCTCAGCCCGAGCAGCAGCGCGCACCCGATCATCATGGCGAGTACCGGCGACGTCGCGTACCCGGTCAGCGCCAGGCTGGCCAGCGCCGTGCTTCCGGCGAGTAGCCAGCCCACGCCCAGCCGGGCGATCGTGAAGCCGGCCGCCACGCTCGACGTGATGTACCCGGTGGTTCCCGCGATCAGCAGCAGGCCGACCGCGTCGAGCGGCACGCCGAGGTCCGGGCTGATCGACGGCCAGCCCACGCCGATGAGGCCGTCCGGCAGTCCAAGGCTGATGAACGCGAAGTACGCCAGCAGGAGCAGCGACCCACGGGTCGCGGTCTTGGCGGTCGACATGGGTTCTGATCTTTCCCGACGGCTGCCCGGTACGGCCAACGCGATTCACGGCAGTCTCAACCGGACGGCTCAATCGTTATCGGCCGAACGTCCCATGGCAGCCCCGGAACCGCGGGGCAGACTTTCCGGATGCGCCAAGCCCCCGGCTTCCTCACCCCACGCCAGCGCCGTTTCGCGTGGGTCGGCTTCGTGCTGACCGCGATGCAGGCTCCGCTCTCCGCCCGCCTCCTGCCAGACGAGTCGTGGCTCTTCAGCGTCGTCGTGGCACTCATGGTCGCTACCGTCATCATGGCTGACGACTCGATGCGCCGTCGCCGCCCGGTCAAGGTGCGCAGCGACGAATAGTCCGTGATATCCCTCTCACGGAAAACGAGCGAGAATCAGCCGACTGGCCGAAGGACTGGAACGCCGTCCACGACTACGGTCAGTCATCATGACCGGGTTCCTCAGCGGCATTTCCGCACGCTCCGCGACCAAGTCGGCACGCTCCGTGTTGGCTAGCCTGATGGCGTCCATCGGTGCGGCCGGTCTCGACGCGGCCGCCCGGCACCCCGGCCTGCTCGCTGCAATCGACCAGCACGCCGCCGCCATCCGCGACAGCCTCTTCGGTGATATGCGCGAGCTGACCCCGGTGCATTTGGCCGGATACGCCGAGGGCGTTCGCGAGGCCGCGGTCGAGCACGGCTGGCGAGAGCCCGAGGCAATCGACTGGAGCGCCGCGCAAGACTGGGTCCTGACCCGCCTGCTGGCCGTCTGCGCGCTCGCTCGATAGCGCGCCGTCCGCCGATCTCGCGGCCGGTGAAGCCACAAGATCGGCGGGACGACAGAGCGTTCTACTGGCGCTCGATACGCTGCGTTTCGTCGTTGGCCATGGACCCGGGCGCCGGCGCGGGCGGAGCCGCTGGCGCCGCCGGAGCTGACGGAGCCGCCGGCGGCGGCGAGCCCGCCGTCGACTGGTACACGCCCGGCTGGGCCGCCGCCATCGCGGGCGACTGAGCGCCAGCGGGCAACGGCTCGGTGCGGTCAGCCATCTGCCGGTTGACGTCTTCCCGGCCAGCCGCGTAGGCCTGCGCCCTCTCGCGGATCACCTGCGTCTCGGCGGCCGCCCGGTCGAGCCAGCCCTCCCAACGCTGCTGCATCGGCCGCACGAGACCGCCACCGACACCGACGATCAGGATGCCGGCCACCGTGGCCAGCACGGCGATCAGCACCGGCGTCGTCACGGTCGTCGCGATGCCGACCTGGTTGAGAGCCGCGATCACGCCGAGGCTGATGATGAAGATGGACGCCAGGTTGGCGAGCAGCTTGCCGTACGTCAGGCCACCCAGCGCACCCGTGACCAGGTCACGCACGGCACTGGCGATGGCCGCGGCCACCACCACGATCACGATCGCGATGAACGCCTTCGGCAGCCACGAGACCACCGCGCTGATCAGGTCGCTGATCGGGTTCGGCCCCCACACCCCGAACGCCAGTTGGAGCGTGAACAGCAACACCGCGTAATACACGATCCGCGCCGCGATGTCGCTCGCGTCATACTTGGTGTTCTGCAGCGCGCGGCCGATGCCGCCGCGCTCCACCGCGCGGTCGAAGCCGATCCGCTCCAAAATCTTGTCGACCAGCTTCAGCACGAACCGAGCAATGATCCAGCCCACGACGAGGATCGCGATGAACGCGATCGCCTTGGGCACGAACAACAGCACTGATCTCCACATATCGGTGAGCGCACCGTCGATGTCGACCTGCTCCACCGCCAAAGGTTCGGACATACGGGTCCCTCCTGTCACTCGCAGCCCGTATACCCACTGATCATGCAACTCAGTCTGGCGTTATTCGGCGCTTTTCGGACAAAAGGCGGAAATTAGGCGCAGGCTCGCCCATTAATGGCGCAGCCGGTTGGCTCCCCGGCGAGCAGTCCCGGCACATCAAACGTGAACACCACCGACCCACCCGACGCCACCGCACCCGCACCGTCCTCCGGCGTGAAGATCACCAGTGCTCCATCCTGCGCGAACTCCGCACCCCACGCGCCGCTCACCTCCAGCCCCGCCGGCAGGCTCAGCGTGACCTCCCAGCCCGGCGCCGCACCCGCACCCTCGTTGCGGATGGTCACCTCACCCCGGTACCCGCCAAGCCCCAGCAGGCCGGTGTTGGCCGCGCGCGCATAGCTCGCGCGCAGGTCAGCGGCCGCGACCGGCGCGCTCGTCGCCGACTCCGGCGCCGGACTCGCGGACCCGGGCCCGCCACCCGGCGCCGCGCGCCGGCGGCTCTCCCCGGGCCCCTCCGCCACGGGCGTCGGGCTAGCCCCCGCCGGCGGCGTCTCCGCCGGCGACGCCTGCGGCGACAGCGACGGCACGACCATCGGCAGCGGCAACGCCACCTCACCGGCAGGCCGCCGCTGCGCCATCAACGCGTACGCCCCACCCACGACGACAGTCGCGGCCACAACCACGAACACCACGGCCAGCGCGATCTCGGTGCGCGTCCAAGGCAGCTTTTCGTGTACGCGGACAGCCCCGGCCGCCTCCCCGTTGGCCACCCGCTCCCGCGCCTCCCCAGCCGCAACCTCCCCAGCCACAGCTTCCTGAGCCACAGCCTCCTGAGCCACAGCCTCCTGAGGCGCGGCTTCCTCGGACGCCGCTTCGACCGTGGCCTTTCCGGGCGCTGCCTCCTCGACCGTCATGCTTTCGTCGAACTGCTGCAGCTCAGCCACGTACCCCATGACCCCACCACTCGGCGGCACGTCATCCCGCTGCTCCCCCGCCCGAGTCACCCGCCGACTATAAGAGCCCGCCCCTTCCCACCCGCAACCCCAACCCCGCCACCTTCCCACCCCGACCCCCCTCCCCACCCCTCTCCCGCCGATCAAGGGCAAACGCACGTGATTCGATCTCTTTTCCGCGTGCGTTCGCCCTTGATCGATGCGAATCTCCTTGATCGACGAACTGCGCGAGCCCACATCGGGCCGTACATTTCGATGTCGGGAGAATCCACGACCTTCACCGCGGCGACCCATGCGGCAACGAAGGGGTTTGCGGCCGACGACGGCGCCCCACGGACCCCACGTCGCGGTGACGCGCGACCGCGTCACACTCGCTCTCAGCGGGAGACTTGGAGCGCAGGCATCGCCCCCCGACGACTCAGACACAACAAGATCCGCAACCGCCAGCGCCGCGCACTGGCCGACCCGAGATCTTGGCGAGGTATGGCTGCTGGCTGAGATGGCGCCATAACTCGCCAAGATCTCGCCGCTCGGAAGCACGAAGCGGACGAATCGCCGCCGCCGTGCCCTACGGCGCCTTGATCTCCGCCCGCCATGGCGGCGAGCACCCGCAGACCACGCCGCAGCGCTCGCCGATCAAGGAGACAACGCCGTTGAGTTAAGCGATCCGGCGCCGTGTCAAGCCCGGCCACCACGACCGACCCGGCGCCGGGCACCGAGAGGATTGTCCCGATCCGCGCGGCGAGCCTCTCGCGCTGTGAACATCTACTGCTGCTCTGGCAGTGGCTATGGCAACAGCAAATGTTCCCAGCGCGTCGTGGAACGGCGACCTCGACAACTGGCTCACACGCTTAACTCAACGCCGCCGATCAAGGACATCTGCATGGATCAAGGGCAAACGCACGCGGAAAAGAGATCCAACCACGTGCATTCGCCCTTGATCGGCGGG